>JAGYKN010000019.1 GCA_018401615.1 Burkholderiaceae bacterium
GTCTATGGCCGCACCAAAGCGGCGGGCGAGAAGGGCTTTTTGGCTGCCACTGCAGGCCACCCCGCGCTTGTCTTTCGAACGAGTTGGGTCTTTTCGGCCCACGGCGCGAACTTCGTCAAGACCATGCTGGCATTGGCCCTGCAGCGAGATGAACTTCGTGTGGTGAATGACCAGCATGGTGCGCCCACGAGCGCAGAGTGGCTTGCGCAGAGCCTCTTGCAGGTCTGCGCGAGCTGGCCCGCCTCGCAGGATGCCGAATCACCTCGGCGCGGTCTCTTTCACCTGACCGCCTCAGGCCACACCACCTGGCACGCCTTTGCCCAGCACCTATTGGCCGAGGCCCGCGCACTTGCACCCGAGCAACCCTGGCGGATTCAGTCTGATGACCAGGTGCTCGCCGTGAGCACGGCAGACTATGAGCGCAGCATGCAGGCCCTTGGCCGCACTGCACCCACAGCGCCTCGGCCTGCCAATTCGGTGTTGGACAACAGCAGCACCCTGGCCCACTTTGCGTTGGTGTCATGCTCTGAGGGGCGCCCCGACTGGGCGAGCCAACTGCGCCCGGTGCTTCAAGCCCTGCTCACCCCCACCACCTCACCCCACTCAACTAACGTCACACCCACATGATCTATCTGCACAAACTGCTGCCCCTTTTGGTCTCTCCGCTGGCCCTGGTCATGCTGCTCCTGGTCTGGGCACTGCTGCGAAGGTCTCGCGGACTGATGGTCGCGGCACTCGCGGTGCTCTGGTTTTTTTCCACCCCTCTGGTCTCGAATGCGATGTGGCGAGCGGTCGAGGGGCACACCATGCGCACCCACGCGGCAAGCCTTCCCCAGGCCGATGCAATTGTGATTCTTAGTGGCATGTTGTTGAGCCCACCCGCGGAAGACCCCAGCATTTTTGAGTGGGGCGACCCAGATCGGTTTTTTGGTGGGCTCGAGGTCCTGGCCGCGGGCAAGGCGCCGGTGCTCGTCTTTACCGGTGGCAAACTGCCCTGGGAGCAAGAGGGCTTAAACGAAGGCCAGCGCCTGCAACAAACGGCGCATCGGCTTGGCGTCTCCCCAGACAAGACCCTGCTCACCAAGGAGGTGGAAAACACCGAGCAAGAGGCCAAGGCCGTGCGCGCCCTGCTGCCCCCTGAGCAGCAGCGAATCATCTTGGTGACCTCGGCCTTCCACATGCCCCGCGCCCAGCGGCTCTTTGAGGCTGAGCGCTTCATCGTGACGCCGTATCGGGTGGACTTTAAGGTGCCCAACCAGACGGCCACTTTTTTAGACTTGGTCCCACAGGCAGGTGCGTTTTCTCGTGGCTCAGAGGCCATCCGCGAGTGGTTGGGGCGGCTCTATTACGAGCTCAAGCTCGCCCTGCGTTAGGCGTCTTCCTGCGACGCCAATTCTCGAAACAAGCCTTGTAGTGCCTGGCGGGGGTGGCTGGCCTCCATGGCCTCCCACCAAGAAGGCATTGATGCCATGTACCATGGAGCTTGACATCTAGGGCCTGCAAAGATGCAACTCTCAGTGACAGAATTTCCCCGACGGCACCCGATCAGGCAGGTCGATGGTGGTGCGCAGACAGATACTCGAAGGTATTGCAGGTTGCGAGCGGTTGTTGAGTGCCCACGGGCGGCGTATGCACGCAGTCTGAAGGTGCGCCACTCAGAAGCTTCGTCGCCATCGTACACCCTCCACCAGGAACGTATCCAGTAGCCTGCCAAGGTCCATGGCCGTGGCCTCGAAGCTCCTGCATCTGGGCATCCGCAGTACCACTGCAATGAGCAGCACAGTCCGCCCCAGAGGCAAGGCCTCATGAACCCTGATACGGGTCCACGAGGAGTCGCTTGCGCGGCAACGGCGGAACACGAGCCGCGCTTGGTGCACACGGGTCATCGGGTGACCCACAAAGAAAATAATCGCAGTCCGTGAGCACCGACAGCAGGCCACTGGCCGGTTCGTGCTGGGCGGCGAGTCTCAGCTGCATCAAGGTGCGACGAATCACACCCTTGGAGGGGCTTGCCTTTTTCACCTCTGCAATCACCGCGGGCGGACCACTTGGCGTTGCTTGTCTTTTGGGGCCAGAAGAAAGCCGCGGGGCGCATGTCTTGTATCCTTTGCCGCCGCCTCTGTCACATCCAGCCTGAATCTATTCAAACCCGAACAGACCGCCTTAGCTGCAGCCACCTCACTGTGTAGGTGGCCAGAATCGTTGAAGGATATCGATGCTCGCTTACCTTGCCACTTGGGCCGGGGCAGTTGCAGCAGATGCGGCAGGTGCGGCAGACGCAGTGAAGGCCACGAACTCCAGCGAGTTTGGCCTTGGCCGCCCACTCTGACGCAGCCTTGGCCTGTCAGATACCATCAGCCAGGCTGCTGGCCATCTGCGGCCAGAGGGCCCTTTCAGCGTCCCATCATCACGATGTCTCGGGCTGGGCCGGGCGCGTTGTTCAATGCCAAGGCCATGCAGGCCTTGGCCTCATCAAGGCTTCTGGCCCCCAGGCCTTTTTGCAGGTCTTGGGCGTTGTAGGCGGGCACGCCGAATTGCTGGGCAAAGATGAGCCGCTCATGGATGTCGCCCTCTGGGGTGAGTTCGGCCATGAAGGTCTCGCCATCGATGGTGATTTCATCCAGGCCATTGCGGGCATGGACCACCAAGACATGCTTTGAACCCAGGCTGCGCAGCACCTCGGCCTGGGTGCGCACGAGGTCGGTGGAAAATACGCCCATGAGTTGGTGCTTGGCCCCCGCGGGGTTGGTGAGCGGGCCCAAAATATTAAACATGGTGCGCACGCCCAGGGCCTTTCGAACGGGCGCCACATGCTTCATGGCGGTGTGGTGGTTGGGGGCAAACATGAAGCCCACACCCACCTCGCGAATGCACTGGGCCACCTGCTGGGGCGGCAGGTGGATGTTGGCCCCCAGGCCCTCGAGCACGTCGGCGCTGCCCGTGCTGGAGCTCACAGCTCGGCCCCCGTGCTTGGCCACCTTGGCACCAGCGGCAGCCACCACAAACATGGCGGTGGTGGAAATGTTAAAGCTGTGGGCACCGTCGCCCCCGGTGCCGCAGAGGTCCACCAGATTGGGGATGTCCTCGAGGTTGATGGGCACAGGGGTGGCGAACTCTCGCATCACCTGGGCTGCAGCCGCGATCTCATCGACCGACTCACGCTTGACGCGCAGGGCCATGAGCAGGCCAGCGAGCTGTTCGGCTGGCACCGCGCCCGACATCACCTGGCGCATGATGCCCAGCATCTCGTCTCGCGAGAGATCCTGGCGGGCCACGAGTTGCGTGAGGGCCTGTGTAAGGCTGATGGAGGCAGATTCGGTGGCGGGCGTCATGAACCAATTCTACCGAGGCAGCAACACCACCATCTCGCCCCGGGCCTTCATGCGCCCGGCCACCTCACCAGCCTGCGGCCCCGAGCCAAAGAAGAAATCGGCCCGATGCGGGCCCACAATGGCAGAGCCCGTGTCCTGCGCCATGACCAGACGACGCGTGGGGCCAGTGGGCAATTGGGTGCTCAGAAACACGGGCAGCCCGAGCGCGACATAGCGCGGGTCAAGCGCAATCGAGCGTCCCGCTGAGATGGGCACCCCCAGTGAGCCAATGGGGCCATCGTGGCCGTCATCGCCATCACCAAAGCCACCACCATCGGCGCGGCCAGCAGGGGCAACGCCGGCGGGTCGCTCTCGAAAAAAGATCATGCTCGGGTTCTGATGAAGCAGTTCACTCTCGCGATGCGGGTTGGCGGCCAGCCATTTCTTGATGCCCTGCATGCTTGCCTCGGAGAGTTTCAGTTCACCTTGCTCGACGAGCCAACGTCCAATGGACCGATACGGATGACCATTCTGATTGGCATAGGCCAGGCGCACCACCGAGCCATCCTCCAAAATCACTCGGCCAGAGCCCTGCACCTGCAAAAAGAAAGCCTCGACGGGGTCTTCGACATAGACAATCTCCAATCCCTTGAGCAGGCCCTGGGTCTCGAGCTCACCACGGGTGGAATAGGGCACCACCGTCTCGCCCTGCGGCGTCTGGATGAGGCGGCCGCGCAGACGATACTTGCGCAACTCCGGGTAGGGGCCGTTGAGATCGACCGTGACAAGGTCTGGCGGGGGCCGATAGAGTGGCGTGTTAAAGCGCGCCGAACGCGAACGCGAGCCCCTGAGCTCGGGCTCGTAATAGCCGGTGACGGTGTTGTGGCGACCGCCTCCGGGCGCCTGGGGGTCAAGCAGGCGATGCGGCACAAACTGTGTTTCGAAGAAATTGCGAATGGCCTGGGCATCGTCGGCCGGCACCAGCTGCGCCTGGGCGCACAGACTGGCAAAGGGCTCACCGCGCTTTGGCAAGACGGTGCAGCCCCGCATCCAGGCGGGCCAGGCTTGGTCCACGGGGTCTTCGGCCCATCCCTCGAGCTGCGCAAAGGACAAGGGCTCGAACACCCCCATGGTGGGCTGGGAACTTGCAGGGGCCACCAGGGCCAGACACAGGACCGCGGTGATGCCAAACTTGGCGTATCGTCTTAAAAAGGAAGAACACACGATGTGGCTAATCCTGCTTGAAGCTGGCATTGCATTGACGATACTCATCGGGTTGGTGGTCTGGACCATGCGCGGCAAAAAATAAAAAACTGTTAGGAGGACACATGCAACACATGAGACTACCGCACTGCATTGCACCGAGCATCCTCTCAGCTGATTTCGCCCGACTCGGGGAAGAGGTCAAGGCCGTGGAGGCCGCTGGTGCGGGCTTCATTCACTTCGATGTCATGGACAACCACCATGTAAAAGCCAAACCTCACGGTGGGCCCGCTTGTCTGCAAGGCCATCTGACCGCACGTGGAAATTCCCATCGATGTCCATCTCATGGTCTCACCCGTGGATGCCCTGATCACCGACTTTGCCAAGGCGGGGCGCCAGTTACATCACCTTTCACCCCGAGGCCTCTGCAGCACATCGACCGCAGCTCGCAACTCCATCCACGACCAAGGCTGCAAGGGCGGGCTCGTCTTTAATCCGGGCACATCGCTCGACCACCTCGACTGGGTCATGGGAAAGATCGACATGATTCTCCTCATGAGCGTGAACCCAGGCTTGGAGACAGGCTTCTCTTCATTCCATCAACGCTTGAGAAGATCAAGGCTGTCAGGGCCCGCATTGATGTGCACCTTGCCCAGGGTGGCCAGCCAGATTCGGCCTGAGGTCGGATGCGGCGTAGCATCAAGGTGGAAAACATTGCGGTAGCCGCCGCAGCAGGCGCAGACACCTTTGTGGCGGGCTCGGCCATTTCTCAGCCGCCTGATGGCGATGCGGTGCCACTATCACGACATCTTCTCCAGCAAGTTTCAGTCCGGGGCCTTGACCAGCAAACTGAGTTCAGCATACAAAGCATGCCAGAGGGGCATTCCAAGAAGTTCTGAAGCAGGCAGCGCCCTTTTTCTGTGAGGATGGATTTGTGTGGTGAACTGCACACCGTGGATGTGGCAATCGCTCATGCCGTGTGGCCCAAGGATCTCGCTGTGTGTCTCCGTCCAGGCCGTCACGTGAGAAACGACGGCAGGCCTGCCCGCTCGATGGCCATGAGTGATAACGGGTTGCTGTCAGCGGGCAGGGCAGGCCTCAAAGACACTCGCCGCGGTGGATCACGCGGGTGAGGTCTTGCCATGCATGATGGATTTTGCGGCGGCACCACGCGTTTGCACCAAAGGCTGCACCAATGGCCTGACGCTGGCCCAGGCAGACGCCAGCAGCGGATGCGGCCTGGGCATCTGGGCCAGCCGGCCTGAGCGATAAAGCCACCGAGATGCCCGCCTCGGCTGGGCCGTGCAGGGGCCCGTGAGATCACACGCACGCGATGCGGCCGCTCAGCAGCCGGGCGATCGAGCAGGGCCGAGACGGGTATGGGCATCATTGTGCACGGTCGTGAATCTCCACACCCAACTCCCGAAGTACTGCACCAGGTTGTAGGTAAAGGAGTCGTAGTTGTCGATCAGCAGCCGCGAGGGCTGGCCTGACGAGCCTAACTGGGCAGGTCTGCCCGCGGTTCGAGCCCTTTCCCCTCGGCAATCTCCTGCAGCCCGCATCACGGCGCGCCTTGCTCTCCGTTTCCTGCCACTGCTCTCGGCCACAGAATCGGCCACGATGCCGGCGCCAGCCTGCACATAGAGCGTCTGGTCTTTGATCACACCTGTTCGAATGGCAATGGCCAGATCCATCTCACCAGTAAACGAGAGGTAGCCACAGGCCCCGCCGAGAGAGGCTGCGTTTGACAGGTGGCTCCTCCAGGGCATCGATGATCTCGAGTGCCCGAATCTCGGGGTGCCCCGCTCAGGGTGCCCGCTGGAAAGCTTGCCCGCAGCACATCCATGGCCGAGGCCTCGGCTTGAGGATGCCCTCCACATCGCTGACAAGATGCATCACATGGGAGTAACGCTCGCATCACCATCTGCTCGTTGACCTGACCGTGCCGGTCTGCGCAATGCGGCCCATCAAGCCGGTGTGGGCCAGGCTCGTGATGAGCATGAGGTGCTCGGCACACTCCTTGGGGTCGGCCCGAAGCTCCTGCTCCAAGGCGAGGTCTTGTGCTGGGGTCTGGCCCCGGGGGCGTGTGCCGGCAATCGGGCGAATGGTCACGCGGGTCGCGCCTGAGGCCGCCTCGTCTTGCCGCACCAAGATTTCAGGAGAGGCCCCTGCAATCTGAAAATCACCCATGTCGTAGAAGTACATGTAGGGCGACGGGTTAAGACCCCGCAGTGCCCGATAGAGCGAGAGCGCCGACCCCTTAAAGGACTTTCTCAAGAGCTGGCCAATGACCACCTGCATGACATCGCCCGCGGCAATCAATTGCTTGGCGCGGGCCACGGCCCCTAGGAAGTCTGCCTTCTCAAAGTCTCTGCAGATCTCGGTGGGCGCGAGCGCCTGAGCCACCGGTGGCTCAAAGGGAGCCTTTAATTGCGCCACGAGCGCATCCAACCGGGCCATGGTGGCCTCGTAGGACTTGCGCAGCCGAGCCTCTGGCCAAGGCGCTGGCGACTGATCGCCGCTCAACAGGTCGCCAGACTGCGCATAGACCCAGAGCGAGAGGCGGCCGGCAAGGTTGTCAAAGACGGCCAGCTCCTCGGTGAGCAGCAGCAAGACGTCAGGCAGGCCCATGGGGTCTGGCCGGGCCTTGGCCGCGGGGGTGTTGAGCCGCGGCTCAATGTAACGAATGGTCTCGTGGCCAAAGTAGCCCGCAAGCCCACCCGCAAAGCGCGGCAGACCTTCGACCCGAGCCACCCGAAACTGCGAGAGGTAGGCCTCGACAAACTGAAGCGGATCGCCTTTGAGAACGAAATCCGGCGCACCGGCCACCTTCATGCAGATCTCGCGATCGCGGGCCTCGATGCGGGTCTGGGCCGGCAGGCCAATAAAAGAGTAGCGGCCAAACCGCTCGCCGCCAACAACGGACTCCAAGAGAAAACTATTGGGTGCAGCCGCAAGCTTTAAATAGGCTGAGAGCGGCGTGTCGAGGTCTGCCTGAAGGCTGCGCACGAGCGGAATGCGGTTGTGCCCCGCGCGGGCAAGGCCCAGAAACTGCTGGAAATCAACGGCCTGCATCAAGGGGGCTTAAGGGGGCTTAGGGGGCTTAGGGCGACTTCAGGGCAGCCTCAAGCGCCTCTTTGCCCAAGGCACCCTGCAGGCGCTTGCCACTGCTCACAAAGGTGGTGGGGGTGGCCTGCACACCCAACTCTTTGCCCAGCGCGAGGATCTTGTCCTTGGGGAAGTCGCAGTTCGCAGGTGCCGCGGCGGGCTCCCTGCCCCCCATCATCCAGCCTTCCCAGGCGGCCTCGCGGTCCTTTGCGCACCAAGCATTCTTGGAGACGGTGGTCGATTCCGCACGCAAGATGGGATAAAAGTAGGTGTAGATGGTGACGTTTTCCATGTCCATGAGCACGGCGCGATACTTGCGGCAAAACGAGCAGTAGGGATCCTCAAAGACCACAATGGTGCGAGCACCCTTGCCACCATCGCCTTGCACCGTTTTCATGGCAAGGTCCAAGGGCAACTTGCTAACGTCCACTGCCTGGAGCACTTCCATGCGGGCCGCCGTGAGGTTGTTGCCCGACTTGAGCTCAATGAGTTGGCCTTCCACCAGGGCGAACTGCCCGTTTTCGTGGGCATAGAGAATGTCTTTGCCAATGCGCACCTCCACCAGGCCCGGCATGGCGGTCTTGGAGACGGCGTCGACCTTAAAGCGCCCCTTGAGCCAGGCCTCCACAGAAGACTTGACCTGCTTGGTCACCGCAGGCGAGGCAGGCTCTGGGGTGGGGGCTTTTTGGGCAAAGGCCGGTGGGCTCAGCACCAGTTGGGCCAGAAGTACGGCTGACACACCAGAGGCCAGCAAAATGCGCTTGATCATGTTGATCCCTTTAAAGAGTGAATGGCCTGCATGCCCCAAGCCCGCGCGGCCGGCAGTCCCGGCAGGCTGCTGCTCATGAAACGATACAGGGCATCGAGCCCCCACTGAACAGTTGGAACCGCAACGGCGCGATTGCACGCATATGCTCGCAGGATTCGGCCAGCGCCTGGGTCAAATCCTTTGACCCCCTGGGTGGTCTGGGCGGCAAGCAATTGGGCCTCCAGGGCCAGCAGGTCCTGCATGCCAAGGTTCAGACCGAGACCTGCCAAGGGATGCACGGTGTGCCCCGCATCGCCCACCAAGGCCATGCGCCCAGCCACCATGCGGTTGACTGCAATCATGACAAGCGGCACGGCGGTGGGCTCTGAGAGCGCTTGCAGTTCACCGAATCGATGGCCACTCTCGGAGCCGATGCGCGCCGCCAGGTCTTGTGGAGAGGCGGCCATGAGGGTTGCTGCGGTGGCATGGCCAACTGAAAACACCATCGAGACCACCTGTGGATCGCGCAGCGGAAGGAGGGCCAAGATACCGGCTGGCCCAAACCACTGACACGCCACCCCGCCGTGGGGCTGCTCGGTTCGAAAGGCCGCCACCACCGCCTGTTGGCCGTAGTCGCGCCGACTCCAGAGCAGGCCCGAGCGGCGGCGAAGGACAGACTGCGCGCCATCGGCAGCCACCACCAGCGAGGCGCCAAGTGGGCGATGGGCCAGGTTGTCTCGAAAGCCGATGAGGTCCGATTCGGCCAGAGGGGCCTCGGTGCGCTGTAGGCCTGAGACACCAGCCTCAACCGTGGCCTCGCAGGCGGCCATCAGATCGGCGTGGACCACCATCTGCGCAAGCGCGGGCTCGCCCAGGTCTGCGGCGAGAACATCAAACCGCGCGCGCGGGGCCACCTGGGAGATCTCCATGCGCACCACCGGCTGGGCCGTATCAATTAGATGCCCCCAGACCCCGAGCCGCTCGAGCAGGCGCACGGTGGACGGCGCCAAGGCATAGGCGCGGGCCTGGGCAGCATCGTCTCGTTGCGCTGGCTCACGCGGGCCCACCCAGCGGGTGTCGATGCCCAGCCTTGAGAGGGCAAGTGCACTCAATGACCCCAGGATGCCGCCACCCACCACGACGGCAGATGGCGCGGGCTGCGCGCGGTTCATCACTTCAGGGCCCGCCAGCCGATGTCGCGGCGCGCGTGCATGCCATTGAAGGTGATTTGATCCACGAGTCTGTAGGCCTGGGCCTGCGCGTCTCTGAGGGTGTTGCCCATGGCCGTGGCACAGAGCACCCGCCCGCCACTGGTCACAAGCTGCCCTTCTTTGATGGTGGTTCCCGCATGAAAGACGCGTGCGTCATTGGTGTTGGTGGGCAGGGCCGTGATGGGGTCGCCGGTGCGGGGGGCATCCGGATAGTGCTGCGCGGCCACCACCACCCCAACCGCAGGTCGAGTGTCCCAGAGGCTATCGGCCATGGTCTCAGCCTGTGCGAGTCGGCCCTCAAGGGCCTTTTCCACCAACAAGGTGAAGTCGCCGCGCATGCGCAAAAAGATGGGCTGGGTCTCGGGGTCTCCCAGGCGGCAGTTGAACTCCACCACGCCTTGGGTGCGTCTTGATGAATCATGAGGCCGGCTTAGAAAGCCGGTGTAGGGTGCCCTCGGCGAGCAGTAACCTGGGCACTGGCCGGATGACCTCGCGCATCCACACGCCCGGAGCCCTGGGCGTGACCACCGGGAGCGGGAGAGTAGGCCCCATGCCACCGTATTTGGGGCCCGTGTCGCCGTCACCCACGCTTGTGGTCTTGACTGGTGGCCAGGGCAGGTGCGTCTTGGCCATCACACATCACGATAAACTCGCCTCCTCGCCCTCCAAGAAATCTTCGTCACCAGACAGGCACCCGCCTGGCCAAACGTTTCCAGCAGCATGTCATCGATGGCAGCGTGGGCCTCCCTTAACCCAGGGCCGGGGCCTACGCCTTGCCCGGGCCAGGCCGTCGGCCTTGATCACAATGGGCAGACCTGGCTGACGGCGGCTCTGCTCGGTGGCATAGGCGCGCGGGCAACGCGGCGTCGGAGAAGGTCTCAAAGGCCGCAGTGGGAATCCAGTGGCACTTCATGGGTGCTTAGCGAAGTCTTTGGAGGCCTCGAGCTGGGCAGCCGCCTGAGGTGGGGCCAAAGATTTTGAGATTTCGTGAAAGGAAATCAACCAGGCCTGCGGCCGGGGCGCCTCAGGGCCCACGATGGTCAAACCACACCCTCGCAGCGCTCGACAAAGTCTGCCGCTTGGCCTGCTCAGGCAGGGTCGATTGGCAGGTTGATGAGGTCTGGATCGCTCGCAGTACCGCCATTTCCCGGGGCCACATACCTGCACCCGAGAGCGAGGCGATTCGCCAGGCCATTGCATGCTCTCGGCCCCCGCCGCCAGCCAAGACCTTCATGCAATCACCACATTTGAATAAACCGCCTGCACATCGTGAGTCAGCCCAGGAACTCGAGCAGCTTTTTGCATTTGGTGCCATCGTCGCCACTGTGAGTTCTGTGTGGGCGTCAGCGCATGGTGACCTCAGCCAATTCAGGCCTACAGGCCCGCGATGGCCTCGAGCGCAGCCCGCACGGCCCGGAGGTCAGCGGGCCAGTAGAGCACCTCGATGGCACCCTCATCGTCGGTGATGATGTCCTCGGCGCCGGCCTCGAGTGCCACCTCCATCTTCTGAGGTGCCCGGAGCAAGCATCTGGCCGCAGTGCTTGAACATGAACGAGACCGAACCATCTGTTGCCCAGGTTGCCCCAAACTTGGCAAGGCATGGCGCACCTCGGCCACAGTTCGGAAGGTGCGGTTGTCAGTGAAGAGACGATTCCCTGATACCCGCCGCGCCGGCATTCACCGCCAGCCCTCATGGCAGATTTCCTCGTAATCAACGCCATCAGGCGCTGGCCACTGCCACGCTTGATGTGGCATCTGAACCTTGTCTTTGGGCATGTTGGCGTCTCCGCCTTGTCCATGTTGGAAGGCGCATGCCAGGGGTTGATGGCCGGGTCGCCGCCGCCCATCTTAAGCCACCGTGATTTCTTTGATCAGTCGGGTTGAAAATGCGACCTCGGCTCCATCTTGTAATGCCTTTCGGTGCTGGATGTTGGCCCATTTTGAATGTCACCATAAGGGGGTCTGTTCGCTTTCCTGATGAAGAGCGCGCAAAGGGCGCGCCACCGCCGGCAAACCACTATTATGGTGCTTTTACGGAAGCAGCATGACCAAGGCAGTCCAGATTCGGCAGACCAGTGGCCCCAATGTGATGCAGTTGGTGGATGTGAACCTTAGCCAGCCAGGCCCCAGTAAGCGCTCGTGCGCCACCATGCTGTTGGCCCTTAGCATTGATGTCTACTTTAGAGCGGGGTGTACCCGCGGAAGCCTGCCCAGCCGGTCTGGGCATGGAGGTGCTGGTGTGGTCGAGGCCGTGGGCCCTGGCGTGGCGAGCCATGTGAAGGCAGGCGACCGCGTTGCCTATGCCAGTCGGCCCATGGGTTCTGTGCGAAGCCAGGGTGATGCCTGGAACTGTGAGTCGAAACTGCCAAGGCCATGGCTTTGAGACAGGCATGACCATGATGCTCCAGGGCATGACAGTTAATACCTCTTTCGCCGCACAGCAAACCTGCAAAGAGACCACCATTTTGTTTCATGCAGCAGCGGTGGCGTGGGCCTCATTGCATGCAATGGGCCAAGCTCATGGGCAATGAAGGCCATTGGCACGGTGGGCTCGGATGAAATGGCGCTTGCAAAGGCTGCCGGCGCAGCCCTATATCATCAATTACAACCGAGAAGACTTTGTGGCACGGGTCAAGGAGATCACCCAGCGGCCGTGGCGTGGACGTGGTCTATGACTCGGTGAGCCATTTTCGACAAATCATTGCAGTGCCTTCGCAAATACGGGCTGATGGTGACTTTTGGCAATGCCTCGGGCAGTGCCTCCTCTGGACCTCGCTCAGCTCAACGGCCATCTCTTCGTCACGCGGCCTTCTCTCATGCCCTACACGGCACCCGTGAAGGAGTTGGAATCGACGGCCGGCGAGTTGAAGTTGCAGATGGTGGCAAGCGGCAAAATTAAAATCACGATTGCGCAGCTACGCTCTGGCAACTGGCAGACATCGTGCAGGCCCACACAGAACTCAGGCGCAAACCACCGGCTCCTCCATTCTGCTGCCCTAAGGCCACATGGCCCTGGCGAGCCATTGCCGACCTTGGCGAGCAGCGCAAGGCTCCCCTCTCGGGAAGCTGCCCGCCTCAGAACAGCGCACTGTGGCGGTGGTGGGTGTTGGTGGCGTGGGTGCATGGGCGGCCGAGGCCCACTTGCGATCTGGGCGTACAGGGCCTCGATAACATCGACATGGACCACGTGGCAGGTCCAACCTAAATCGGCAGGTGCAGGCCACCCCAGACCTGGGACAGGCCAAGGTGCAGGCCATGGCCGATCCCGGTTGCTCTCCATTGCACCGACCCTTCTCCTCTATGGTCGACGAGCACACACCCCCGAGGAATGTGACGGAGCTTGTGAACGGTGGCGCAGGTGCAACCCCTGTGGTCTGGATTGATGCCTGTGATGACCGGCGGGCCAAAGGGCACTTGTTCTTGCACTGCCTGCGCGCACCGGCCTCACCCAGCCTTGTGGTGATTGGCGGGGCGGGTGGCATCGGCCCCACCCGCATTCGGGTGGGCGACCTGGACATAAAACAAGATCCCCCTGCTCTCAAGCTTCGATACAGCCTTCGCAGACAGCATGACTTTCCCACACTGGCACGATGCATCCGCGTGAGTGAGCTCCGATGGAGCAGCCCATTACCACCTGGGCATGCGACCCCGCTACAGAGTTGGCCTGTGGCTCATGGTGACAGTGACCGCAAAGCATGGGCATGGCCGCTGCCGCCGAGACCATTCGCCTGCGCCTTCTGGGTGACAATAGGAGCGATGGCGATTTTTGCCCCTCAGTTCGCGGCTCACCCCCACAATCGCGGCCACAGTGGGCACGGTTGGTATCCTGGCGGCAAGTACTCCTTCTCTGAAGGGCTCTTGAAATCAACGCAGCCGCGCGACCGCCGCCTTCGTGCAGACCTGCGGGATCACACTTACGTGCCCAGCACCAGCGACTGGGCGCCGAGGTCGGTGCTCTGAATGGCCGCGGGCCCTGCGACCTGCCTGGCCAGTTGCAGGCCATGGCCGCTGGTGACATCGTGAATCACACAGAGCAGCGCGGCCTTGCACATGTCTCTGTGGGCGGTCAAATGGGCCCCTGGGGGTCTGAGATTGGGAGGCAGTGCACGCTGCCCTGCGTGCGCATGGCAACAGACCATTTACATTAACGCATGATCGGTGCCCCGCGGCCTGGGGCTCAACACAGTGGTCAACATTGGCATCAGGGGTCCGACACGGGACCGAGATTGCTGGTGGACGCGCTCGGAGCAAGGGACCTGGGCCCGATGTGGTGTTTCTATCGGTGCCTGATGCCCAGCATGTTAGACAGACATTGAGCAGGCTCGACCCACACCGCACGCTGGTGGTGATCTCGAGCAAGACACTTCCACCCAGAGACCATGGCCATTGCAGGGCGGCTCAAGCAGTGGCTTCTTGCAGGCAGGCTCCACCGACAAACTGGGCCAGCAGCTGGTGGCGATCCCACCACAGCGGTGTCGTGCCAGAGAGAGTTTCGGCGTGCCGGCAAGATCACATTCTGCCCTTTGGGATTGGGTGGGTGGC
Organism: Burkholderiaceae bacterium; assembly: GCA_018401615.1. GTDB lineage: Bacteria > Pseudomonadota > Gammaproteobacteria > Burkholderiales > Burkholderiaceae_A > Hahnella. The sequence goes on from JAGYKN010000019.1 coordinate 14,124, forward strand.
CGCTTCTCGGTGTGGTCGAGCCATTGGGGTTTGCGGCGGCGGCCAAGATTGGCGGGCAGCCTTTGAGACTTCCTGGCCGGCGCACAGGCAATGGACGCCCACCTCTTGGGGTACGCCGATTGAAGAAAGCAATACCGCTGGCTGCGCTATGCGGGATTTGGAATCTTCGCAACTTCTTGGGCTGCGCGCAAGCCTGGTTGTAGCGCCCTACCGAGGCAGCTTTCCCACCTATTGCCCTATGTCCAACAGCTCGACATGGAGTCAACAGGAAGTCAGTGCACTGGAATGGCATGCCCTGAGGTTCAGACAGGACTGACATTTTTGCAGTGTGGGCATCACTGGCCGCATGCGTACCTCAATTTGCACTGCACCAGGGCACGCAGACTGTGCCAGTGGAGTTCATCAAAAATTCGCCCCTCGCTTGGTGAGGATGGTCAGGTCGACTCATTAACAGCCATCTTGGTGGCCAACATGCTCGCGCAATCGGAGGCACTCGCCATGGGGCGTGATGCAGACCAGACGCAGGCAAGCCTTGCACCCCGGGGGCAGAAGGATTCTGAGGTGTCGGCCCTGACACCCCATCGCTCCTACGGGCGGCTGGCAGCCTGATCTGGCTTCGATGCGCTGAGCGCCTTGCAACTGGGTAGCCTGGTCGCCCTCTACGAGCACAAGGTGGTGTGCCGGAGCCATGGTCTGGGGCATCAATCACTTCGACCAGTGGGGGGGTGGGTTAGGCGGGCAAATCCATGGCCCAACGCCGCGATGTCACTTCGCATCTTGTGATAGCTCCAGTCGGTAGAGCAGCGGACTGAAAATCCGCGTGTCGGTGGTTCGATTCCGCCGCCACCATCTTGATCCAGCCACCGCTCGGGTACGTATGCTCCAGCATTAAAGCTCGAGTGCCGTTCCAGTTAGCGCAAGAACTCCAGCCGCTTATCTCACGCTGCCCCTTATAAGCTTTCACACAAAGCCACCTGTTCCGGTAGATGAATCTGAAGAGTTACTGTTCACTGCGAATCAGAAGCTACATCAGGGTGATTTCCGTGAGGCGAGACACTCTTTAGTGAAATGCTAAAGAGATCCTAAAAGCGTCGATGCTATTTGGGGTAGAGCAAGGGCAAGATGGTCTATCGAAGCGTTCGATGTTGCGATAGGAGACTATGCAGAGCCCATTCCATGATCTGCAATGAGATCATATTAAAAGAGTATGTCAGTGCCCTTGTAAAGAGACAAAGAGAGGAGGAGGCGTTAAAGAGTTTGCTGATGAAGCAATCAAAAAAGGCTCCTAGCTCTTTTCGCACACATAGGAAGAGACTGGGTTGCCAGCCTGATTGCCCCGATTTAGCACATCCTATGGTTAACGAAAACGAAATCAAGCCTACTTCGACGGAATAGTGACAGAGCCTTAAGGAGGAGCAACTCGTCTTCGAAATTGGGGCAGGCTCTGGTCTGTTATCCATGATGGCGGCTAGTCAAGGAGCAGGCTTCGTCTCGTTGCTTGGCAGGGCGAAGAGATCGGTAGCCAGGTCGCTGAAAGTCATCGAGGTAATCGTTTGGGCAATCGGATAAGAATAGTTAACAAATCCTCATCAAGTTGCGCTTGGCGCAGACCTTGAAGGAGAGCAGACGATCCTCCTACATGAAATTTTCTCGAGTGAAACTACTCGGGGAACATGTCTTGCCGTCAATTGAAGACGCGAAAGCGCGGCTTATGAAGGAAGAAGCCGAATCATCCACACTCCTTCAGCTTCGATAATGATCGGATACGTTGAAAGTAAGGCTTTAAAGAGCTACCTCTTTGCAAAGTCGAAACGCTTGGTTTTGACTTAACTGAATTAAATAAAGTTTCAACCTTCAGAAGGTTTAATTTATCGCGGGGATCTTGATTTGATCCCATATGGGCGATGCGCATGAAGCTTTTACTTTCAAACTTTCAATCAGGCTCGCGCTTCCTCGAGTCTAAAGGGTGTTTCAAATGGCATCGCAACGCGCAGAGGCCGAATGGGCACCCCGGGTTTGCGGAGGCTGATTGGTTTTAATCATGCAGCTGTTAAGCATTCCTGCTGACTACGTTCAGTAGTGCCTCAAACTCTGCCGGCGGAATATGACCGATGGGCTCAAGCAGGCGTGTTTGGTTAAACCAATGCACCCAATTGAGAGTCTCCCACTCCAGCGCCTCGACGGTCTTCCCAGGGCCTTTCTTTCCGAACAGCTCCGTCTTGCCAAAAAAAGGCCGTTGATGGTCAATAGCGATGTCATGGCTGTGTCTCCGGTGCTGCCCACCGAGGGCTCGATGCCAGCCTGAGAGAGAGCCTCGCTGTAGCGAATGGAGACGTATTGAAACCCTTGTCGCTGGTGAATCAGCCCGCTCTTGTCACCCGTGTCGGGCTGCCGAGCGCAGAGCGCCTGCTCAAAGGCATCCAGAACAAAGTCTGTCTTCATGTTGCGACTGACCCGCCAGCCCACGATAGACCAGGAGAACACATCGTGTAAAGGCCATATGTACAAAGCCCTGCCAGAGTCGAGACAAAGGTGAAGTCAGCCACCCAGAGCTGAGATTTGGGGCGCTGTGCGGTGAAGTTGCAGTTGACCGATCCAGTGGGTTAGCGAAAACTTCGGGGGTCAGGCCAGGTGGTCCGTACCCGTCTTCCACGTACTTCGCCCCCTTGAGCCCGAGGTCTCGCATGAGGCGCTCGACGGTGCAACGGGCCACAGCGATACCCTGCCGATGCAGTGCCCGCCAGACCTTCTTGGCCCCGTAGACCTCGCGGTTGGCTCGCCAGAGCGCACTCAATCACCGTCGCGGGGGCTTCATATCTGGCCTGTCAGGTCGCAGTTGATTGCGCAGCCGTGCCGCATGGCGCCTGTAGGCAGACGGGGCGACTCGCAGAACCCTGCAAATCGGCTCAACCCCAAACGGCTTCGATGCTCATCAATGAAAGCCCACGCGCACAAACGGTCTGAGCTCCGCCTGGGCGAAAAAAGCACTTGCCAGCTTTAAAATCTCATTGAAACCTCGCTTGAGCTCTCGAACCTCTCGCTCGAGCGCCTTGACCCTAAGGGCACTGGCCGCCTCATCAACCGGCCTTACCTTCTGTCTTGGCAATCCAGTTCCTCAGCGTCTGGGCCGTGCAGCCAATCTTCTGAGCCACCGACTCAATGGCTGCCCACTGAGACTCATGATGTTCACGCTCTCGTAGACCATGCGAATCCCGCACGCTCTCGCAGCTCAGGGGATATTTGCTTGTCTGCTCATGGCTCCATCTTCTCAAAGGTAGGAGCCTCCGCAAAACTCAGGGCAGTTCAGATATTTACTTAGGCGTACTTCAATGGGTCAAGATAAATTTTGACTCGGAAATTGTTTATCAGAACCATCCTGCCTAACAAAATCGGAGTCTCAGGCTGGGAACGATTGATTTTTAAAGTTTCAAATCCCCGATTTCTTTGGTCAAGGGAAACCCTGGAAATTCAAGGGGTCCCACAACCGAAGGCGTATATGGTTCGATTTGGTGTCCCATAAGTTTTTAGGTTGTAGATTTGCTTCTATTGAGCGGGCGTAACGCCCCTGTTGTGCACTGCTAGGTGCTACCACGGTTTCCTCGCACACTCTGGGGTGTGCCTCCTCGAAAGTTGCAGTTTGAATATCAGGGGTGTCCTTGGCAAGGACACGCCGCAGATCCACTAAATACACACATGCTGATCCAGGAAGTCATCTGCTGCCAGAGACCCACGAAACCCCGAACGCCCCAATCCCCAGCAGCAGCGTGTGTCAGCGTTGCAGCGTCAGCTGGATCAAGCGCGAGATGATGAAGAGCGGCAGCGGCTGGCTGATCGGCAGGCTCAGTTGAATCAAAGCTCGGGCAGCGTTAGACAGTGAACAACCGGCAAAAACCCCGCCTCAGGCAGGGGTTTGGTTTCTAACACCTCACGCAGCCCAGGGACTGCAGTGTGGATTAGAACGAGTGAACTGAACCGACTGCGGTGCTGTCTCTCTTTTGGTTGGTGGCTGCAGCGCCTTTCTATTGTTTTCTCCTGTCACAACATAGGCAAGGTGCGCTTGCTCAGTGCATAACGAACGCCGACCTGGAAGCCATCATGATCTCTCTTGGCAGCAGCAGTACCGTCGCTTGTCTTCACCGTCGTACCGAAGATGACAGCGTGGTGGCGCAAGCGGGACCTGGACATAAAGTTGGTCACATCAATGTCATTCTTTGCATTGGAAGCTTTATCCTCCCACGCATTCCATGGGACACCATCAGCACTGCAACACCTGCGTTGCTGCGAAGACCCACGAATGTGAGGTCAGCTTCTGGGTTGGTGGTGGCGGTAGTGACCTTAACGCGTCACGCTGTGAGTTCACGTGAGATTGATCGCCAAGGGGCGCTGCGGTGTAGCCAGCCGCGATGGAGTCTCTGCTGCTGAAGCCTCTCGAGTTCGCAGCGCCACTCTTGATGCTGTTGTTGATGTACTCGGCGGTGACGCCAAAGGCCGTTCATGGTGGGGTGGAATACTGGTTAACCGGTTGACGACCCATGTCTCCGCCGTCTGCTGCAACAGCGGTAGCAACACCGGTGCAGCGATTGTCTGATCATCGCAAGGGTGCCAACAGCGAGGTCGAAGTTTGTCGAATCTGAGGTACCAACTATATTCGGCAGTGCCTCACCCGGCTGAGAAACCACCGTAGCCGTCAGCAGGTGATCCGAATCGTCCCACCTTGAATTCACCAAAACCATAGAGAGGGCAGTCCAGCGATCACGACACGAGGGCTCGGAGACTGCCGTCTATACTTTGGTTCACGAAGAACGGAAAAAGTCCGCCACCGAGATATTCCCGCTGCCCCTAAAGTTGAGAGCGACATTGAAGAAATCCACCGCCTGTTGAGTTAATTACGAGGTGGAACTGCTTTGCCGGTCAATGGTGCCGATGGCAAACGCGTGTCGTTGGCAAAGGGGTGAAGTCAGTGCTTTCCTGATCGTGACCTGCGCCATGGCGAACTGCAACCGCAGCGGCCACGGCCGCAGCAATAATGTACTTCTTCATTCAATGTTCTCTAAGGTTTATTTATTTCTGGTGTCACAAACACAAGACGACACTTCGTGAGTGCCTCAAGTATTAGGACCTTTGGCCGACAGAGCAACGATTGAGGGGTTCATTGACAGTTGGACTGATGATGGTTCCATTGTGTGTTTGCAACAAACCCGGCGCACAAAGCGGCATACAGACCGCCACCCTCTTTCATATGCCTTCGGGCGGCCTGGCTCATCGCCGGCTGCTTTCAGCCTTTCGCTGGTCAAGTGCCCCGAAAACCCTTATCCTTGCTGGAGTTCTCTCGAGTCTGATTTGTGGAACAACAACCGCAGGACTGGGCGAGTCAGGAAAAGGAATCATGAAGACGTTCTCAGCCGAGGCGCACGATGTCGTGCGACTGGTTCGTGGTCAAACGCCACCGACAGAAGTGCTCGGTCGGCTCGCATCGGTACCTCGCGCGCGGTAAACGACCCGAATTCACCTCACGTCGACACCGGCGATTACATCGTGGTGGTAAACGCTGACAAAGGTGCGGTCGAACTGCAAAAGGCAACAGATAAAAGTACTTCCGCCACTCAGGCTCTTGGCGGCATCTACGAGACCAACTTCGGCAAGATGCAAGAGGATTCCCGGGCCGAGCCCTTGAAGTTGCCGTAAAGGCATGTTGCCCAAAGGGGCCGCTTGGCGCCATGATCAAGCTCAAGGTCTACGCAGGCATTACCACCGCACTCAGCCCAGCAGCCCAAGTGCTCCCCATCTAACCGAACAAGAGGACACCAAACAATGGTCAGTGAATACAACTACGGAACGGGGCGCCGAAAGAGTTCAGTGGCGCGCGTGTTTATAAAAGCAGGCAAGAGGCACAGCCGACTGGCTGTCAGCGGCAAGCCGCTCGATGAGTACTTTGCCCGCGAGACTGGCCGCATGATCGCCTTCCTCAATCTTCTATCTGGCCACCTTCGACATCATGGTCAATGTGCATGGCGGTGGCGAGACGGAGCAAACCGGTGCCGTGCGCCATGGCCTCACGTGCCTTGGTCGACTACGACGAGACCTTAAAGCCGTGCTCTCCAAAGCACAAGCGATCACGCCGTGCCGCGAGGTTGAGCGCAAGAGGTCGGTCTGCACAAGGCCCACAAGCGCAAGCAGTTCTCAAGCGTTAGAAAGAGAGGGCTGGATTAGGGTGTAGCTCTGACCAGAGCCCAGCCCCCTCTTCGCAGCTCAGGCAGGTTCATGTTTTGCACAGCTGCTCCGCTCACCCTTTCCCCAAGTTATCAAGCAAGCCGCAGTGGCCTGTTTGTATAACAAACACAGAAAATGCTCAAGTTCGTGTCGTGCAGCGCTGGGTATCGAAAAAAGCCATGGGCGAGGGTTGCAGGGGTCTTGCAAGGGCATCACCCGCACAAAGGCCTCATGTGCGTAACGCTCGGCCGGAGCCAGGCGTGAAGGGGACGCGCAGGGTTCCGTTTCAGCGCGGTGAGATCGAGGTGGAATGCTCACCGTGAGCCCCTGAAAAACGGGCCCACAACAGGCATGAAAATTGGCGCGGCACTCAGGCGGCTGTGCAGGTCATCTCTGGCAGGTGCTCATGGGAAGGCCCAAGCGCACAGGCGAGGCGCATCAAGCTCCGGATCCCTTCACCCGCCTCGTGAGCCTCGATCATCTTTCCCGCCACCCAGATAGCCGGTGGATGAACATGCCTCCAGGCCATGGTCAGGGCAACAGCCTCATCCATGAGCGGGCGGGCCCAGCAAGAACAAAGGCCGTGGCATAGCGGCGGGGTTGGACACCGCTTGCTGCTCGCAATCAGTTGCGCTGCCCGGGGCCAGCTCAGGCCATAGGCCCAGTGTTGGGTCGGTTCAGTGGGCAGTGCTGGCATCGATAAGAGGCGGGCGGGTTGGTCATCAGACTCGCAGCCTCCCGAGAGGCGTCATCTGGCAGGCATAAAGACACCTCTGCCTCGTTTAGCAGGCGGCAACCCCGCTCGTGGCAGGGTCCTTGCGCTTATCTGGGGCGATGCACAGGCACCTCAAGATCGTAGCGCCCAGCGAGCATGCTGTGGATCTTGAGGCCCGTGAATGGTGCCTTCTTGGCCATCCACATAGACAAGGTGTTTGGTGGTCATGGAGCAGAGGATAGCCCAGCCGCCATCGGGGCACTGGGGGCAAACCCCACCGATGCACACCATTTTTCATGGTAAAAATAGGAGTGTGGTTCTATTATTACAAGAATGATTCCCCGAAAAGCGTTTCACGCTGTGCTGCAAGGCCTCGGCCAGTTTCCGGCTGTGGCATTGCTTGGGCCTCGTCAGGTGGGTAAAACCACCTTGGCACTGCAGGTGGCCCAGGCTTTTGATTCAGATTATGTCTACCTTGACCTTGAATCGGAGCTCGACCAGGCAAGGCTCGCCAATCCCAGGCTGTTTCTGAGCCAGCAGCAGCACCGGTTGGTTGTGATCGACGAAGTGCATCGCAGACCCGCACTCTTTCCAGAACTCAGAGGTCTCATTGATGAGGCCAGGCGGCAGGGCAAACAGTTTGGGCAGTATCTGCTGCTGGGGTCAGCGTCTTTGGAATTGCTCAAGCAATCCGGCGAGACACTTGCAGGCCGTGTTCTTTACACCGAGTTGTTCCCCCTGGCCTGCTCTGAGGTCAGCCCGAGTGAGCAAGGACAACTCTGGCTGCGTGGCGGCTTTCCAGACAGTTTTCTCGCTCAGACCGATGCCGCCAGTCTGGCTTGGCGCCGAAGTTTTGTTCGCAGTTACCTGGAGCGTGACATCTCTCAGTTTGCGCCTCGCATCTCCACCACCGATCTGCGCAGCCTCTGGGTGATGCTTGCCCATCAACAGGCGGCGCAAGTCAATGTGGCCGCCCTCAGCCGAAGCCTTGGAATTGACCAGAAAACGGTGAAACACCACATCTCTCTGCTGACGGACCTCATGCTCCTGCGACAGGTGCCAGCATGGCATGGCAATTTGGGTAAACGCCTGGTCAAAACGCCCAAGACTCATATCCGTGACCCGGGTCTTCTGCATGGCCTGCTGGGCATTGAGACGGCGGACGCGCTCCTGACCCATCCCGTTGTGGGTGGAAGCTGGGAAGCCTTTGTCAGCGAAACCGCTGCCCAGTGTTTGGGTGACCGCGGGCGGATCTTCTTCTACCGGACCAGTGCAGGCGCGGAGATTGATCTCCTTGCAGAGTTACCCAGCGGCGAGCTCTGGGCAATTGAGGTCAAGCGGGCCGTGGCTCCGAAACTCACCAAAGGCTTTCATCTGGCCTGTGCCGATCTTTCGCCCAGACGAAAGGTCGTGGTGACCCCCGGGGATGCCCGCTGGAGGCTGGCCGAAGACATTGAGGTGATGGGCTTACAGGACTTCGGGGATGCCCTCGAATCTGCCCTGGGAGCCGCCGCCTGACAAACTGAGGCAGTTTCAAGGGTCTCCCTTGCAGTAAGCCCAAGGCGGGAGGAGAATTGGGCTAGAAATTCACCCATCGAGGAACACCATGAACGCTTCCGTCCAGACTGAATCCCTTCTGCCCGACCCAGTTGCCATGCCGGTGGCCCTGGTGTTTACAGACTCTGCCGCTGGCAAGGTCAAGGCCCTAATCGATGAAGAGGGCAACCCCGAACTTAAATTGCGGGTCTTCGTGCAGGGTGGTGGCTGTTCGGGCTTTCAATACGGCTTTACGTTTGACGAAGCCATCAACGAAGACGACACCGTGATGGACAAGAACGGGGTGCAATTGCTGATCGACAGCATGAGCTACCAGTATCTAGTGGGTGCTGAGATCGACTACAAAGAAGACCTCGAAGGCGCGCAGTTCGTGATCAAAAATCCAAACGCAAGCACCACCTGCGGTTGTGGATCTAGTTTTTCGGTTTAGTTCTTGGGCTAGAGGCCTCATTAATTAGAAATTGGTTCTAAGACGAGGTGCCATCCAAGTCCAAATCTCCAAAGACCAGGTACCTTGCTCTTCACCGGCTTAATCAAGTCTTCCCGCTTGATGCCCAGCCACAGGGTGATGGGCGCCATCACGAAGATGGACGAATAAATTCCAAACAAAATGCCAATGGTGAGCGCCAGGGCAAAGCCGTGCAGCACGGGGCCCCGAGATGAGCATGGCACCATAGTCTCCGGTGGTGCCGTGGGTGATGATGGTGCGGCTCATGGTGCGGGTGATCGCGTTGTCGATCCTGCCTCCTGCACGCTCACCCTGCGCATGCAGTTCTCTCTCGAATGCGGTCGGCCACCACCACGCTTTCGTTGACGGAGTAACCCAGCACCGCCAGGGTCGCAGCGAGCACCGAGGTGAAAACTCCCACTGGAAGGCTGCAAAAGCCAAGGATAGTCCACGTCGTGTTGCAGATTGGCCACAATGGCAGCCGCAAACTTCCACTCGCCAGATAGCCGAGTCATCTATGATACCCGATCACGAAGATCAGGGCAATCACGCCATCAATGGCGAGTTCTTCGCCACCTGAGGCCCCACAGACTCCGCGGCGAAGCTCAACAGCAGGGTTATCCAGCGCGGGGCCCTTCGCCATTGAAGACCTCCTCAGCCTGGAGTGCTGTTCTCACCACGCAGCGGCAGCCGGATGAGCAAATCTCGAGAACTCCCAAGTTTGCACCTGGGCATCTGCATGGCCCATGGCCTGAACGGCGTCTCGCACCTTCTCGAGCGGCGCGGCCTGTGCGTAGGAGATCTCCACCGTGCCGCGTAAATTCGATGCTAAATGCAGGCCCTTACAGCGATGAGGACCAGCGGCCAAGAACAGAAGGCTCGGACCACATTCAAGATCACGGCGTGCCGCATGGGCAAGTGGTCTGGCGGGGGCAGAAAGAACTCCATGGCGCGCGCTGACCCTGCCTAACCCACTGAGAGGCGCGCCAGCTTCTTGCGCCCACCGTAATAGAGGTTCACAGCCCTCAGCTAGAAACCGCCGAGAACATGGGTGGGGATGCCCCAGCACATGCACCACCGGCAAAGCCCCGCACGGGCCCTGAGCCAAAGACCAGCAAGGCCACACCCGCAATGAGGGTGGTGATGTTCGAATCTAAGATGGTGGCCCAGGCCTTCTCATAGCCTGTGGAAATGGCGGCCTGAGGGGCAACACCATCTCGAATTTCTTCTCGCACTCGCTCATTGATGAGCACGTTGGCATCGATGGCCATGCCCAGGGTCAGCGCCATGGCCGCAATGCCCGGCAGGGTGAGTGTGGCCTGAAGCAACGAGAGGAGTGCAAACAAGAGCAACAAATTGAGTGTGAGCGCGAGCACCGAGACCACACCAAAGAGCGAGTAATAAATTGCCATGAAGATGGCAATCACCACAAAGCCCCAGAGGGTGGCGTTAAAGCCCTTGGCAATGTTGTCTGCGCCCAGGCTCGGGCCAATGAGGCGCTCTTCAATGATCTCCATGGGTGCGGCCAGCGAACCGGCGCGCAGCAGCAGGGCGGTCTCGGCCGCCTCAACGCTTGTCATGCTGCCAGTGATCTGCACCCGTCCGCCGGGAATCTCGCCCCGAATGACCGGCGCGGTGATGACCTCGCCCTGGCCCTTTTCCACCAAGACAATGGCCATGCGCTTGCCGATGCTCTCGCGGGTCACGTCTCGAAAGATCCGGGCGCCTTTGCCATCGAGGGTGAGATGCACAGCCGGCTGGCTCGCATTTTGGGAGTCAAAGCCGGCCTGGGCGTCGGTGAGGCTCTCTCCCGTGAGCACGACATCTTTTTTAAGCAACAAGGGCAGGCCACCCCGCTCGGTATAGACCTCGAGCCCCGCAGGCACGCGCCCGGCTTCCAACGCCGAGAGGGCCTCAGGGCTGTCGTCGACCATTCGTATCTCGAGTGTGGCGGTGCGCCCGAGGATGTCCTTGGCCTTGGCCGTGTCTTGCACGCCCGGCAGCTGCACCACAATGCGCTCGGCGCCCTGTTGTTGCACGATGGGCTCGGCCACGCCGAGTTCATTGATTCGGTTCGAGAGGGTGCTGATGTTTTGTTTGAGGGCTGTTTCTTTCACGGCGGCTGCAGCAGCAGATTGCAGGCTGCCACGCAGCAGAAGGTCTGCCCCGGCGGTGGCTGGCTGCCAGGCCATCTCTGCCAGGGTGGTGGTGAGCAGCTCAGTCGCGGCCGCGCGATTGGCCTCGTCTCGAAAGAGGATCTCCACGGTCTCGCCACTGCGGCTGATGCCGTTGTGCCGAACGCGCTTGTCTCGCAGCAGCGTGCGGGCCTCGCCCGCCACCGCATCGAGCCGCTTGGCCAGCGCGGCCTTCATGTCGACTTCGAGCAGAAAGTGCACCCCCCCGCGCAAGTCCAGGCCCAGGTACATGGGCAGGGCGTTTAGGGCAGAGAGCCATCGCGGCGAGGCCGATATGAGGTTGAGTGCCACCACATAGGGGGCATTCACACCGGCGAGCAGGCCACCATTGACAGCCTTTTCAATGGCGTCTTTTGCCCTGAGTTGCAGGTCGGTGTTGTCAAACCGAGCGCGAACGGTGTTGCCGGTGTTGTTGGCCTCCCAGATCACGCCCTTGTGGGGCACGCCGGCTGCTTCCAGGGCAGCCTCCACCTGGTCGGCCACGCGAGGCTCCACCTTGAGGGTGGCCCGGGCGGTGGAGACCTGCACGGCAGGGCTCTCGCCAAAGATATTGGGCAGGCTGTAGAGCAGGCCAAAGGCCAGGGCCAGGCCCATGACCACGAGCCGCCACCAGGCGATGCGGTTCATGTGAGGCGGGTTGGTCTAAGAGATGGTCTTGATGGTGCCCTTGGGCAGCAGGGTCTGCACAGCTTGGCGCTGCATGACCATCTGCACGGCCTTCTCGCCGCCGGCCACCTCAAGCGTGATGTAGCTCGTGTCGACATCGGTGACCTTGCCCACGATGCCAGCGGCGGTGACGATCTCGTCGCCCTTTTGAAGGCCTTCGACCAGCAGTTTGTGCTCCTTGGCCCGCTTCATCTGTGGGCGGATCATCAGGAAATAAAGCACAACGAACATGAGGATGAGCGGCAAAAAGCCGATCAGCGAATCTTGTCCCGCGGCGGGGGCCGCTTGGGCAAATGCAGGGGAGATCAACACGTCAACACTCCGGGGTGGTTAAAGATACGTTGGGTTTATTGGATACGTTGGGTCCGTCAGGCTCTCAGTATAGAGTAGGCCTTCATGCCGCTTTACGAATGCCAGGCCACCGATGGCCAAGCCCGCGCGGGCCGTCTGCTCCTGCCCCATGGCGTGGTGGAGACCCCTATTTTCATGCCGGTGGGCACCTATGGGGCCATCAAGGGGCTCTCGCCATCGATGCTCGAGCGACTCGGCGCCCAGATCGTGCTGGGCAACACCTTTCACCTCTGGCTGCGCCCGGGGCTGGAGGTCATGGCAGCCCACGCTGGCCTGCACCGGTTCATGAACTGGCAGCGGCCCATCCTCACGGATTCTGGGGGGTTTCAGGTCTGGTCTCTGGGCGAGTTGCGCAAGATTTCGGAGGAGGG
>JAGYKN010000002.1 GCA_018401615.1 Burkholderiaceae bacterium
GGCCCCTGATTTTCCCGGCCTGCCTGGGGCACACTGGCAAATTAAGCTTGTTGTTTGTCTCGAGAACCCACAAGGAGAGTTGGTCATGTTGAATAAGAAGCTATTAAGTATTGTGCTGGCTGCGGGGTTGGTCTCGACCCTGCCCGCCATGGCAAGCAAGACCATGGAGTCGATCAAGAAAAAAGGAGAGGTCTCCTGTGGCGTGAACACCGCCTTGGCTGGCTTTGGCATCGCGGGCAGCGATGGCAAATGGACTGGCTTTGATGTGGACTACTGCCGGGCCATTGCGGCCGCAGCCCTGGGCGATGCCAACAAGGTTCGGTATGTCCCCCTGAATGCTTCGCAGCGCTTCACGGCCCTGCAGTCTGGCGAGATCGATGTGCTGGCCCGCAACACCACCTGGACCATGAGCCGTGACACCCAGTTGGGAACCACGTTTGGTGCAACAAATTTCTTTGATGGCCAGGGTTTTCTGGTTCCCAAGAGCCTGAAGGTGAAGTCTGCCAAGCAACTCAAGGGTGCCACCATTTGCGTCCAGAGCGGCACCACCACCGAGAAGAACCTGTCCGACTATTTCCGCATGAATAAAATGACCTACAAGCCTGTGGTGGCGGAGGACCTCAAGATTGTCATTGCCAACTACAACGAAGGCCGCTGCAAGGTCTTCACATCGGATGCCTCCCAACTTGCCGCCATTCGTGCCAACGACACCAAGCAGCCCGATGACCACATCATCCTTCCCGAGATCATCAGCAAGGAGCCTCTGGGCCCCGTGACCCGTCAGGGCGATGAGGCCTGGTCCAAGCTCGTGACCTGGGTTCACTTCGCAATGATCACGGCCGAGGAACTTGGTGTCACCTCTGCCAATGTGGATCAGATGCGGTCGGACACCAACCCGGAGATTCAGCGTCTGCTGGGTCAGGGCAACAACGACTTTGGAAAGTCGATTGGCAACGACGCCCAGTGGGGCTACCGGGTGATCAAGCAGGTCGGCAACTATGGTGAGGTCTTTGAGCGCCACGTGGGCAAGAAGACGCCACTCAAGCTTGACCGTGGCCAGAATGCCCTCTGGACCAACGGCGGCCTGCAGTACGCTCCACCCATTCGCTAGCTGATGCACGGGCCAAGCCCCTTGGTCGCCTGAGTTCAGGCCTTGAGGGGCGGCCCGCGGAGTTTCCTGTGTTGAACCAGCCTGGCCTTCGAGCCATGGTCTGGCAGGCCCTGCTGTTTGCCCTGCTTGCGGTGGGCCTGTGGATTCTGGTGGGCAATCTCAATGCCAACCTTGCCCAACGGGGCATCGATTTTGGCTACGACTTTTTGCTGGGCCCAGCGGGCTTTGACATTGCTGAGCAGGCCATTCAATACGATGCCGACAGCAGTTATGTGCGGGCCTTTGTGGTGGGGCTCATCAACACGCTTCGCGTGGCGGTGGTTGGAATTGTGCTGGCGAGCCTCCTGGGCCTGATGGTGGCCGTTGGCAGTCTGTCGCCCAATCCTTTGCTGGTCTTGCTCTGCCGGCAGTTTGTTGAGTTCATTCGCAACGTGCCCCTGCTGCTGCAACTGATCTTCTGGTACCTCACGCTGGCCGCGGCACTGCCCGACACAGAGGCGCCCGCTCAATTGCTGCCCCATGTGTTTTTGAGCAAGAACGGCCTGCAGTTTCCATGGTTTCTGGCAGGAGCCTTCCCAGCACTCGAGTATCCGGAGATGGGCGCCTTCGGTCTGGTGGGGGGCGCGGCCCTCTCGCCGGAGTTCATTGCCCTGCTGCTGGGCCTGTCGATCTACACCAGCGCCTTCATTGCCGAGATCATCCGAGCTGGCATTCTGGCCGTGCCCAAGGGTCAGACCGAGGCCGCCGCCGCCCTGGGCTTTACCCGGTGGCAGCAATTGAAGTTGGTGGTGCTGCCGCAGGCCTTGCGGGTCATCATTCCGCCCACCACAAATCAGTACCTCAACCTCACCAAGAACAGCAGTCTGGCCATTGCCATCGGGTATCCAGACCTCGTGAGCATCGCCACCACCACCCTGAACCAGTCGGGCAGGGCGGTGGAGGCGATCTCCATCGTCATGGCGGTCTACCTCAGCCTGTCTTTGCTGACTTCGATGCTCATGAATCGGTTTGAGCGGGCCGCGCGGCTCAAGGAGCGTTGAGGTGTCCGAGACCGTCAAGGCACTCCTCAAAGGCAAGCTCAACACCGCCATCACCCTGAGCCTCCTGGTGCTGTTTGTCTGGATGGCCAGCGTGCTGCTGCCGTGGGGGCTTTTCAACGCCGTCTTCGCAGTGGACCTCAATGCCTGCCGGGAGGCTCGTGGCCAGGGCGCCTGCTGGGGCGTGGTGGGCGAGAAATGGAAGCTCATTATTTTTGGCCGGTACCCCTTTGAAGAGGCCTGGCGACCGGTGGTGGCCAGCCTGCTGATGGTGGCCGCCTGCATTGCCATCTGCCAGCGGCAACTCTGGCGGCCCTCGACCTTCATCGCGGCAGCCCTCGTGCTGGTGGGCTCGGTGGCCCTGATGGTTGGTGGGTTCGCAGGCCTGAGCCATGTGCCGACCGAGCGCCTGGGGGGGCTGGCCCTGACCCTCTTGCTGGCCATTCTTGGCAACATTCTCTCGCTCCCATTGGCGGTGTTGCTGGCCCTGGGCAGAACCTCCGACCTCCCATTCATTCGGGCGGTCTGCACGAGCTTTATCGAGATCATTCGTGGTGTGCCCCTGATCACCGTGCTCTTCATGGCGAGCTTCATGTTCCCCTTGTTCATGCCGAGCGGGACCAATCCAGACGTCCTGTTGCGGGTGGCTGCTGGCCTCATTATTTTTAGTGCGGCCTATCAGGCCGAGGTGATTCGTGGGGGCATCAACAGTGTGCCCAAGGGCCAGATTGAGGCGGCCAAGGCCCTGGGCATGGGCTATTGGCTGATTCAAACCCGCATTGTCTTGCCGCAGGCCTTCCGAGTGGTGGTGCCGCCCCTGGTCAACAGCTTCATTGCCATTTTCAAGGACACCTCGCTGGTCACCATTGTGAGCATGTACGAGCTCTTTGGCGGCCTGCGCCTTGCCCTTGGCGACCCGGAGTGGCGCGCCTTCTACATCGAAGGATTTATTTTTGTTGCCCTGATTTACTGGGTCTTTTGCAGTGCCATGAGCCGATATGCCAGTGGGTTGGAGCGTGATTTTGCTGCCGCTCGACATTAAGGGAGTCAATGCACCATGGCCATGATTGAGTTCGAAAGCGTCTCCAAGTGGTTCGGCAGCTTTCAGGTCTTAAACGATGTCAACCTGCAAGTTCAGAACGGCGAGCGGATCGTGGTCTGTGGGCCCTCCGGTAGTGGCAAGTCGACGCTCATTCGTTGTGTCAATGCGCTCGAACCCTATCAGAAGGGCCGCATCACAGTGGGGGGAACCGAGCTGACCACCGACTTAAAGTCGATCAACCAGGTGCGGGCCCGCGTGGGCATGGTCTTTCAGAGTTTCAACCTGTTCCCGCACATTTCGGTCCTCGAGAACCTGACCCTTGCGCCCATCAAGGTGAGGGGCGTGGCAGAGGATGAGGCCAAACGCGAGGCCATGGTTCAGTTGGAGCGCGTCAAGATCGCCGAGCAGGCGCAGAAATACCCGGGCCAGCTCTCTGGTGGACAGCAGCAGCGTGTGGCGATCGCGAGGGCACTCTGCATGAAGCCCGACGTGCTCTTGTTTGATGAGCCCACCAGTGCGCTTGACCCAGAAATGGTCAAGGAGGTGCTCGATGTCATGGTGGAGCTTGCCAAGCAGGGCTCGACCATGATCTGTGTGACCCATGAGATGGGTTTTGCCCGAGAGGTCGCGGATCGGGTGGTCTTCATGGATGTCGGGAGCATCGTTGAAGAGGCCCCTCCCGAACAATTTTTTCAGTCGCCCAGGCACCCCAGGGCCATCGACTTTCTGAGCAAGATCCTGGCCCACTAGCGGGCAGAGCCGGGGAAGCGCCGAGCCCGGGCAGGCTACAATTTTAGATTGCCTCGAGAGAGCTTTAGATGCCACAGGGAGCTTTAGATGCCACATCAGATTGCGGTCCTTCCCGGAGACGGGATCGGCAAGGAGGTGATGCCGCAGGGGCTGCGGGTGATCGAGGCGGCAGCTCGTCGCTTTAACATTTCGCTCAAGATCGACCACTTCGACTTTGCCTGCTGCGACCACTACCTCGCACACGGCGAGATGATGCCCGCCAACTGGAAGGAACAGATTGGCGGACACGATGCGATTTTTTTTGGTGCAGTGGGCTGGCCAGCAGCGGTGCCGGATCACATCTCGCTCTGGGGCTCCCTGATCAAGTTTCGTCGGGAGTTCGACCAATACGTGAACCTTCGACCGGTGAGGCTGATGCCTGGCGTGAGATGCCCCCTGGCGGGCCGGGTGCCAGGAGACATTGATTTTTACGTGGTCCGCGAGAACACCGAGGGCGAGTACTCTGCGGTGGGCGGAACCATGTTTGCGGGAACTGACCGCGAGGTGGTGGTGCAGGAGTCTGTTTTCAGTCGCTTTGGAACCGATCGGATCCTAAAGTTTGCATTCGAACTTGCCCAGCGGCGCCCCAAAAAACACCTCACCGCTGCCACGAAATCCAATGGCATTGCGATCACGATGCCCTATTGGGACAGCCGGGTCGAGGAGATGGCCAAGCGTTTTGCTGACATCAGGTTGGACAAATATCACATCGATATTCTCTCAGCACACTTCGTGCTGCATCCCGACTGGTTTGATGTCGTGGTTGCGAGCAACCTCTTTGGGGACATCCTGTCTGATCTTGGGCCTGCCTGCGCGGGCACCATCGGCATTGCGCCGTCTGGAAATCTCAATCCAGAGCGCGCGTTCCCATCTCTTTTTGAGCCAGTCCATGGCTCCGCGCCGGATATCTGCGGTCAAGGCATTGCGAACCCGATCGGCCAGATCTGGTCTGGCGCCATGATGCTGGAATTTCTCGGGCATGCCGATGCCCACGACGCCATCCTGCGCGCCATTGAAGATGTCTTGCGAAGCGGTCCGAAGACGCCCGATCTTGGCGGGGTGGCCGACACCGCCACCGTCGGTCAGGCCATTGCCGATCGGGTCTCTCAGGCATGACGGGCGCGGGCGATTGGTTGGGGCTGCTTCGGCAGAGCTACGTGGCGGCTGTGGCAGCAGCAGACCCCCTGCAGATCGTCGCTGGTCATCTGCCCAGACCCCCCAGGGGAAGGACCCTGGTGGTGGGGGCGGGCAAGGCAGCGGCCTCCATGGCAGCTGCGGTCGAGGCGGCATGGCCGTCCTCCTCGCCGCTCGAGGATCGGATCACTCGTTATGCACACGGATTGCCGCTCAAGCGGATTCGATGTGTGGAGGCTGGGCACCCCGTTCCAGATCAGGCCGGCGAGGCAGCAAGCGAGGAGATTCTCGAGCGCGTCATGGCATTGGGCCCAGACGACACCCTGATCGCCCTGGTGTCGGGGGGTGGTTCGAGCCTGCTCTCCCTGCCTGCGATGGGCATCTCGATGGCCGATCTCAAGCAACTCACTCAGGACCTCCTTCGAAGCGGGGCCCCCATCACGGAGATGAACGTTGTTCGCAAGCATCTCTCTCGGATACAAGGTGGCCGTCTGGCCCTGGCCTCGCGCGCCCCGGTCTGGGCCTTGGTGATCTCGGACGTGGTGGGCGACGATCCCTCCGCAATCGCCTCGGGCCCGTGCTCGGCGGACCCGTCAACCTATCAGGATGCCGTTGACATTCTGGTCAGATGGGGTGTCACAGCCCCCCCATCGATTGCAGCCCACCTGGAGGCGGGTCTTGGCGGGCAGGCGCCTGAGACGCCAAAGCCAGGTGACCCTAGACTTGCCCATGTGAAGACTGCCTTGATCGCCACTGCTCGCCAGAGCCTGCAGGCCGCCGCAGAGGTCTTTCGGTCGGCCGGTGTCACCCCGGTCTTGCTGGGCGACTCTGTCACTGGAGAGGCCCGCGATGTTGCCCAAGGCCTTGCCTCTTGGGTTCGAGAAATCGCTGAGGGTCGGGATGCGCTGGTGCGAATGCCTGTGGTCTTGATCTCTGGCGGAGAGTGCACGGTCACGGTTCGTGGGGAGGGCCGTGGCGGCCGCTGCGCTGAGTACCTGCTGGCCATGGCCCTTGCGCTCGAGAGCCTCGGTGTGGCGCATGCCGTCTATGGTGTTGCCGCGGACACCGATGGCATTGATGGCTCGAGCCCCCATGCAGGCGTCTTGCTGTCCCCTCGAACCCTCGCCGATGCAGCCGCAAAGGGCGTATCGGCTCGACAGGCGCTTGATCGCAACGATTCGCTCGCGGTCTTTGAGCCCCTTGGGCAGGTTGTGACCACCGGACCAACCCTCACCAATGTCAACGACTACCGCGCGATCCTAATCGTATGACGGCCCAGCACTGCCCCTCACCCCTTGGAGTGGTCTAGAGAGATGGCCCAGACCGTCGACGACCTTGGCTCGGATTGTTCCCTTGGTTCGGATCGTTCCCTTGGCTCGGATCGTTCCCTTGTCTTGGATCGCCCGGATGATTGGCACGTCCATTTTCGGGATGGTGATGTGCTTGCCGATGTGGTGACCGCCACCGCAAGGCAGTTTGGACGAGCGCTGGTGATGCCAAACCTCAAGCCCCCCGTGACCAGCGCTGATCAGGCCCTCGCCTACCGGGCGCGAATCCTCTCGAGCCTTCCGTCAGACAGCACCTTTGAGCCTTGGATGACGCTCTACCTCACCGATCGCACATCTGCAGAGATGGTGCGGGATGCAAAACGAAGCGGCTGTGTGTTGGCCTTTAAGCTCTATCCGGCTGGTGCCACCACCAATTCAGACTCTGGCGTGACGGATCTGCGCAACTGTCGTGCAGCCCTTGCAGAGATGGAGCGCCAGGGCGTTGTGCTGTGCCTGCACGGGGAGGTCACGGGCCCCCACGATGACATCTTCGATCGGGAGGCCCTTTTTATCAGCAGGGTGCTGCAGCCACTGCGCCAAGACTTTCCCGCACTCAGGCTGGTCTTTGAGCACATCACCACCGAAGAGGCGGCAAGTTATGTCGCCCAGGCAGACGGGCCCATCTGCGCCACGATCACGCCCCAACACCTTCTCTTTAATCGGAACCGAATGTTTCAGGGTGGCCTTCGCCCCCACTTCTATTGTCTGCCCGTGCTCAAGCGCGAGCACCACCGACTGGCCCTCATCAAGGCCGCCACGGGAGGCAGCCCCCGGTTTTTCCTCGGCACCGACACCGCGCCGCATCCGCGGCATCTTAAGGAGGCCGACTGTGGCTGTGCGGGCTGCTTTTCTGCCCTAACCGCCCTGGAGTTGTATGCCCAAGTCTTCGATCAGCAAGGGGCCTTGCATCGCTTAGAGGCCTTTGCCAGTCACCATGGCGCCGACTTCTATGGTCTGCCCCGCGCTCGCAGCAAGGTCTTGTTGCGCCGAAGACCCCAGCGCGTGCCGCAGGCCTGTCGATTTGGGTCAGAGGAGGTGGTGCCCCTTTTGGCTGGCGAGACAATTGAATGGACTCTCGAGGGGCCCGTTGCTGCCCAGGATTGAATCGTTATCATTCGGGTGGGAAGTGGGCTGGGCGACCGCTGCTGGCATGCCAGGAGAGGAAGGTCCGGACTCCGCAGGAAAGGGTGACGGCTAACGGCCGTACGCAGCAAGTGGGTGAGAGCCCACCCAAGGCGAGGAATAGGGCCACAGAGACGAGCATTCGCTGGAAACGGCGAGGATGTGAAACGCGGTAACCTCCACCCGGAGCAACACCAAGTAGGCGCACGACGGGCCTTCGGGCCCCGAAAGGGTGTTCCGCCTCACGTGCGCGGGTCGGTGGCTTGAGCCCCCTAGTAATGGGGGGCCTAGATGGATGGTCGCCATAGGGGGGGTCGAGAGGCCCCCTCCGTAACAGAATCCGGCCTACAGGCCCGCTTCCTTTTTTAATCCCTTTCCAATTACTGGCTTGACCCGGTTTGACCTTTTCCCTAAAGTGGGAAATCGTGTGAAAAAGTGCATATTTGTGGGGATGCTTCCCTTTCTCGTGTGCGTCACGCCAAACCAGGGGGTTTTTTGAGCCAGCAGTTCGTTGGAATCACTGCGTTGAGTCTTGACGCCAAGGGGCGCATGACCGTCCCCACTCGGTATCGGGAGGCTTTGCTCTCAGATGCTGGCGGTGAATTGGTGCTCTTAGAGAGTGACAACGGCTGCCTGCTGCTCATGGCCCCAAGCCTCTGGGCTGAGCGGGTCGGCGGCCTCACTGACAACGAGTCTGATGAGGAGCGCCGGCGATTCTGGATGGGCTTGAGTGATCGCCCTGAGATTGATGGGGCCGGCCGTGTCCTCATCAACCCCGTTCTAAGAGAAGGGGCCGGCATCAGTCGAGAGGTGATGTTGCTCGGCGTGGGCCCACATTTTGAAATCTGGGATGCCGCACGCCTGACGGCCCACAAGGAGGCCGTTCGATCCCGTAAGTTTCGGGGGGCGGTGTGATTGGTCCAGGCCATGACGCCAACGGCTGCCCATCAGCCTGTCTTGCTCGAGGAGTCCCTCGAAGGACTCGCCGTCAAGCCAGACGGCGTCTATGCAGACCTCACCTTCGGACGAGGAGGGCACAGCCGTGGGCTGCTCGCAAGGCTCGGGCCTGCAGGGCGCCTCGTGGCATTTGATCGAGACCCCGATGCAGTCGCTGCGGGCCAGGCAATCCAAGACCCTCGCTTCGAGATCCTTCATGCCACCTTCTCCACCCTCGAACAACGTCTGGCCAGTCTTGGCATCGCGCAACTCGATGGGCTGCTTGCTGACCTCGGTGTCTCGTCACCTCAACTCGATGAGGCACAGCGTGGTTTCAGTTTCACACGGGACGGCCCACTTGATATGCGGATGGATCCTGCGGATGGCCCCTCGGCCGCGCAGTGGCTCTCAGATGTTGATGTTGACGAACTAGAGGGAGTGCTCAAAGACCATGGCGACGAACGGTATTCTGGCCAGATTGCGCGGGCGATTGTGTCTCGCTGCAAGGCTGCAGCAAGGGGCGAGGCCGAGCCCCTTCTTCGAACGGGTGAACTCGCTCAGGTGGTGGCCAGGGTCTATGCGAAAAAGGGCGCTCGCATATCGCCCGGTCACCATCCGGCCACTCGCACCTTTCAGGCTCTACGGATTCACCTTAACCGGGAACTCGATGAGCTTGAGGCGCTCCTTGCGTGCGCGCCAACCATCCTTCGCCCGGGTGGCCGCCTCGCGATCATCAGCTTTCACTCCCTAGAGGACCGCAGGGTCAAGCAGTCAAGCCGTCTGCCCCCGATTGAGCGGCACGCAAGAATGACCAGGGCCCGCTTTGCCATGCTCAAACCCGATGCATCGACATTGCCGCCCCCCCTCAGAGAGATCTCGAGAGCGCGCGCCTCGGCAGCCGAAGCACGAACCAACCCAAGGGCAAGAAGCGCCGTCCTTCGCGTCTTGGAGGCCACGCAGAGGTGAGCGCTCGAATTCTCTTACTTGGCCTTGCCTTGGTGGTCTCTGCCCTGTCGCTTGTGCACTCCCGCTACCAGGAGCGACGCATCTACTCGCAGATGGAGCGCCTCGAGAGACTCTCCCAGCAGCTGCAGTCCGACATTGAGAATCTCGCCGTCCAGCGGGCCGCCCTGGGCGTGACCACGCGAATTGATGGCGTGGTTCGAGACCAGCTCGGGATGGTTCCGATTCGTCCGGCTGACACCCGGGATTTTCGGCCTGAGGCACGTCGTTGAACGCCAAGCCCAATTCGATTCTGACGTGGCGGGCGACGGCGTCAAGAAGCCGCTTGGTCTTTTTTGCGCTCATGGCCGGGCTGCTGGCGGTCCTGATCAAGGCCTTTGTCTTGCAGCACGTGAATGTTGAGGAATGGCAAAAGCGCGCGGAGAACCGCTACGAGCGTGTGCGAGACATTCCAGCAGCAAGGGGTCGCCTGCTGGATCGACATGGTCAGGCTCTTGCTGTGAGCATTCCTGAGTATCGCCTGGGCGTGATTCGGGCCCAGTTCAAACCCAAGCATCCCCGCATGCCCGAGCTGGCGAAGATTCTTGGCCTCTCGGAGCCCGCACTTTTAAAAAGGCTTGAGGCCAACAAGAAGTATTTTTACCTGGCCGCCGGCATCGACCTTGAGCAGGCCGATCGCATCCGTCAATTGCGCCTGCCTGGCCTCGATCTGGAGCAGGAGTTTCGCCGCCACTATCCCCACGCAGACAGCTTTGCCAACCTCATCGGGTTTACGGACTCAGCAGACCTGGGCCAAGAGGGTGTCGAGCGGGCCTTCGATGGCCTGCTCCGCGGTCGGGCTGGTGTCGAGCGGGTGCTGGTGGATCGGCGCAACCAGGTGGTTGGACAGCGACAGTTCACCGCGGCAGCGCCCGGAAAAGACGTGCGGCTCTCCCTTGATGCCGGGATTCAATCGATTGCCCATCGTGCTGTTCAGGAGGCAATGATCAAGCACCGCGCAAAGGCAGCAGCGGCTGTGGTGCTCGACCCTCGGACAGGCGAACTCCTGGCGATGGCCAATGCGCCATCCTTCAATCCGAATCAACGTCAGAGGCTCGACCCCGCGAATGTCCGCAATCGTTCGGTGACAGATGGCTTCGAGCCAGGATCCACCCTCAAGCCATTTGCAATTGCCACGGCACTCGACACCGGGCTGGTCCGACCCACCACTGTCTTTCAGACGGCATCTGGAACCTTGACCATCAGCGGGCACACCATCCGTGACACGAAAAGGCTCGGCCCCCTTACTGTGAGTGAGATCCTGGAGAAATCGAGCAACATTGGCACAGCGCAGATTGCCCTGCGGATTCCAGCCCAGAATCTCTATGAGCGTTACCGACTCTCGGGCTTTGGCAGCCCAGTCTCCATTGAACTGCCGGGAACGATCTCTGGGCGTCTTCGGCCGTGGCAATCATGGGTGGCCATTGACCAGGCTGCGCTGTCTTACGGACACGGCATCTCGGTCTCACTGCTCCAACTCGCCAGGGCCTACACGGTCTTTGCGCGGGAGGGCGATCTCGCACCCCTGAGCATCACGCCGGTGGTCGATCCGGTGGTCGGCGACCCGGTCTTCTCGGTCCAGACCGTTGCCCAGATGCGTGCCATGTTGGAGCGTGCCACCGGTGCAGAGGGCACCGCCCCGCTCTCACGGATCCAAGGTTTTCGGGTGGCTGGTAAGACCGGAACAGCCCACAAGCCAGAGCGCGGTGGATATGCAAAAGACCGCTACATCGCCTCGTTTGCGGGTTTTGTTCCCGTTGAGGCGCCTCGATTTGTGATTGCCGTGATGGTCGATGAGCCCACGGTGGGCGGCTACTTTGGTGGCGAGGTGGCCGCACCCATCTTTGCAGAAATTGCTGCCGCCAGTCTTCGACGCATGCAGATGTCGCCTGATCCTTCCATTCGAATCCTTCCAGATTTGATGCGTGTGGCCGAGGGAGCCCGATGACGGCCAGGCCACAAGACCGAGAGGCCCTCGCACTGGGGCGGCGCCTTCGGCAGCAGGCCCCTGGGGGCAGGCTCTTGTCGAGCACGCAGATGCTCACCCCACTTGATTGGTTCGTGTTGCGGCCGGGTCGGCATCACGACCTGTCGGCCCTGCTGTCTGCGGCCAAGACTCGCCAGCCCAGGGGCCTTGTCTTTGACGCAGAAAATGCCGCATCCGTTGCAGATTGGTTCGAGCGTCAACCGCAGCCTGAGTGGTCGCCAGACATGGAGAGCGTCGAGGGGTTGGCCAGGCGCAGCGGCTGGATCGCCTCGGGCTTTCATGGCGAGCCCTCCATGGCGCTTGAGGTGGTGGGGATCACGGGGACGAATGGAAAATCATCCGTTGTCCATGGACTGGCTGAGGGCCTGGCTCGGCTGGGCCGGCGCACGGCGAGCATCGGCACCCTGGGCGTCTTTTCATTTAAAGGGGCGGCTGACCCCACTCTGCCAGTGGACCGACACGGCCTGCAGGGCCCTGGCCTGACCTCGCTCGATCCAGTCGAACTCCACGAGGTGCTCGCAAGGCTCAGAGACCAAGGGGTTCAATGGGTCTTTCTCGAGGCAAGCTCGATTGGCCTTGAGCAGGGGCGCCTTGAGGGTTGTCGTCTGGTGGCCGCGGGGATCACCAATCTGAGCCATGAACACCTGGATGTCCATGGCACCATGCCGGCCTATGCAAGTGCCAAGGCCCTTTTGCCAGCATGTTTTGGTGTGCAGGTGGTGGTGGCCATGGAGCGCCTGCGATTGGCCCAAGACCAGTCCAGCCAGATCCTTGCCAGGGCCGTCGACGCCTCGCCCAAGCCGATCTGGGTGGGCACCACCGAGTCATCGCAGGCCCCACAACGAATCGTCTGTGAGGCCATCACGCAGGCAGGCCAGCACTGCCGCTGGCGGATCGGCAAGACCGAGGTGGGTTTTATCCTGCCAACCTGGGGCCACCACAATCTTGAAAATGCTGGCCTGATCGGGGGCCTCCTGCTTGAACTTGGGATCTCCCTGCAAGAGGCCGTCTTGGTCCTCTCGGGGCTTGACCTTCCGCAGGGCAGGCTTGAGCAGGTTCGGTCTGAAGACGATCAGCCAAGGCCCATGGTGCTGATCGACTACGCCCACACCCCCGATGCACTCTCGATGGTCTTGTCTGCGCTGCGCCCCGTGGCCCAGTCTCGGGCTGGCCGGCTCGTCGTTGTCTTTGGCTGTGGCGGGGATCGTGATCGCTCAAAGCGCCCATTGATGGGGCGATCAGCGGCTGAGGCAGCGGACCTTGTGATTCTGACCGCCGACAACTCACGGTCCGAGTCGACGGCAACCATCATCGAGGACATTCGGTCTGGGATTGCCCCAGACCAGCAGCACCGCATTCGCATCCAGGAAGATCGACACGAGGCCATCCACATGGCCATCGAGTCTGCTCGGGCCCAAGACGTCGTTGTGTTGTGTGGCAAGGGACACGAGAAGACCCAACTCCTTGGGGACCAGTGCCTGCCCTTTGATGAGTCTCTTATCGCCGGCGCAGCCCGTCGCGCCTGGAGGGCGCCATGGACACTGCGCGACCTTCTGCCAATCCTGGATCGAGCGGGCCTATCCGGTGCGCGCTGGCTCACCCCACCAACAGACCCAACACAGGTCGTCATGGGTGTCTCCATTGACAGCCGTCGGTGCCCGGCCGGATCCCTCTTTGCAGCCATCTTGGGGGAGCGCTTTGACGGCCATGATTTCCTGCCCGAGGCTGCCAACCAGGGTGCCGTGGCCGCCTTGGTCTGCCGCCATGGGACAGACCAGCCGACAGATCAGTCGATGGGTCTGCCGCTCCTGATGGTGCCCGACACCATCGCAGCCCTTGGTGCACTGGCGGCCGCCTGGCGGGCAGATTGGCCAGGACGTCTGGTTGCCGTGACGGGCTCAAACGGAAAGACAACCGTCAAGGAGATGATCGCCTCAATCATGCGGGCAGCGGTGGGTCGTCGCTCCCAGTGGGCCACACCTGGAAACCTCAACAATCAGATCGGGCTTCCCTTGAGCCTGCTTGGCCTGCGCAGTCGACACAGGCTGGCCGTCATGGAGATTGGCATGAACCATCCTGGCGAGGTCTTGTCCTTGGCCCTGATGGCCAAGCCCGATCTGGCCGTCGTGACCAATGCGCAGCGCGAGCACCAGGAGTTCATGGGCACCGTGCAGGCCTGTGCACACGAGAATGGCTCGGTCTTTGAGTCTCTCGGGGGGCAGGGCGTGGTGATCTACCCACGCGATCCCTTGCACGAATCGATCTGGGCATCTCAGGCCGCTGGCCGCTCGGCATGTCGCTTCGGACTGGCCACAGACGCCTGCGCCGCACAAGAGCCCTCGGTTGTTGCCGAGGTCTTGGCCCATCCAACCGACCTGGCCCCGGTGAGCCTCTCACTTGAGCGCCGCTCCGGCGATGGTGACTGCCAGACGCTTCATGGCATTCGCCTCGCCGGATTCGGCGAGCACCTTGCCCGCAACGCAGCGGCTGCCGCAGCCGTGGGCGTCGCACTGGGCCTGCGGGACTCGGAGGTCACCGATGGGCTGGCTGCCTTTGAGGTTGTCGCCGGCCGAGGCCGTGTGATGCCCCTGCCCGATGGTGGCCAGCTGATCGATGACAGCTACAACGCGAATCCGGACTCGGTTCGGGCGGCCATGCTGGCCCTCTCGGCAACGGCAGGCCCGGTTGCCATGGCACTCGGAGACATGGGCGAGGTGGGTGAGCAGGGCCCAGCCTTTCACGACGAGGTCTTGCGATACGCGGCCGAGCTCGGACTCAATCAGCTCTTTCTGCTTGGAGATGCGATGAGATCTGCGGGGCAGCGGGCCGGCATCCCTCTCTGCGAGGATGGCTTTGAGGCCTGGAGCGCATCGATCCAAGATTGGCTGCGCACCGAACAATCAAAGGGACACCGTCCCACGCTGTGGCTAAAGGGCTCTCGCTTCATGCGCATGGAGCGGCTGATCGAACCCCTCACAACCAAGGACGCCTGCGATGCTGCTCTTTCTCATTGACCTGCTTGAGCCGATGATTCGTGGCCTGGGCGTCTTTGGCTACATCACCCTGCGTGCGGTGATGGCCACCTTAACGGCCCTGGCCATCGGCCTGCTCATGGGCCCCTGGGTCATCAGAAGGCTCACCGACCTAAGGATCGGGCAGGCTGTTCGACAGGATGGTCCCCAGACCCATCTGATCAAGGCCGGCACCCCGACAATGGGCGGGGCCCTCATTTTGTTGTCGATCGGCGTGACCACCCTGCTCTGGTCTGATCTGAGCAATCGTTTCATCTGGGTGGTTCTCTTGATCACCCTCGGGCTTGGCGCGGTGGGGTGGGTGGATGATTATCGAAAGGTGGTCTATCAAGATCCAAAGGGACTTCCTGGAAGATGGAAATACCTCTGGCAGTCGGTCATTGGCCTGCTCGCCGCCTTTGTCCTGGCGTTTTCAGTCTCTGCCAACTCCAATGCGCAGGCCTGGGAACTCTTCATGACCTGGATTCAGAATGGGACAACCCTCGTGCTGCCACCCCAGGCAGATTTGATCGTCCCATTCTTCAAGAGCGTGGCCTACCCCCTTGGGGTCTGGGGTTTCGTGGTGCTGTCTTACTTTGTCATTGTGGGCAGCAGCAATGCCGTGAACCTCACCGATGGCTTGGATGGCCTGGCCATCATGCCGACGGTTCTCATTGCCGCCGCACTTGGAATCTTCGCCTACGTGGCGGGCAATGCCGTCTTTTCAAAATACCTGTTGCTTCCCTTCATACCGGGCGCAGGTGAGCTGACAGTCTTCTGCGCGGCGCTTGTGGGGGCGGGGCTGGCCTTTCTCTGGTTTAACGCTTACCCAGCGACCGTCTTCATGGGCGATGTCGGGGCCTTGGCTCTGGGGGGTGCGCTTGGGGCCGTGGCCATTGTGGTGCGTCAGGAGATCGTGTTCTTTGTGATGGGGGGTGTCTTCGTGGCAGAGACCCTCTCGGTGATGCTCCAGGTCGGTTACTTCAAATACACCAAGCGACGATTCGGCCAGGGCAGGCGGATCCTTCGAATGGCGCCGCTGCACCACCACTTTGAAGAGTCCGGGTGGAAAGAAACACAGGTTGTGGTCCGGTTCTGGATCATCACCATGATGCTGGTCCTGGCCGGCCTGGCCACACTCAAGATCAGATGAGCCTGTGAGCGACATCACCGACATCAGCGATGTGACTCAGACCAGGCCACCCAGGTGGGATTGGCAGGCCGGACACGATTGGGCTGGTCGCCAAGCGCTGGTGGTCGGGGGCGGCGAGTCTGGTCAGGCAACTGCTCGCTGGCTCGTTCGCCAGGGCATGGCGGTGCGCATGATCGACAGTCGAGAGGCGCCCCCAGAGGGAGGGCCGCCTCTTGTCGATTGTCGGTGGGGACTGCCGATGCCCTTTGGCCCGGAGTGGCTCGACAACATCGACTTGGTGGTTGGAACACCAGGACTCTCACCCCATCCGGGCCGCATCAACTCGGTTGCCCTGTTGCGGGATGCGGCCGATGAACGTGGCGTCTGCGTGGCTCAAGAATTAGACCTCTTTGACTGGGCGCTGACTCGACTGGTGTCGAGCCCGGGACGCTCATCGGTCGATGCCGAACTTGCATTGAGTCGGCCAAACATCCTGGCCGTCACGGGAACGAATGGAAAAACAACCACGGTCATGATGACAGCGCACCTCCTGAGGTGCGCCGGACTCGATGCACAGGTGGCTGGCAATGTCGGCCCCTCGTTGCTCGCTGCCTTGATGGCCAGGCAGGATCAGGGCCACATGCCCGAGGTCTGGGTCCTCGAGCTGTCGAGCTTTCAGCTGGCCCTGGCCAGCCGATTCACGCCGACGGCATCGGTCTTGCTCAACATCGATGAGGACCACCTCGATTGGCATGTGGATGCAGCAGAGTACCGAGCCTCAAAGCTGCGAATCTTTGGCCTGCCGCCGGCGACCCAGACCCAGATTCAGACCATCTGGCAGGACCGAGATGACACCAAGCTCGCGGGGGAGGTTGAGGCGCACCTTGCTGATGTGAAGGCCTCTCGCATGTCTTACGGGCTCTCTGCTCTTGGGGCCTCGGCAGTGGGCCTGGGCATCCTTCATGAGGGGCTGGAGTGGATCGTCTATCGGTCCGCCCTGGCTGAGCCCGTCTTGCGGCTCATGCCTGCTGCGGCCCTGCGCATTCCTGGCCCGCACAATCAGCGCAACGCCATGGCAAGCCTGGGACTGGCACTGACCGTCACCGGCGATCTTGCCGCCTTGCTGCGGGGCCTTCGCGAGTATCGCGGTGAGCCTCACCGGCTCGAGTTGGCTGTCTCAGTGGGTGCGGTGGACTTTGTTGACGACAGCAAGGGCACGAATGTGGATGCCACCATCGCTGCGTTGGCCGCTTTTGAGGGGCCCTTGGTCATCATTGTGGGTGGTGACGGAAAGGGACAAGACTTCTCCAGGCTGGTGGCTGCGATTGCAGCCAAGAATTGTCAGGTGGCCACCATTGGCAGGCAGGGCCCCCCGCTTGCAGCTGCTCTGAGATCTCGCAACATCGAGCCACACGAGGCGCCGAGTCTGCCCGAGGCCGTTGTGTGGGCGCACGGTCAGGCCGCCGAGATGGCCTTGGTTCGGGGGGGACGGGCCACGGTTTTATTGTCACCTGCCTGCGCGAGTTTTGACATGTTCAAACACTACAAGCACCGGGCAGAGGTCTTTGTCCAGGCTGCCCAAGGACTGGCTCAACAGGTGGGTCAGCCATGCTGAGCCGATACAGCGAGGTCCTCAGGCCCTCTGCCCCGGACTGGGGCCTCATGGGTGTCTTTATAGGGCTCTTGATGCTGGGCCTGGTCATGGTCTATTCCGCCAATCTGCCCCTTCCGGGCTCGGAGCAAGAGTTGAGCATCTGGCGCCTGATGAGGGGTCATCCGGCTCATCTGCTCGTTGGACTGACCGTCTTTTGGATCTTGCTCTCCATTCCAATTGATCAGTGGGAGCGATTCTCAGCGGTGGCCTTTATGGTGGGCATGCTATTGCTGATCATTGTGGCGGGCTTAAAGCTCATTGGGGGCCCATCCTTTATCAAAGACGGTGCGGTTCGGGCCATCCCATTTGGCCTGATCACCCTGCAGCCCGCTGAGTTGATGAAACTCTTTGCCCTGATCTTTGCCGCGGCCTATGCGGTCAGACGGCAGGAGCGGATGCAGTCTGATCTGCTCAGGGGCCTGGCACCCATCGGCGGGTTGATGGTGTTGGTGATCCTCCTCTTGCTGTATCAGCCAGACCTTGGGTCGACCATCGTGATCACCTCGACGGTGGCAACGGTTCTATTTCTGGGTGGCATGAGCCTTCGGGTCATCGTGCCGTTGGTGATTCTCATGACCAGCTTCTTCACGGCCATGGTGCTGCTGACACCCTGGCGCCTGGATCGGCTCTTGTCGTACCTGAGCCCCTGTGCACCCGATCATGTCCAGACCACGGGCTACCAACTCTGCGGCGCACTCATTGCGTTTGGCCATGGTGGTCTGTTTGGATCGGGACTCGGAACAGGCATTGCCAAGCTGGGTCACCTGCCGCTGCCCCACACCGATTTTATTTTTGCAGTCATCGGCGAAGAGCTTGGGTTCTTGGGTGTGCTCTGTGTGCTCCTGGCCTTTGCTTACTTGATCCGTCGGGCCATGGAAATTGGGCGGGCTTCGATGTCCCAGGAGCGGCTCTTTGCTGGGCTGGTGGCCCAGGGAATTGCGGTTTGGATTGGGCTTCAGACCTTTATCCATGCGGGCGTCAATACCGGCCTTCTGCCCACCAAGGGCCTGACCCTGCCGTTTATCAGCCATGGGGGCAGCTCCATGCTTGCCGTCTGCATGGCAATGGGCCTCTTGGTGCGCATTGACATGGAGAACCGCTCACGGATTCGCGGCACGCCGGTGCATGAGGCCAGTGGAATGATTCGACAGCGACAGCGGCAGCGCACGCGGCAACGCATGGGGGCAACAGGATGACGAGCAGCATCTTGATTGCCGCAGGCGGCACGGGCGGCCACGTCTTTCCGGCACTTGCGGTGGCCACGGGACTCATGGCCCGAGGCCATGAGCTGAGCTGGATCGGATCGAACCGAGGTCTTGAGGCCAGGGTCGTCTCGGCTGCCGGAATCCGTCTGTCTGAGCTGAGCTTTCAGGGCCTTCGGGGCCGTGGCCCCCTGGCCTGGGTTCGACTGCCGTTTGGCCTGGTCTTTGCGGTGCTGGCCTGTTGGTCGTGGATGCGCCAAGAGTCTCCTCGGCTGGTCGTCGTCTTTGGTGGCTATGTGAGTTTTCCAGTGGCCATCGCGGCCCGCCTGATGGGTCGTCCGGTGATGGTGCATGAGCAAAACGCCGTCATGGGAACCGCCAACCGATGGATCTCGAAATGGGCCAAGGCGGTTGTGGTGAGCTTTGAGAAGACCCGCTTTGCCCCGCCCGAGAGTCAATGGATTGGAAATCCAGTTCGATCGGAACTCCTGAGCCTCACCGCCTGCCCAGAGCGTCTTGCCCCGCGAGACGGCCCCCTGCGTGTCCTGGTGCTTGGTGGCAGCCTTGGTGCTCGGCCGCTCAATCAGAGCATGCCTGCGGCACTCCTGAGCCTGTCAGCGGCTGGGGTGGATTACGAGGTTCGCCATCAGACTGGCGCCTCTGGTTTTGAGGAGGGTCAGCGTCACTATCGGGGGTGTGGCGTGGTGGCCGACATCACTGCGTTCATTGAGGACATGCGATCAGCCTATGCCTGGGCTGATGTGGCGGTCTGCCGTGCGGGGGCATCAACCGTTGCTGAAATGACCGCCGTTGGCCTGCCGGCCATCTATGTGCCCTTGCCCCACGCGATTGATGATCACCAGACGGCCAACGCCGCCGCGGTGGTGGCCGCTGGGGGTGCCTGGATGGTCAAGCAGTCGGACAACCTGGCGGCGGAACTCTCGAATGTGCTGCTCGGATTGGATCGCAATCGTCTAGCAGGTGCCGCCGATGCCCTGCGGCGCATCCGGCCGGTGGACGTTGAGCAACGGTTTCTGGCCCTCTGCGAATCTCTGATTCAGGCGGAGAAAACAGCATGAAACACAAGATCCGGTGCTTGCATTTCGTGGGCATTGGGGGCTCTGGCATGTCTGGAATTGCAGAGGTCCTGATCAACCAGGGCTATCGAGTCCAGGGCACCGACCTGCAGCACAACCCTGCCACAGAGCGCCTGGCCTCGCTCGGAGCGGTCATCCACCTTGGCCACCTGGCAGACAACATCAAGGGTGCAGATGTGGTGGTGATCTCGACGGCCGTCAAGTCTGACAACCCCGAGGTTCAGGCTGCTCGTGCACAGAAAATACCCGTGGTGCCCCGGGCCTTGATGCTGAGTGAACTCATGCGAATGAAGCAGGGCATCGCGATTGCCGGCACCCATGGCAAGACCACCACCACGAGCCTGGTGGCCTCACTGCTCGGGCAGGGTGGACTCGACCCCACCTTTGTCATTGGCGGTCGACTCAACAGCGCTGGTGCCAATGCCCGCCTGGGCCTTGGGGAGGCCTTCGTGGCCGAGGCCGATGAGTCGGATGGCTCGTTTTTAAATCTCATGCCGATGATGG
The DNA here is from genome assembly GCA_018401615.1 of Burkholderiaceae bacterium. GTDB lineage: Bacteria > Pseudomonadota > Gammaproteobacteria > Burkholderiales > Burkholderiaceae_A > Hahnella. The sequence continues at coordinate 20,089 of JAGYKN010000002.1, forward strand.
CGGTGATCACCAACATTGATGCAGACCACATGGAGACCTATGACCACGATATGGTCAAGCTCAAACAGGCCTTCATTGCATTTACCCAGAGGCTGCCGTTTTACGGCCAGGCCATTGTCTGCGCCGATGATGCCAATGTCAGAGAGATCATCCCCCTTGTCTCTCGCCCATTGCTGACCTATGGGCTCTCGCCGGACGCAGAGGTTCGGGCCGAGGGCATCCGGGCCGCGGGGTTTGCCATGGAGTTTGACCTCATCCGAGAGGGCCTCCCAGGCCTTTCCGTGCGGCTCAACCTTCCCGGCCAACACAATGTGCTCAACGCCCTTGCTGCCTGCGCGGTCGCAACGGAGCTCGGCGTGAGTGATGCCGCCATTCAGACCGGGCTCTCGCAGTTCAAGGGGGTGGACCGACGGCTGCAGCGCTGGGGCAGCACCCGATTTGGGTCGGCCACGGCTGAGTTGATCGATGACTATGGCCATCACCCTGTTGAGATTCGTGCCACCCTCGAGGCGGTTCGCGGCGCATTTGCGGGCAGGCGGCTTGTCCTGGTCTTTCAGCCGCATCGTTACAGCCGCACCAGAGACCTCTTCGAAGACTTCGTCAAGGTCCTCTCGACCGTTGATGTCTTGGTGCTGGCAGAGGTCTATGGCGCTGGCGAACAGCCGCTGTCGATGGCAGACGGCCGAAGCCTGACGCGCAGCATTCGACAACTGGGCCGGGTTGATCCAATTTTTGCAGAGACCATTGACGACCTGCCCGGCCTTCTCGCCGGGGTTGTGCGAGACAACGACGTCGTGGTGACCATGGGAGCCGGTTCAATTGGCGGCCTGCCCTCGCGATTGCATCGCCTGGGGGAGGCCACCTGATGGCCCTCGACCTTCAAAAGGTGGCGGTGCTCCTTGGCGGAAGATCGGCTGAGCGAGACATCTCGCTTCGAACGGGCAGGGGTGTCCTCGAGGCCCTGGCTCGAAGGGGCATTCCCGCGATTGGCGTGGACCCCCTCACCGAGCCCCTCGATGAGCTTCACAGGCAGGGTGTCACGGCGGTCTTCATTGCACTGCATGGACGTTTTGGTGAAGACGGGACCGTCCAGGGGGCCCTGGAATGGATGGGCCTGCCTTACACGGGCTCCGGGGTGATGGCCTCGGCGATCTCAATGGACAAGGGCCTCACCAAACGAATCTGGTCTTCGATGGGCATCCCAACACCGCCTTATGAACTTGTGGACCAGCGAACGAATGCCCAGGACCTGGTCTCACGACTCGGTCTTCCCCTGGCGATCAAGCCTGTTCGGGAAGGATCCTCTATTGGGTTTACCAAGATCACTGCCGCGGCAGATCTCTCGGCGGCAGTAAGACTGGCCCTGGAGCACGACGAGGTGGTCATGGCAGAGGCTTTTGTGACAGGACGCGAGTTCACCATTGGGCTATTGGGCGGCGGCCCGGCCGGACCGGTTCAGGCATTGCCGGTCGTTGAGATTGAGGCTCCTGGCGGCCAGTACGACTACCAGCGCAAGTATTTTGGAGACGAGACGCGCTACCACTGTCCCGCAAGTCTCTCGCCGCAGCGTTTGGCGCATTTTCAGGCTCGGGCCGTGGAGGCCTTTGAGGCCTGCGGCTGTGAGGGTTGGGCGCGAGTCGATCTCCTCTGGGATGGACACGCCACCGAGCCGATGCTCTTGGAGATCAACACCATTCCTGGCCTGACAGACCATTCCTTGGTGCCAATGGCCGCCCGGGCTGCGGGCATGGACTATGACGAGCTTGTGCTGACCATTCTGAAGACAGCGCGACTCAAGGTGGGGGCTGCCCAGCTTGGATAGCATCCGACGCCTCTGGCATGCGCCAACGGCCCTCCATCGGCTGAGCAGCCTCTTGTTTTGGCTGTCGGCAGCGGCGCTGTTGGCGGGCACGGTGCACTGGCTGGCCAGTCGCCCTGCGTTTGCCCTTCGGACTGTGGAGGTTCAGGCAGTGGGCGCCCCGCTGCGACACATTCAGGAGGCGGACCTCAGGCTTGCCCTTGCTGGCGGGTTGCAGGGCACCACCCTGACAGCCCCCTTGGGAATGGTCCAGGGCCAGTTGGCGAGTCACCCATGGGTGCGGCAAGTCAGCATTCGTCGCATCTGGCCGAATCGACTCCTCGTGCGGCTTGAGGAGCATCAGCCCATGGCCAGCTGGGAAGATGGTCGCTTCTTTAATCGGCAGGGCGAACTCTTTCTGGGAGAGGAGAGTGCGGCCCATGAGGATGCCCGCCAGGTCTATGGCTGTCGGATCCCGAGCTTATCTGGCCCGGTTGGATCGGCATCACGCGTCTTGGAAAGAGCCCTTGCCGTTGACAGCATGACGGCCAGCGTAAAGGGCCCGGGCCCGGGCCCGGGCCTGAGCCTCTGGTCCGTGACCCTGACCCCCCATTTTTCTTGGCAGATGACGCTCTCGAACGGGATCGCCGTCGAGCTTGGTCGAGACAGCCTGGGAACCGACTGGCGCACCCGTCTGGGCCTTTTTCTAGAGAGCCATCACTGGCTCATCGGCGGCCTTGGACGGGACTCGGTCGGGCTGCCTATCGGCATTGACCTGCGTTATGCCAACGGTTACGCCTATCAGACACGACCCACCGACAGGGTCACTGCCCAGGCAATGCCCGGGGAGCAACCGGCCGCGAGTTGTCTGCGTCATTTTCAACAGGGATTGCGCCATGACACGTGAGTCAAAGAACCTTTTTGTCGGTCTGGACATCGGCACCTCGAAGATTGTGGCCATCGTGGGCCAGCTAGAGGGGGAGCGGCTTGAGGTGATTGGCCTTGGGCAGGCCCAGAGCGATGGCCTCAAGAAGGGGGTGGTGGTCAACATTGAGGCAACAGTTGCCTCCATCCAAAAGGCCTTAGAGGAGGCCGAGCTGATGGCCGACTGCAAGATCGCCTCTGTCTGGACGGGCATTGCCGGAAGCCACATCAGGAGCTTTAACTCCTCTGGCATGGTGGCCATCAAGGAAAAAGAGGTGAGCCAGGCGGACATGGATCGCGTCATCGAGACGGCCACCGCGGTGAGCATTCCTGCAGACCAGCAGGTCCTCCATGTCCTGCCACAGGAGTACATCATCGATGGCCAGGAGGATGTCCGAGAGCCACTGGGCATGAGTGGTGTTCGGCTCGAGGTTCGTGTCCACATCGTGACGGGCGCAGTCAGCGCGGCGCAAAACATCATCAAATGTATTCGTCGGTGTGGGCTGGAGGTTGAGGAGTTGATTCTCCAGCCCCTGGCGTCTTCACATGCGGTTCTCACAGAGGATGAGCGAGAGCTCGGTGTGGCCCTGGTCGACATTGGAGGGGGCACCACTGACATTGCCATCTTTGCCGGGGGCGCCATTCGCCACACCGCCGTGATCCCAATCGCCGGCGACCAGATCACCAACGACATTGCAATGGCCCTGCGAACACCCACAAGGGATGCCGAGGAGATCAAGTGTCGTCATGGGGTCGCAAAGCAGACCCTGGTTGACCCATCGGCGGGATTCGAGGTGCCCGGGCTCGGTGATCGGGGGCCTCGAATGCTCTCTCAGCAGTCACTCGCCGCGGTCATCGAGCCAAGGGTGGAGGAGTTGTTCTCCCTGGTGGCCCAGGTGATCCGAGAGAGTGGGTTTGAGGAACTCCTCTCGGGCGGCGTGGTGCTCACAGGCGGCAGTGCTCAGTTGCCCGGAATGATTGAGTTGGGTGAAGACGTCTTTTTGAAACAGGTTCGCGTGGCCAAGCCGAGCTATCGGGGAAGCCTTGCGGATGTGGTGGGCAGTCCCCGCTATGCCACGGCGATGGGACTGCTTGAGCAGGCTCGGTTCCAGTGGCGACGTGGCGTGCAGGTGGACAGGCAGACCGGATCCTTCCGGGACACCTTGGCACGGATGAAGTCTTGGTTTGTTGGCAATTTTTAGGTCCTCTTTCGAAGGAGAAATGAAATGAGTTTTCAAATGTTAGAGACGGAAAGCCTCGGCACGGTCATCAAGGTGATTGGGGTGGGCGGTGCCGGTGGAAACGCGGTTCAACACATGATTCGCCGCAAGGTCGCAGGTGTTGAATTTATCTGTGCAAATACCGATGCCCAGTCATTGGCAAGGGCCGACGGCCTGCATGCCCTGCAGCTCGGCGCCTCAGGGCTCGGGGCAGGTGCCAAGCCAGAGGCTGGAAAGGCGGCAGCAGAGGCGGATCGGGGACGAATCGCCGAGGCACTTCGGGGTGCACACATGGTCTTCATCACCGCTGGCATGGGCGGTGGCACCGGAACGGGTGCCGCGCCGGTGGTGGCAGAGGTGGCCAAGGAGCTCGGCGCCCTGACGGTCGCGGTTGTCACCAAGCCCTTCTCCTTTGAGGGGGGACGCCGAATGAAGGCGGCCGAGGCAGGGCTCTCGGATCTCGAGGACAAGGTCGACTCGCTGATCGTGATTCTCAATGAGAAGCTCGAAGAGGTCTTGGGGGACGAGGTGACGCAGCGCGAGGCCTTTGCTGCTGCAGATGACGTCCTCCATAACGCCGTGGCTGGCATTGCGGAGATCATCAATGTCGAGGGCATGGTCAATGTTGACTTTGAGGATGTCAAAACCGTGATGGGCGAGCAGGGCAAGGCCATGATGGGCACGGCCACCGCCTGTGGCCCGGATCGGGCCCGTATTGCTGCCGAGCAGGCTGTGCGCAGCCCACTGCTCGAAGGGGTGGACCTCTCTGGCGCGCGGGGCATTCTGGTCAACATCACCGCGAGCAGCTCGCTCAAGCTCAAAGAGACCAAGATCGCCATGGAGACGATTCGAACCTTCGCCGCCGAGGATGCCACGATCATTTTTGGCACGGTCTACGACGAGGAGATGGCCGATGAGATGCGGGTCACCGTGGTGGCCACAGGACTCGGGACGAGCAGGCGGCGGCCCAGCCTTGTTCGGTCGACCTCGGCAGCGCCTGTGCAGCGCACCGGCACGGACGACGCCGTCGGTGCCCCCGTCTACCAGGGGAGAGAGCCTGAATCCGCGCCCGGGGGCAATGCCTATCAGGACTACGATCGGCCGGCGATCTGGCGTCAGCCCGCCAAGAGCGAGGCGGCAGCACGTGTGATCGCGCTCGAAGAGGGTGGGATGGACCGCTTTGATATCCCAGCATTCCTTCGCAAACAGGCTGACTGATCGCCGACCTGTTTTAGACTGTCTCCTTCGAAGCCCAGATCTGACCTGCCTGTCGGGTCTGGGTGTTGTCTTTAATGACCTTTTACGGAGTCCCCCATGCCAATCCAAACCGGCCAGGCCTTGCCCAATTCCACCCTCTATGAATTCATCGAAGAAGAGACGCCAGGCTGCGCCATCGGGCCCAACGGCTTTCCGGTCTCCGACCTGGTTCGTGGCAAGAAATTGGTCATCTTTGGCCTGCCAGGCGCCTACACGCCGACCTGTTCAGCCAAGCACGTTCCAGGATTTGTTGCCCATGCCCAAGCCCTTCGGGCCAAGGGTGTCGACGAGGTCTGGTGCGTCTCTGTCAATGATGCTTTTGTGATGGGCTCCTGGGGTCGAGAGCTGGGTACCCGGGGGAAAGTCCGCATGTTCGGCGACGGAAATGCAGAGTTTTCCAAGGCCATTGACCTCACCCTCGATCTGACCGGCCGCGGAATGGGTGTTCGCTCAAATCGCTACGCCATGATTGTGCAAGATGGCGTTGTCTCCTACCTTGCGGTCGAGGCCCCAGGCCAGTTTGAGGTGAGCAGCGCAGAGGCCGTCCTCGCAAAACTCTAGTCTGCTGGCGGCTCGATGCTTCGCCAACGCACGCTCAAGTCACCAGTCAGGGTCCAGGGGATCGGCCTCCACAGCGGAGAGCCGGTTCGGCTTGGCCTGCTGCCCGCCCCGGCAGATCATGGGGTGGTCTTTCGGCGGTCTGACCTAGCCCCACCCAACGAGATTGCGTCTCGGGCCGCATCGGTTGGTGACACTCGCATGGCCTCGACCCTTGCCCTTGGCGAGGTTCGGATCGCCACGGTTGAGCACCTGATGTCTGCACTCTCGGGCATGGGCATCGACAATCTCGTCGTCGAGGTCGACGCGGCAGAGATTCCCATCATGGACGGAAGCGCAGCCACCTTTGTTCATCTCATCCGTTCATCAGGAGTCGAAGAGCAGACGCAGCCCAAGCGCTTTTTAGAGGTCTTGCGTCCAGTCGAGGTGCATGACGGCGACAAATGGGCTCGTCTTGAGCCTTATTTCGGCTTTCGGCTCGACTTTACGATCGACTTTAGACATCCCGTTGTGGATCAGACAGGGCAGGAGGTCTCAGTTGACTTTGAGAAAAATACCTTTGCCCAGGAGATCGCCAGGGCAAGGACATTTGGCTTTGCCAGAGACGTGGATCAGCTTCGTGCCAGTGGCCTGGCCCTTGGCGGCAGCCTAGACAATGCCATCGTGATGGACGATCACCGCATTTTAAATCCCGGCGGCCTGCGCCAGCCCAATGAGTTCGCCATGCACAAGGCCCTCGATGCCATTGGAGACCTCTACCTCCTGGGTCAGCCGCTGATGGCGGCCTATCGGGCCTTTAAGTCGGGCCACGCCTTGAACAATCAGTTGCTGCGGGCCCTGCTCAGCCAGACCGATGCCTGGCGGGAGCGATCCTTCGAGGACCTCGCAGATGCCCCACCGGCTTGGTCTCGTCAGTGGTCTTGGGCCTGACCAGCAGAACCCGCAAGCTCTGAGGCGCCCGCGAGCTGTGCGCGAAGACGGGCCCTGGCAGCCTGCGGCACGGGGGGCCTGGGCGGTGGGGGCGGGAGCAGGGTCTGGGTGATGGCCACTGGCGCTCGCACGGCAATCGACTGAAAGCCCAAGCCCTGGAGACTGAGTTGGGCCAAGAGAGGCTCGCCCACGAGCGTGAGCTTTGCGATGGCGGCCTGGTGCCGAGCCACCACCACCAGTCGAGACCCCCGAATGCCCTGTCTGGGGTCGGATCGATGGGCCGAGAAGACCTGTCCTGCCAGACCCGGATGCCCGATGGCGTGGAGGGCGGCCTCAACCGCCCGAGACAGTGCCGCCGCCTCCTGCAGGCGGTCAAAGCCTGGGATGCTGCCAAGGGCGTCAATGAGCTGTCGCGTCATGGCCTCATGCTACGCTTGCACCCCTATGTTTAGTCGAATTCTCGCCTCGGTCCTTGGCAGCCGCAACGACCGTTTGCTCAAGAAATATCAGGCCCGGGTGTCTCTGATCAATGCTCAGGAGGCAGCCCTTCTGGCGTTGTCCGATGAGGCCCTAAGGGAGAAGACCGAGGCATTTAAGCTGCGGGTGGCGCAGGGTGCGTCCCTTGACAGCCTGCTGGTCGAGGCCTTTGCTGTCTGCCGGGAGGCGGGCCGCAGGTCCTTGGGCATGCGGCACTTCGATGTGCAGCTCGTCGGCGGCATGGTCTTGCACGAGGGAAAGATCGCCGAGATGCGAACGGGGGAGGGCAAGACCCTTGTGGCCACCCTTCCCACCTACCTCAATGCCCTTGCAGGCAAGGGTGTCCATGTGGTGACGGTCAATGAGTACCTGGCTCGGCGAGATGCTCAGTGGATGGGCACGCTCTATCACTTTCTGGGCCTCACCACTGGCATCAACCTGTCTGGCCTTAATGCCGAAGAAAAGCGCGCAGCCTATCAGGCTGACATCACCTATGGCACGAACAACGAGTTCGGCTTTGACTATCTTCGCGACAACATGGTCACAGACCGTGCCAATCGGGCCCAACGGGGTCTGTTTTTCTCCGTTGTAGACGAGGTCGATTCGATCCTCATCGATGAGGCCCGCACGCCACTCATCATCTCAGGGCAGTCCGACGACAGCGCCCAGCTCTACCAACTCCTTGATGGACTGCCGGCGCTTCTCCATGCGCAGCCTGCGGAGGATGGGCCTGGTGATTATTTTGTCGATGAGAAATCGCGCCAGTTGCATCTCTCGGATGCTGGCTTTGAGAAGGCCGAGCAGCTCATGGCCGAGCGGGGTCTGGTGCCAGATGGGGCGAGCCTCTACGATGCAGCCCAGATCTCCCTGCTGCACCACCTGCTCTCGGCCCTGCGGGCCCATGCCCTCTATCACCGCGATCAGCACTATGTCGTCCAGGGCGGGCAGGTCGTGATTGTCGATGAATTTACCGGCCGACTCATGCCCGGTCGGAGATGGTCTGACGGCCTGCATCAAGCCGTTGAGGCCAAGGAGCAGGTGACCATCGAGCCAGAGAATCAGACCCTCGCATCGATCACCTTTCAGAACTACTTTCGCATGTATGAGAAGTTGGCGGGCATGACAGGAACGGCTGACACAGAGGCCTTCGAGTTTCAGCAGATCTACGGGCTTGAGACGGTCATTGTCCCGACGCATCGCCCCATGATTCGCGAGGACCGACAGGATCAGATCTACCGCTCAGATGAGGAGAAGTTTGAGGCAATCCTGGCCGACACCCGTGCCCGTCACGCTGCAGGTCAACCAGTCTTGGTGGGCACAACCTCAATTGAAAACTCTGAGCGCATCTCGGCCCAACTCACCCAAGGGGGACTGCCGCATCAGGTCCTCAACGCAAAGCAGCATGAACGCGAGGCTGAGATTGTTGCCAATGCCGGCCGGCCGGGCATGATCACGATTGCAACCAACATGGCAGGCCGAGGAACAGACATCGTCCTGGGTGGTCGTGCAGACGGCCCCGATTGGCAAGGCCTCCACGATCAGGTCTTGGCCGCCGGTGGTCTTCACATCATCGGCACCGAGCGACACGAGTCCCGTCGCATTGACAACCAGTTGCGGGGTCGTGCTGGCCGCCAGGGGGATCCGGGCTCCTCTCGTTTCTACCTCTCCATGGATGACCCCCTGCTGAGGATCTTTGCGGGCGAGCGGATGAAATCCATCATGGCCAAGCTCGGTGTTCCAAGGGGTGAGCCAATTGAGGCGGCAATGGTGTCGCGCTCAATTGAGAGCGCCCAACGCAAGGTCGAGAATCGAAACTTCGAGATCCGCAAGCAACTCCTTGATTACGACAATGTGGCCAACGAGCAGCGACAGATCATCTATGCGCAGCGCAACGAGGTCTTGGAATCTGAGGATCTCGGCGGATTTGTGACGGGCCTTCGGCAGGGGGCCCTCAGCGCCCTGGCCAGGGCGCATGTTCCGCTCGAGAGCATCGAGGAGCAGTGGGATCTGCCTGGCCTGGAGGCGGCATTGAGGGATCAGTATCGGCTTGAGGTGTCACTCTCGGCCCTGCTCGAGACCGAGGACGAACTCGACGACGAGGGCGTGGTGAGTCATGTCTGCGCGGCTGCAGACAGGTCTTATCGAGAAAAGCTCGATCGACTGCCCCCGGGTGTCTTTCTGGAGTTCGAGCGCTCAGTCCTACTGCAACATGTCGACAGTCACTGGCGTGAACACCTGGCAGCACTCGATCACCTTCGCCAGGGCATCCACCTGCGGGGCTATGCACAGAAGGACCCAAAACAGGAATACAAACGAGAGGCATTCGGTCTCTTTGAGGAATTATTGGGTCGGGTGCGAGACGACGTCACTCGGACCCTGCTGACTGTTCAGGTTGCCACCGAGGAGGAAGTCTCGCAGGCCGCACAGGCCGTTGCCCCGCCAGTGCCCAGGGAGGTCTCCTACACCCATGCGGCCTTCGACGGCCCTCAGCCCGATGATGCAGACAGGCCCGTTGTCTCAGCCGAACCCGCAGCCATGCCAGTGCGTCGCGACTTTCCAAAGGTGGGCAGAAATGATCCGTGTCCCTGTGGCTCTGGAAAGAAGTACAAGGTGTGTCACGGGGCGTTGGGCTAGTGCCGGTTAGACTCCCGCCGCCAGATCGAGCCTCGCTGCTCCCTGTGGCTGGGGTCTCGCTCTGCGCGGTCAGTGCAGGAATTCGAAAGGCTGGGCGCACCGATCTTCTCTTGATCGGCCTTGCCCCTGGCACCACTGTGGCGGGCGTTTTCACACAGAACGCATTCTGTGCCGCCCCAGTCCAAGTCTGCCGCATGCACCTGGCCTCGGCTCAGGCAATACGCGCCCTGGTGATCAACACCGGCTGCGCCAATGCAGGAACAGGGCGTCAGGGCCTTGCCGACGCCCACAAGACCTGCCAGCGCGTGGCTGAGGCGGGCAACTTCCTTCCCAGTCAGGTTCTGCCTTTCTCAACAGGGGTGATCCTCGAGAACCTCCCAATGGATCGAATGGAATTGGGCCTTCGGGAGGCCTTTTCAAAACCGGACGCCTCCGACTGGTTTGAGGCTGCCCAGACCATCATGACCACAGACACTCAGCCAAAGGCAGTGAGCCGTCGCGTCATGCTCGCAGGGGGCGCCGTGGTGATCACAGGCATCTCAAAGGGCGCGGGAATGATCCGTCCAAATATGGCCACCATGCTCGGCTTTATGGCCACGGATGCAGAGATTGGCCAGGCCTGTCTGGCAGGACTCACGCGAGAGGCTGCAGACCGCTCATTTAATGCCATCACAATCGACGGCGACACATCGACAAACGACTCCTACATGGCGATGGCCACTGGCCAATCAGGTGTCGCATTGTCCTCAACTGATGCCTCGGTCGCATCGGACTGGGTCCGTTTCAAGCAGGCCTGGTTCGAGGTCTCAGAGGCATTGGCTCAGGCCATCGTTCGGGATGGCGAGGGTGCCACCAAGTTCATGACCATACGGGTCTCGAGCGCCGCCACCAGTGCGGAGGCGCGCCAGGTCGCATACGCTGTGGCCCATTCCCCGCTCGTCAAGACCGCCTTTTTCGCGAGTGATCCCAACCTCGGTCGCATCCTTGCCGCAGTTGGTTACAGCGGCGTCTCCTGCCTTGATGCGGGCCTGGTGTCGGTGAGGATCAATGGAACGCTCGTGGCCGAGGGGGGGCAGCGCGCGGCGTCCTACACAGAGGCACAGGGCCAGGCGGCCATGGCCCCAGACGAGATTGAGGTGGACATCGATCTTGGCCGAGGTTCAACCCAGGCCACCGTCTGGACATGTGACCTCTCTCACGACTACATCTCGATCAATGCCGACTACCGCTCCTGACTCAGACTGGCCGATACGCCTCTCGAGGGTCCTTGAGAGGCTCGAGGCGATGCTCCCGGACCCTCCCACGGTCCCTGATTTTTCGAGTCAGTGGGCCTTTCGATGGCGTCGCAGGCCCACCGCCTTTGGATCATTCCCATCCCTTGAGCCCGTGCCTCGCCTTGCTGCAATCGACCTCAGAGACCTCTGCCACATTGAGTCACAGGCTGAGCGGGTGGTTCGAAACACAGAGCAATTCGTGCTTGGCCGGCCTGCAAACAATGTGTTGCTCACGGGGGCCAGGGGAACCGGAAAATCGTCCCTCGTTCGAGCCTGCCTCTCGAGCTTCGGTGATCGGGGTCTGCGCCTTATTGAGGTCGACAAGGCTGACATGATCGATCTGCCCGAGATTGCAAACCGCGTTGCCGGACGCCCCGAACGCTTCATTGTTTTTTGTGATGACCTCTCGTTTGAGACCAGTGACGGCGCCTATAAGGGACTCAAGACCGTGCTCGATGGTGGCCTCTCGGCACAGTCGGAAAACCTGCTGGTCTATGCAACCTCAAACCGTCGACACCTGATGAGTGAATCGATGCGAGACAACCTAGGTGCAAAGACCGATGCAGACGGCGAGATCCATCCGGGCGAGACCATCGAGGAACGCATTTCGTTATCGGAGCGATTCGGTCTCTGGGTCTCCTTTCACAGCTTTAGCCAGTCCCACTATCTGGACATCGTCTTTCATTGGCTCTCGGTCTATGGGGTCGAGCCGTCGAGTCATGAATCCGCAAGGCTTCCAGCCCTGCAGTGGGCCACCGCAAGGGGGTCACGCTCGGGGCGTGTGGCCCTCGCCTTTGCAAAGGACTGGTCAGCCAGCCGCCATGGGTCGGCCTGACCTGATTGTCTGCGCAGGATTGGTCTTGTCTGAATCCGGTGAGCACCTGCTGCTGACGAGTCGCCCCCCTGGCAAGGTCTACGCGGGCTGGTGGGAGTGTCCCGGCGGCAAGCAAGAGCCGACTGAATCGCTCGAACAGACGCTCCATCGGGAACTCGAAGAGGAGTTGGGCCTTCGGGTCCATGAACAGGCCTTCGCATTTACCATCGAGCACTCTTATGCCCATGCCAATGTGACCCTGCACTTCTTCTGGGTCTCACGCTGGAGTGCCGACCACCAGGCCATGTTGCTGCCAACTGCCAGCGCCCGAGAGGGTCAGCAACTCTGCTGGGTCACAGACTCGGGCCCCACCCCGTTTCCGCTGCTGCCTGCAACGCTGCCGGTCTTAGAGCGGGTTAGAAATCGCAGAGGGTGAGCTCAAAATCAGTCGAGCCTGAAATGGGATGGAGCTTGAGGGCTTGATCGAGTTGTCGGAACCGAACGGCCACAACGTATTTATTGGAACTCACATCGCAGACGAGTTCGCGGGCGTCTCGCGTCTCAATGCGAATCAGGCGGATCTGTTGACCACTGAGGCCGAGCTCGAAGGAGCCATTCTGTGCGGCATACCCCGCGGGTGAGGCGCCCTGCCGAAGCAGTTTGAGGCCAAGCTCCACGGCACCAAGGAGGGGCCGCAGTGGCCCCAGCCACTCCTGAAGCGCGAGTCGACGATCCGCCGCCGTCCTCTTGAGCCAGACCGCCAGGGCAGGGAGGTCGAAGCTGCAATTGCCAGCCGGGATGCCCGTTCGACCCTTGATGGCCATGAGAAACTCAAGCTCGTTGAGGTGGCTTCCGAGCCGGAGTCGAACATCACCGAGGGCTGCAAAGATGTCACTGATCTCACCAATGACTGCCCGAAGACGATCACTCGAGACATCTGGCAGCCCCTCAAATTTTGAGAGTTGTTGCCGCTGACGCTCGAGCTCCTGGAGCAGTTCGTTCTTGATGTCGCTTCTGTTTGCGAGCAGGTCGTAGAGTTCAAATAATGTGGCGAGCGCCGCCTCGTGAGAGGCAGAGCAGTCTTGTTGCTCGAGCATCTTGTAGCGAAGGCTCAGACACTCTAGCCGCAGCATGGTCCGCACCCGCTCGTTACACGGAAACTCAAAGACCTGAAGCCCTGAGGTGAGGCGCTGATCGACGAATTCGCTCATCGCATCATTATGTCTGATCTGGGTGGGAATGGTCTGTGGCATGGCGCTGTAGTTGGGCGTGGAGCCTTCCAATGGCGTGGTCGAGCATGTCCGGTGGGCCATCGTTGGCAAGTAGGTCGTCTGATCCCAGTCGTCTGGTCTCGTCATTGACCTGGTGAGAAAGGATATTGTCAAGCACATCGTCCGGCATGGGCGACCTTGCCGCAACCCGACGCCGACGCTCTGCAAGTGGCGCCGTGATCGATGCGATGCGCCAGACCCAAGGGGGCCGATGGTGTCCGTGAACCTCAAACCAGAGCGGCACGACATAGACCATATAGGGCGCATTGCAGGCAGCAAAGGCCGATGCTGCAAGGGCTTGAATCTTTGGGTGCAAGATGGACTCAAGCGTCCGTCTGGCAGCGGGATCTCGAAAAACGAGGTCTCGCATGGCAGCCCGATCCAGGCCTGCGTCAGAGGAGATCACACCTGGCCCCCAAGTCGCACGGATTTCCTCGAGGGCCTCGCCACCCCTCTGTGTCAGCCTGTGTGAGAGATCGTCAGCATCAAGGGTGGGCACGCCTCGTCTGATGAAGGCCGCCACCGCCGTGGATTTCCCGGCGCCGATGCCGCCGGTGAGGACGAGGACCTTTGCCTGGCCTGACATATTGGAGGGGCCTAGAGAATTGGCATGGCCAGCCAGGCAGCCAGGCAGAGTCCGGGGCCAAATGGAAGGGTGGCCTGTGGGGAGTGCCCCCGCGCAAGGAGACACCAGATGGCCAGGGGCAGCAAGATCACTGCACCCAGGCCCAGGACCAGGGCTGGTGCAAGGGGCCCCAGCCATGCCCCCACCGCGCAGAGCAGGGCGTGATCACCGCGACCCATCGCGGGCTGGCCTGGCTTGCACAGGAGCCACAACGTGTTGAGTCCCCAGGGAAGCAAATACCCAATCACCCCTCCGGCCAGTGCGGCCTCAAGTGTTGTGGGCCAGCCGGGCCACAGGCTCGCGAGCAGCCCAAAGACGACAAGCGTCCAGGTGATTCGGTCTGGCAGGAGTTGGGTCTGGGCATCGATTCGGGCGGCCGCAAGCAGGCCTGTGGCGAAGAATAAGAGCGCCAACCAGGTGACTGGGTGCTCGCCCGGAGCCTGGAGTGGCAGCGAGGCCCAGACCATTGCAGCCACCAGAATCCAGGAGAGGGGAAGTCGGGTGGCCTGTTGCGCGATGCTGCCGGTCGACCAGTGCGCAACCTCGGGCCGGGCCCATCGAAGCCATCCCAATACGAGAATGGGGGTGAGCACTGCCGAGCCGAGCAAGAGGGTCAGATCAGTGCTCACCGGCCTGCTCCGCCTCGGGCTCACTGGCAACCGGGGGCCGATGGAGCAAGACGCGCCGAATCATGCGATCTTGTATCTGGATGATTTCAAGGGGGGTGTCACCGATCTTCAGGCTCAGGTTGGCGTCCGGAATCTCTTGGAGTTGCTCGAGGATGAGGCCGTTGAGGGTCTTTGGACCATCGACTGGAAGGGACAGTCCAAGCCGGCGATTGATGTCTCGCACCAGGCACGTTCCGTCGACCACAATGGTGCCGTCCTCACCCCACTGGAATGGCCGGCCCTGCCGAGCGGGGTTCTGGCCGGAGAACTCCCCGACCAATTCCTCGATGATGTCTTGAAGCGTCACGAGCCCCTCGATCTCACCGTACTCATCGACGACGAGGGCAAGCTGCTGGCGGTTGCTCTGAAACTGAGTGAGCTGTGAGAAGAGTTTGGTGCCTGAGGGCGCGAAATACGATGGCGTGAGGACCTCGATGAGGCGCTCCTTGGTGAAGTCATCATGGGCCAGCAGGGCGATGGCCTTTCGAACATGCAACATGCCCACGACCTGGTTGAGCTCGCCGCGATAGACCGGGATGTTGTTGTGAAAGCAGGTTGAGAGCTGCTCAATGAGGCTGGCCTCATCGTCGTCTAGGTCGAGGGCTTCAATCCTTCCGCGAGACACCATGACATCGTCGACCCGCAGGTCCTCAAGGTCAAATAGGTTGAGCAGGATATTGCGGTGTTGGCTGGGGATGAAGGCCGCGCTCTCCAAGACTGCGGTTCTCAGCTCTGCAGTGGTCATTCCCTCAGAGTTGCTGGCCTCAGACGAGACCCTCAGCAGCCTCATGAGCCCGGAGATCAGGCCATTGAGGATCCAGACGAAGGGGCGCAGCAGGGCGATGATGGGAATGAGGCCATAGCTGGTGACCATTGAGGCAGCCTCGGCACGTTTGGCGCCAAAGGTCTTTGGCAGTATCTCGCCAAATATGATGAGCAGTCCCGCGGCAATTGCGGTGGCCACGGCGAGGACCGAATCCTCGTTGCCGAAGGCCTGAATCGTCATGACCGTGATGAGGGTTGTGAGCGCCGCATTGATGAGGTTGTTGCCCAACAGGATGCTGGCGAGCAGCTGATCGGTTCTCCCGAGCAGGCGAATGACCTGCCTTGCCCCCCGACGACCTTGTGCGGCCAGGTGCCGCATTTTGTACCGATTGACCGCCATGAGGCTGGTCTCTGACATGGAGAAGAAGGCCGAGATCAGCAGCAAAACAACGATGGCAAGGCCCTGGGCCCAGAAGGGAAGGTCACTCAAGCTAGCGGCGAAGCCTCATCGACAGTGCCCCTGAAGTGGTCGGGGTGAGAGGATTCGAACCTCCGACTCCTGCGTCCCGAACGCAGTACTCTACCAGGCTGAGCTACACCCCGACGGCGATTCCAGAGGCTCATCCCTGGCGCTCAAGAACAAACGAAACCAAGTCTAGCAGGGATGTTTTGGCCTCGGACTCGGCGATTGTCTCAAGCCCCGAGCGGGCGGCCTGGCACTCAAGTTCAGCCGCCTGCCTGGCGTAGTCGATTGCATCGGAGTGTCGCACCCGATCGATCACCGCATCAATGTCAATGCTCTGAGGCTCGAGGATGGCCTGACGTATCAGCGCCTTGTCCGAGACGCTTCCGGTTGCCAGGAGTCGAATCAGAGGCAACGTTGGTTTGCCCTCACGAAGATCATCGCCAAGCTGCTTGCCCATCTCAGACTTGTCGCCGCTGTAATCGAGGATGTCGTCCGTGAGCTGGAAGGCCGTTCCAAGGTGGCGGCCATAACATGCAAAGGCCTCGATGACGTCGGCAGGCTCTCCTGCCAAGACCGCAGGCAGGCAGGCCGACGCCTCAAAGAGCTTGGCTGTCTTAAAGCGTATGACCTGGAGATAGCGTGCCTCGTCGACATCGGGATCCTGACAGTTCATCAGCTGGAGGACCTCCCCCTCTGCGATGACATTGGTGGCCTCCGAGAGCACCGCCATCACGGGCAGTGAGTTCACACCCACCATCATCTGAAAGGCCCTGGAATAGAGAAAGTCTCCCACCAAGACGCTGGCGGCGTTGCCAAAGAGGGCATTGGCGGTCTCGCGGTTTCGCCTTAACCCAGATTCATCGACCACATCGTCATGCAGGAGGGTGGCCGTGTGGATGAATTCAACGATGCCAGCGAGTTCTGCAATCGAGGCCTCGGGAAGTTCAATGGACCGCTGATGGGCCCTGGCATGGTGGGCAAGGGCGCGGGCGCAGAGGACCACCAGGGTGGGCCGCATTCGCTTGCCACCGCCCTGGATAATGTGTTGCGCCACCTGCCGCACCAGGCCCACCTCGCTGCTCAGGCGGTTGGAGATGACCCGATCAACGCCCGCGAGCTCGGCCCCAAGACCCTGCAAGATGGCGTGGTAGCGACTGTTCTGATCATTCGTCTGCATGCCCTACTGTACCAACCCCAGAAGAGCCTTGCGTTTGGGGGGTGTCTTCGCTACCATAAAAGGCTTTTCCAAATCTACTGGTCAGGAGACTAGCGATGTATGCCGTAATTAAAACTGGCGGAAAACAGTACCGCGTGACCCTGGGCGAGGTCCTTCGGGTGGAGACGCTGGTGGCTGAGCCTGGCCAAGAGATCGTCATCACAGACGTGCTTGCGATCGGGGCCGGCGATGGCATCGAGGTGGGCAACCCCATGCTGGTGGGTGCAAGCGTAAAGGCCATTGTGAAGTCGCACGGCAGGGGTGAAAAACTCAGGATTTTTAAGCACCGCCGCCGCAAGCACTACGCCAAGACCCAGGGTCATCGCCAGAACTACACCGAGATTGAGATTCAGACGGTTGTGAAGCCAGACGGCTCGCTGGCCGCTTAACACACACCTTTGCGATAGGAAGCATCCAACATGGCACAGAAAAAAGGCGGCGGTTCGACGCGAAACGGCCGCGATTCAGAATCAAAGCGCCTGGGCGTGAAACGTTTTGGCGGGGAGGCAGTCCTGCCTGGTGGCATCCTGGTGCGGCAACGTGGCACCCAGTTTCATCCCGGCGTGAATGTGGGCATCGGAAAAGACCACACGCTCTTTGCCCTCGTGGCGGGAAAGGTCGCCTTCTCCGTGCGCGGGCCCCTCAAGCGCTCAACCGTGAGCATCGTTGCCGAGTAAGCGGTAGGCGGCGCCTCGCGCGCCCTCCGAAAAGGATCGCAGGCCAATGAAGTTCATTGACGAGGCCGTGATCGAGATTCACGCTGGCAAGGGCGGCAATGGGGTGGCAGCCTTTCGCAGGGAAAAATTCATCCCAAAGGGCGGCCCGAGCGGTGGCGATGGTGGTCGGGGCGGCTCGATCTTCGGCGTGGCTGACCGCAACATCAATACCCTCATCGACTACCGATACGCTCGGCTCCACCGGGCTCGAAACGGCGAGCAGGGCCAGGGATCAGATCGTTATGGGGCCGGTGCCCCAGACATTGTTCTGCGCATGCCGGTGGGCACAAGCATCCTTGATGCAGAGACCAACGAGCTGTTATGGGATCTCGATCAGCATGACCAACGCATCCTCCTTGCCAAAGGGGGTCAGGGCGGCCTGGGCAACCTCCACTTTAAGTCGAGCATCAACCGGGCCCCCAGACAGTGCACGCCTGGTGAACTTGGCCAGGTGCGCAGACTGCGACTTGAGTTAAAGGTCTTGGCTGATGTGGGCCTGCTTGGGCTGCCAAATGCGGGCAAGTCCACCCTGGTGGCAGCGGCCTCAAATGCACGGCCCAAGATCGCCGACTATCCCTTTACCACCCTTCACCCGCAACTCGGTCTGGTTCGCACCGATGAGGCAAGAAGCTTTGTCATGGCCGACATCCCGGGGCTCATAGCGGGCGCTGCCCAGGGCGCTGGGCTTGGCCATCAATTCCTTCGTCATCTGCAGCGGACCCGACTGCTGCTGCACCTTGTCGACCTTGCACCGACCGGACCCGAGAGCGTCGAGGAGGCGGTGGCCCAATTGGCCTCTGATATCCGCACGATCGTCTCGGAACTATCTGCCTACGACCGCGGCATGCTCAAAAAGCCAAGATGGCTGGTCCTCAACAAGACAGACATGCTCTCTGATTCAGAGCGTGCGGATCGGCTGCGTCAACTCCAGAAGGCCCTGCGATGGAAAGGACAGACCTTTATGGTCTCGGCCCTCACGCGCGAGGGCCTGCAGCCATTGCTCTATGCCATTCAAGATGAAGTCGATCGGCAGGCTCGAGACATCCAGTCCGCCCTGTCTGAAAAAGCCGCCCTTGAGGCACAGGCAGGGTCCCAGGGGGAGGCCGTCTGAAGCGGGGCGCCCAGCATGTGCCCGATGCTGGCCTCTGGGTGGTGAAGTTGGGGTCAAGCCTTGTGACAAATCACGGACGCGGCGTTGATTCGATTGCCATTGCTGGCTTTGCAGCCCAGCTTGCCCAGCTCAAGACCCAGGGACACCGGGTCGTTGTCGTCTCGAGTGGCGCCATTGCTGAGGGCATGAAGAGGCTGGGATGGTCGTCTCGACCACATGCGATCCATGACCTCCAGGCCGCGGCTGCGGTGGGCCAGATGGGGCTTGCACAGGCTTACGAGGCGGGATTCGCAGCCCATCAGCTCAAGACTGCCCAGATCCTCTTGACCCACGAGGACATCGCTGATCGCCGGCGCTACCTCAACGCAAAGTCAACGATCAATACGCTGCTGGCCTTGGGAATCGTGCCGATCGTCAATGAGAACGACACGGTTGTGACCGAAGAAATCAAGCTTGGCGACAACGACACCCTCGCGGCCATGGTGGCCAATCTGCTGGAGGCCGACCTCCTGGTGATTCTGACGGACCAGCTGGGCCTATTCACGGATGATCCCAGGCTGCATCCGAGCGCGACCATGGTGTCTGAGGTGTCGGCCAATGACCCAGACATTGCGTTGATGGCCGGTGGTGCAGGCTCTGAGATTGGCACGGGTGGCATGGCCACCAAGGTCCGTGCAGCTCGACGAGCCGCCAACAGCGGCGCCCACACTCTGATTGCAAGTGGGCATGAGCAGGATGTCTTGCTCCGACTGGCAGCCAGAGAGCCAGTCGGCTCGCTGCTCTACGCCGACATTCCGCGGCTCTCCGCTCGGGAGCAGTGGCTCGCGGACCATCTCCAACTCAGGGGGCAGCTGCAGCTCGATGCCGGTGCGGCCCAGGCCCTGCTCAGAGATGGGAAATCACTGCTGCCCGTGGGTGTGGTCGATGTGGTGGGCCAGTTTGAGCGCGGCGATGTCGTTGCCTGTCTCGACCCTCAGGGCCGAGAGATTGCCCGCGGACTGGTCAACTACTCGGCCCAAGAGACTCGGCGCATCAGGGGCCTTGCCTCATCTCAGATTGAGGCGGCTTTGGGCTTTGTCGAGGAGTCAGAGCTCATGCATCGAGACAACCTGGTCTTTACCTCCTCTGGGGGAAAGAGGTAACTGGCAAGCTCAGACATGGCCATCCAGTAGACATTGCGTTTGAACTCGATCACCGTGTCGAGTGGCACGAAGAAATCATGCCACTGCCAGGCGTCGAATTCAGGCTTTTCGATTCCGGAGCGCAATTCGATGTGGTGATCCTCGCCGATCATTTTGAGTAGAAACCAGATTTGTTTCTGGCCGCGATAGAGGCCGCGCCATTCTCTGCGGACCCAGCGATTTGGCACATCGTAATGGAGCCAATCTTGGGTCCGTGCCAGGATCTCCACATGCTCGGGCTTGAGGCCGGTCTCCTCGGCCAGCTCTCGATACATCGCCTCGATGGGGTCCTCCCCCTCCTTGATGCCACCCTGAGGGAACTGCCAGGCCTGCTCGCGGACACGCTTGCCCCAAAAGACCTGATGCTGGTCATTGACCAGGATGATCCCAACATTGGGGCGGTAACCGTTTTCATCGAGCATAATCCGACCAGTATAAGAGAGCCACACGACCAGACCATGCGC
Source organism: Burkholderiaceae bacterium (assembly GCA_018401615.1). Lineage (GTDB taxonomy): Bacteria > Pseudomonadota > Gammaproteobacteria > Burkholderiales > Burkholderiaceae_A > Hahnella. Next base: position 40,458 of record JAGYKN010000002.1, read on the forward strand.
GCGAGTCATTTCCACCTTCAGACCCTCAAAGAAGATCCCTCGGATGCCGAGATTCCAAGCCATCGTCTGATGCTGCGTGCAGGGATGGTTCGTCGTCTGGGCGCGGGCATCTATAGTCAGATGCCGCTTGGCCTCAGAGTGGTGCGCAAGGTGGAGGCCATCATTCGGGAGGAGATGAACCGCTCGGGTGCCATCGAACTGCAGATGCCAATGGTGCAGCCAGCCGAGCTCTGGCAGGAGACTGGCAGGTGGGACAAGATGGGAAGCGAATTGCTTCGGCTGCGCGACCGCCACGGCAGAGACTTCGCCATGCAGCCGACATCAGAGGAGGTGATCACAGACATCGCTCGCCAGGAACTCCGCAGCTGGAAGCAACTTCCCAGGAATTTCTATCAGATTCAGACCAAGTTCAGAGATGAGCGTCGGCCACGGTTTGGTGTCATGCGGGGTCGCGAGTTTGTCATGAAGGACGCCTATTCATTTGACAAGGATCTGGCAGGCGCTCAGCGCAGTTACGACATCATGTTTGCCTGCTATGAGCGCATTTTTGATCGCCTCGGCCTCACCTATCGAGCGGTCACGGCCGACACAGGGGCGATCGGGGGGTCAAGATCCCATGAATTTCAAGTCATTGCAGAGACCGGCGAGGATGCGATTGCCTACTGCCCATCATCGGACTACGCGGCCAATATTGAATTGGCTGCTGCCCTGCCCCCAGATTCAAGTCGGGCGCCAGCCGCCGAGGCCATGACCCTGGTGGCAACGCCGGGCCTGACCAAATGCAATGAGGTGGCGGCCCTCTGTGGATTGCCACTGACCCAGACAGTCAAGTCGATTGTGCTGACGGTCGAGGCGGACCCGACGTCTCACCGCGAGAGGCAGATTTGGCTGCTGCTCCTTCGGGGAGACCACGAGATGAACGAGGTGAAGGTTGGGAAGATTGAGGGGCTCTCGGCTGGCTGGCGGTTTGCAACGGCTGATGAGATCGAGCAGTCATTCGGGGCACCCCCGGGATTTCTAGGCCCGGTTGGCCTCTCGTCGGCGGTGACCATCCTGGCGGATCAGGCTGTTGTGCAGATGTCTGATTTTGTTGTGGGCGCCAATCAGGTCGATGCCCATCTGCGGGGTGTCAACTGGGGACGCGATCTTGCCGAGCCTCAAAACATTGCCGATATCCGACAGGTTGTGGAGGGGGATCCTTCCCCGGATGGGCAAGGCGTCCTCATGATCCAGCGCGGAATCGAGGTGGGCCATGTCTTTTATCTGGGCACCAAATACTCAGAGGCCATGGGGGCCTCGGTGCTCGACGAGACCGGAAAGCCCCGGCTCATGGAGATGGGGTGTTACGGAATTGGCGTGACCCGTATCGTGGGAGCGGCAATTGAGCAGGGCCACGACGGCAGGGGCATCGTCTGGCCGCGGGCGCTTGCACCCTTCGAGGTTGTCATCTGTCTGGTCGGAGGGGCCAAATCAGAGCCTGTGAGGGCCGCAGGTGAGCAGGCATACGCGGCGCTGGTGGCCTCCGGTTTGGATGTCATCCTCGATGATCGTGATGAACGTCCTGGCGCCATGTTTGCCGACTGGGAACTCATCGGGATTCCGGTTCGTGTCACGCTTGGCGAGCGCTCGCTCAAGGAGGGGCGAATTGAGTTGCTGCAACGTCGAGGCATGCTGTCTTCCGAGACGACTGCAGACAACCTCGTTGGCGCTGTGCACGACCTGCTGCGCTAGCGACCGAGCCCCGGAAACCCGCCACCAAGGCCTTTGAGCCCCCCCATGGCCCGCATCATTTTCCCAAGGCCACCCTTTTGCATCTTCTTCATCATGTCTTGCATCTGCTCGAACTGATTGAGGAGCCGATTGACCTCCTGGACGGGCACGCCGGCACCCATGGCGATTCGACGCTTGCGGCTGGCCTTGAGGAGCTGAGGGTTGCTGCGTTCGGCCGGGGTCATTGAGCTGATGATGCCCTCCATTCGGCCCACAGACTTGTCTGCGTGCGAGAGATTCGTGGACCTTGCGGCCTGTTGCACCTGGGCAGGCAGTTTGTCGAGCAGGCTTGAGAGGCCCCCCATTGATTTCATCTGACCGATCTGAAGCTTGAAGTCGTTTAGATCGAAGCGGGCGCCAGATTTGAGCTTTGCAGCCATCTTTTCTGCAGACTGCAGGTCGATGCTCTTCTGGGCCTGCTCCACGATTGCCAGCACGTCGCCCATTCCGAGAATGCGCTGGGCAAAGCGCTCCGGATCGAAGGCCTCCAGGCCATCGAGTTTTTCCGAGATGCCCACAAACCGAACGGGACAGCCGGTGACTGCGCGCACAGACAGGACCGCACCACCGCGAGCATCACCGTCGACTTTGGTCAGCACGATGCCGGTGAGGGGGACGGTCTGCCTGAAGGCCTCCGCCGTGCGAATGGCATCCTGACCCTGCATGGCATCGACCGTGAAAAGGGTCTCGATTGGATTGAGGCTCCGATGGAGGGCGGCGATCTCAGCCATCATGGCCTCGTCGATGGCCAATCGCCCGGCCGTGTCAACAAGCAAGACATCGTGATAGTGGCGGCGCGCCCAATCAGCTGCTGCCTGGCCGATCTGGATGGGTGACTGGCTCAAATCGCTTGGGAAGAAGTCTGCGCCGGCCTGCTCGGTCACCGTGCGCAGCTGCTCGATGGCGGCTGGTCGGTAGACGTCACAAGAGACTGTTAGGACTTTTTTCTTGTGGCGCTCCCGAAGCCATTGGGCGATCTTGCCCACGCTGGTGGTCTTTCCCGCTCCTTGTAATCCTGCCATGAGCACGATGGCGGGGGGCTGCTGTGCCAGATTGAGCCCAGTTGGCCCAGCAGGATGTTGGTCATCTCCCGACATGAGGCGAACCAGTTCTCGGTGGACCACACCAACCAAGGCCTGACCGGGGGTGAGGCTGTCGAGCACGTCTTGACCCAGCGCCTTTTCTCGAACGGACTGGATGAAGGTCTTGACAACGGGCAAGGCGACATCAGCCTCGAGCATGGCAAGGCGAATTTCCCGCAGCATCTCCTGGGTGTTGGCCTCGGTGAGGCGAGCCTGGCCCTTGATTGTTTTTAGGGCTCGGGCAAGGCGTTCGGTGAGGCTTTCAAGCATGGGGACTCCATCGGGCCTGCGCTACACTGGCGCTCATGTCCTCCTCATTGTACGGCGTCGCTCCGTGGCTGGCCGCTGCCGGCTATTGCGGGCTCTTCTGGGCCCGGCATCGGTCGGATGGTGGCGCCTGGCGCCTGGGGCTCCACGGCCTCATGGGCCTGACGCTGGTGTTGCAGGGCTCACTGCTCTTGCCTGAGTGGTTCTCCGATGGTGCCATCCGCTTTGGATTTGCGCCCGCTGTCTCTTGGATGCTGTGGCTGGCCGTGATGTTGCTCTGGATCGAATCCTGGTTTCATCAAATCCCCCGACCGGCCATCTCTATTTTCCCCCTTGCGGCATTGGCGGTCTTGCTCCCCGGATGGTTTCCTGGGGTGGTGCTCCTGGAGCACCCCTCGTTGTTGTTTCGGGGCCATATTCTCTTTGCAATGTTGGCCTACAGCTGCTTTGCAATTGCATCTGGCCAGGCGCTCCTGATGCTTGCTCAGGAGAAGGCCCTCCACCGAGCCAAGCTACAGGAGGGGTGGTGGACCGAAATGCCCCCGCTGCTCGAGATGGATCAGACGTTGTTGAGAATCACGATGGTTGGGTTCGGGCTGCTGACCCTCACCCTGGCCACGGGCATGGTGGTCAACCTCAATTCGGGGCTGGATCCCCTGCGGTTTGATCACAAGACCCTCTTTACAGTCTTGACCTGGCTGATGGTCGGCGTCTTTCTGGCCGGCCGCGGGCGGATGGGATGGCGCGGGCGGGTGGCCGCTCGCTTTGTGCTCGGCGGGTTTGCAATGTTGCTGCTCGCCTACGTGGGCAGCCGATTCGTTCTTGAGATCTTCATCACATCCTGATGTTAGGGCGCATCGTCACAATCGTGGTGTTGGTGGGGGTTGTCTTCCTCCTATTTCGTCTGGCGCTGCGAAAAAAGAGGTCTTCCACCCCACCTCCCACGCCCCCAGAGATGCCACCACCACCCGCCCTGGTGGCATGTGCCCAGTGTGGTGTTCATCTCCCACCCGATGACGCCACATGGCGCGATGGGAAGGCCTTCTGTAGCAAGGACCATGCAGGCCTCTAGCTGGATCGCAGACGACGGCTGGTTGGTCAGAGGGCACGAGGCGGTCCGCATCGAGGCGTCTTCCCACTTTGATCTCAGGCCGCAGGAGGCTTCAATTGACCTTCTGGTGGTCCATGGGATCAGCCTGCCCGAGGGCTCCTATGGGGGCACGGCAGTGACAGACCTCTTCATGGGGCGCCTCGACTGCGCCGCCCATCCGAGCCTTCACGGGCTAAGAGGCCTGCGGGTGTCGGCCCACTTTTTCATTGAGCGAGACGGGGCGCTCACCCAATATGTATCGTGTCTCAACCGTGCCTGGCACGCTGGTCTGTCGAGTTTTTGCGGCCGCCAACATTGCAACGACTTCTCGATCGGCGTTGAAATCGAGGGCTGCGACCAGGATGAATATGAGCCAGCCCAGCTCGAGCAGCTTGCCAGCCTCTGTGAGGCGGTGTCGCGCGCATATCCCAGTTGCCGCAATCTGGCTGCCCACTCCGACATCGCGCCCGGGCGAAAGACAGACCCTGGCCCATTTTTTGACTGGGGCCTTTTGCATCGGTTGCTCGAGGGTCGAGGGGTCCCGATGCGCAGGCAGCCTCAATAAGATTCGCAAGGCCTGCAGGTGGGTTTGGTGGGTTGGCAGACAGAATCCCTTGAAAGACCCCGTGAAACCGCCCCCGAGAAATTGTTCTCAAGAGGGGCTTGGCTCGCGCGGGAATTGCATCGACACCAGGGATTTCCCGTGTGAATTTGCTTGCCCATCGTCCGTTCGGACTACTACAATTAGTACTTAATCTTCAGTTTTTTACTACCTGTAGTGTCCTAGAAGGGAACCATCCATGCAGCGGGGAATCGAACAAACCATATTGACTGGCCGGCAAGGGGCCGCTCCAGCAATGATGTCCGCAGAAGACACGCCAGCCGGTTTGTCTGCTGCTGGAACGCTTCAGGACATCAAGGTTGTCCGACGCAATGGGGCTGTTGTTCGCTTTGAATCTCCCAAGATCACGGTGGCCCTGACCAAGGCCTTCCTGGCAGTCCAAGGCGGGCAGGGCGCGGCAAGTGCACGGGTGCGCGAGATCACCGAGGGGCTCACTGGCCAGGTGGCGTCCGCCCTCATGCGGCGCCATCCCGCTGGCGGCATCCTTCACATTGAAGACATTCAGGATCAGGTTGAGCTCGCGCTGATGCGTTCGGGTGAGCACGAGGTGGCGCGGGCATATGTCTTGTATCGAGAGCGTCGCGCCCAGGAGCGGGCTGCCGCCGTCAAACTCGAACCCGCCCAGCCCCGCGCGGCCCTCAATATGTTGGTCGATGGGCGCCCGGTCCCGCTCGACCAGGCATGGCTCGAGGCAACGATAACCGCTGCCTGCACCGGCCTGGGAGCCCATGTCCAGGTCCAGGATGTTGTTGACGACACCCTCAAGAATCTCTACGACGGTGTGCCCATCGAGGAGGTTCAGAAATCCGCCATCCTGGCCGCCCGTGCCCTCATTGAAAAGGATCCAGCCTATGCCAAGGTCAGTGCCCGTCTGCTTTTGCACACTGTTTGCTCGGAGGTCCTGCAGGCTGATGTCCCACCAGCAGAGGTGGCGGCGCGCACGCGTGAGTACTTCCCTCGATTCATCAAGAAGGGTGTCGAGATTGGGCTACTAAACGAAGACCTCGCTCGATTTGATCTGGCTCGGCTGGCCAGTGCCCTTCATCCGGAGCGCGACCTCCAGTTTGATTACCTTGGCCTGCAGACCCTCTACGACAGATACTTTCTGATCGACCGCAATGACCCCCACACCGGCGAGGGCCGACGGATTGAGTTGCCACAGGTCTTCTTCATGAGGGTGGCCATGGGCCTGGCGATAAATGAGCTTGACCGAGAGGGCAAGGCCATCGCCTTTTATGACCTGCTCTCGAGTTTTGATTTCATGAGTTCCACCCCCACCCTCTTTAACAGTGGCACCACCCATTCGCAGCTGTCGTCTTGCTACCTCACGACCGTCGGAGACGACCTCGATGACATCTACGAGGCCATCAAAGAAAACGCCTTGCTCGCCAAATACGCTGGCGGGCTGGGCAACGACTGGACGCCGGTGCGGGCGCTCGGCAGCCACATCAAAGGAACCAACGGCAAGAGCCAGGGCGTGGTGCCATTTCTGAAGGTGGTAAATGACACTGCGGTTGCGGTCAATCAGGGCGGCAAGCGAAAGGGCGCGGTCTGCACCTATCTTGAGACCTGGCACCTCGACATCGAGGAGTTCTTAGAGTTGCGCAAGAACACTGGCGACGACCGCCGCCGCACCCACGACATGAACACGGCCAACTGGATCCCAGACCTCTTCATGAAGCGGGTCATGGAAAATGGCCCCTGGACACTCTTTTCGCCCTCCGATGTGCCCGACCTTCACGACAAGTACGGCAGGGAGTTCGAATCTGCCTACATTGGCCACGAGCAGAAGGCTGCCCGAGGAGAGATTCGGCTCTTTAGGACGGTCCAGGCCACCACCCTCTGGCGCAAGATGCTCACCATGCTGTTCGAGACGGGGCACCCCTGGATCACCTTCAAAGACCCCTGCAACATTCGCAGCCCCCAGAGTCATGTTGGGGTTGTTCACAGCTCAAACCTCTGCACCGAAATCACCTTGAACACCAACAGCGCAGAGATCGCGGTCTGTAATCTTGGCTCGGTTAACCTGGTCCAGCACCTGCGGCCGCTCGCCGGGGGTGGTCTTGAGCTTGACACCGACAAGCTTAAAAAGACGATCACAGTGGCGATGCGCATGCTCGACAACGTCATCGACATCAATTACTACGCTGTGGCCAAGGCCAGGACATCGAATGTCCGCCACAGGCCAGTGGGTCTTGGCATCATGGGATTCCAAGAGGCCCTCCATGCCATGCGCATCCCGTATGCCTCAGACAGGGCGGTTGAATTCTCCGACACCTCCATGGAGGCGGTCTGCTACGAGGCCTATTGGGCATCGACCGAACTTGCCCAGGAGCGCGGCGCCTACTCTAGCTTCAAGGGCTCGCTGTGGGACCGGGGCATTCTTCCCCTTGACTCCCTTGATCTGCTCGCGCAAGAGAGGGGGGGGTACCTTGAGGCAGATCGGACTGCGCGCCTCAATTGGAATGCCCTTCGGGAACGCATCAAGGCCCACGGGATGCGCAATTCCAACTGCGTGGCGATCGCACCAACAGCCACCATCTCAAACATTGTCGGCATCTCGGCCTCGATTGAGCCCACCTACCAAAACCTCTATGTGAAATCAAACCTGTCGGGCGAATTCACGGTGGTAAACGAGGCCATGGTGAGGGATCTCAAAGGACTCGGCCTATGGGATCAGGTGATGGTTGCGGACCTCAAATACTTCGATGGAAGCCTCTCCAAGATTGACAGGATTCCTGCGGAGGTCCGGGCCCTATACGCAACGGCCTTTGAGGTCGATACGACCTGGATGGTCGAGTGCGCGGCTCGACGGCAGAAATGGATCGATCAGGCCCAGTCCCTCAACATCTACATGGCTGGGGCCTCGGGTAAGCGGCTCGATGAGACATACAAGCTGGCATGGCTTCGGGGTCTCAAGACCACCTATTACCTGCGCACGATGGGGGCGACCCATGCTGAGAAGTCCACGCTCAACACAGGCCAACTCAATGCCGTGCCGATCTCGGGTGGTCTGCAGGGGGGATCGTCCGCGTTCTCTGAGACCTCTGATCCGATCATCACCTCCGGCAGAGTCGTTGGTTCTGATGTGACGTTCTGTTCGATCGATACCCCGGATTGCGAGGCCTGCCAGTAACTGGCGGGTGTCGCATTCTTGCGAAAATTTTTTTAACCAAATGCGAGAAAACAATTGCACTGTCTTCTTGCATCCATCATGATTCGGTCTGTGTTCATTGACCGAATCTCACTGACCTAATAAAGAATGTGAGATCGATATGCTGAACTGGGAAGACACCACCACAACGACCATCGCGCCCAAGGCGCCCTTGTCCTCGACAGAACCTCTGGCGCGGCCTCCCATGCCGCCGTCAGCTGTCACACCCAACACGGAACGCCGTGTTCGTGTGGAGGACAAGCGAATCATCAATGCTGGTACGGATGTCAACCAGCTGGTGCCTTTTAAATACAAGTGGGCCTGGGAGAAATACCTGGCTGGATGTGCCAACCACTGGATGCCCCAGGAAATCAATATGTCCAGAGACATCGCGCTCTGGAAAGACCCCAACGGCCTGACAGACGATGAGCGTCGGCTGGTCAAACGCAATCTGGGCTTTTTTGTGACGGCAGACAGCCTGGCGGCAAATAACATTGTGCTGGGCACCTACCGCCACATCACGGCTCCGGAATGCCGGCAGTTCCTGCTTCGCCAGGCCTTTGAGGAGGCCATCCACACCCATGCCTACCAGTACATCGTGGAATCCCTGGGACTTGATGAGGGCGAGATTTTCAATGCCTATCACGAGGTCACCTCCATCCGGGACAAAGATGAATTCCTAATTCCATTTATCGACACCCTGACGGATCCGGGGTTCAAGACAGGAACACCCGAGAACGACCAGAAACTCCTGAAGTCACTGATTGTCTTTGCCTGCATCATGGAGGGCCTGTTCTTTTACGTCGGGTTTGTCCAGATTCTCGCCCTGGGCCGTCAGAACAAGATGACCGGTGCAGCCGAGCAATACCAGTACATCCTTCGCGATGAGTCGATGCACTGCAATTTCGGCATCGATCTCGTCAACACCATCAAGCTCGAGAACCCCCATCTCTGGACCCCAGCGTTTCGAGCTGAACTCCGGGATATCTTTGTCAAGGCCGTTGAGCTCGAGTATCGGTACGCGGAAGACACCATGCCCCGGGGTGTGCTTGGCATGAATGCTGCGATGTTCAAGGGCTACCTGCGCTACATCGCCAACCGCCGCTGCCAGCAGATTGGGCTCGACCCCATCTTCGGCAACGAGGAGAACCCCTTTCCCTGGATGGCGGAAATGGTGGACCTCAAGAAGGAACGAAACTTTTTCGAGACCCGTGTGATTGAGTATCAGACGGGGGGCGCACTCAGTTGGGAATAGTCGGTTGCTGATTCCCACCTTCGGGCCCGCTCAACAGGATTCATTGGCGTTGGTTTTGTCGACATCGGAAGGATAGGTTCGACGGCTTGCGCAAATGAATGATTCGAGCCAGGTGGCTCGAATCTCCCATGTAACCGCCGACGGAGTCGGCCTGAAGGAGAGTGGAAATGGCAGCAAAGAAGAAAGCAAAGAAGGCAGCTAAGGCCGACAAGCCCGAAGTAAAGAAGGCCACGGCCAAACCGGCTGCTAAGAAAACGGCAGCCAAGAAGCCCGCTGCCAAGAAGCCATTAAGAAGAGGCCCGCAGCCAAGAAGCCTGGCAGCCAAGAAGCTGGCAGCCAAAAAGCCAGCTGCAAGAAGAAGCCCGCAGCCGCGAAGCCGGCAGCCAAAAAAGCCAGCTGCCAAGAAGCCCGCCGCCAAGAAGAGGCTGGCAGCCAAGAAGCCAGCAGCCAAAAAGCCAGCTGCCAAAAAGCCAGCAGCCAAAGAAGCCCGCAGCCAAGAAGGCTCCTGCTAAGAAGCCACGCAAAGAAGGCTCCTGCTAAGAAGCCGGGCCGCAAAGAAGGCTCCTGCTAAGAAGCCAGCTGCAAAGAAGGCTCCTGCTAAGAAGCCCGCTGCAAAAAAGGCTCCCGCTAAGAAGCCCGCTGCAAAGAAGGCCCCTGCTAAGAAGCCAGCTGCAAAGAAGGTTGTCGCCCCCACCGCGGCACCCATCTCGAGCACCTGGCCCTTTCCGGTTGGCGGCCGTCCGTAATCGAGTCAAGTTGAACTTGAAAGCCCCGCTGTTGTTTGGCGGGGCTTTTTTCGCTCATGATGGCTAACGTGGTCTGGATGCTCCTAAAGGCAATTGCAGGCCTCATCTGTGTGGCCTGCCTGCTGCGCGCCTATCTCCAATGGCTTCGAGTCTCACCGTCGAATCCATTGAGTCAACTCTGTCTGAGGCTCACCAACTGGCTTGTGATCCCGCTACGGCGTGTGATGCCGTCCCTAGGGGGCCTTGACGCTGCGAGTTTGTTTGCCGCATTTCTCATCGCCCTTGCGGCTGCCAGTGTGAAGTGGGCACTCTTTTCTGTGCCCATCGGGTCGATGGTCGATGCCACTGCCTCGGCCATCCCAAGCCCAGTCGCATGGCTGCTCTTGGCGGTGGCCTGGACATTGGGCTGGTGGCTTCGCTTTCTGGTCTTGCTCGTCATTGCAAACGTGCTGATGAGCTGGTTTGGCGCAAGCCCCGCCGCAGCGCAGATTCGGCCGGTACTGGCCGCCATGGCGGAGCCCTTTATGGGGCCCGTTAGAAACCTCATCCACAGGGGTCGCCCCAGTGGATTGGATTTCTCGCCGCTGCTGGTTTTTTTCGTCTTACAGGTCCTGCTCGCAGCGCACGAACAGTTGGAGCAGGCCCTCTCTCTGGCGATGCTCGGTGGGGTCTCCTAGCCTTTCTTGGAAAAGGCCATTGTTAGATTAGGGGGTCACTGCGGGGCGACCCTCACAGCCGAGCCGCTGCCAACAATTCGAACTCGGGCACCAACCTGCAAGGCGTTGTCTAGCTCCTGAACGATGACCCGGCGTTCGCCGGAATCAAGGCGCAGGGTGATCTCATGCCCTGGTCGCTGATTGCCGCGCTCCTCAATCATCTGGCCTGCAATGGCGCCACCCACCGCGCCCAAGACACTGGCGATGGTGCTGCCCCTGCCGTCGCCAACCCCTGAGCCCGCCACACCGCCAACCACCGCACCGGCGATCAGCCCACCGCCCTTGCTGTCGCGCTGAACGGTGACGCCACGGAGGGATTCAATCACGCCCATTCGAACAACCTGTTCGACCTGGGTCTCACCCGACCGATAAACCGTCGAGGAGTTGCTCTGGGTTGCGCAACCCGTGGCAAGCACAAGGCTGACCGCCAGGCCCAATGAGCGCAGGTGACGTGGTGATGTTGATCGGGGGTTGAGCCCGGGGTGCATGAGAGTCGAAGGTGTCATGGCGAACTCCTCAGTTGTGTTGTGACAGCGCGTTGCGGAGGATGGTTTCAGAGATCTCGTGGTTCTGTCCACCCCTGGATTGAATCTTTATAGCACCAACAACGACCCCCATCTCCACCGCATCAAGAAGGCCAGCGCCCCTGGAGAGCCCAGAGAGCAGCCCAGCCCGAAATGCGTCACCACAGCCGGTCGGATCCACAGGCACCTCCACGGGGACTGCCGGTATTGAGACACGCACGCCCTGGTGCAGCACAACGGCACCGGCTGCACCCTGGGTCATGACCAGGCCGCCCTGAGGGTGTGGCTTGAGCCACCCCGCAAGTGTCTCGAGGGTCTGACCCGTTCGACGGCTGAGCATCTCGCCCTCATAGGCGTTGACTGCCACCCAGGTGGCCTGATGAATGAGGGCCTCGAGCTCGTGTGGCTCAAAGACTGGCAGGGCCTGGCCGGGATCGAATATGAACGGAATGGCCTGCTCATGAAACTGCATGGCATGTGCAAGCATCGCAGCCTTCCCATTGGGTGCGACGATTCCCAGCCCTGCGACCGGCAAGACCTGGGCCTCCTGCGCGTGATTCATGGCGCCGGGGTGAAAGGCGGTGATCTGATTGTCATCGAGGTCGGTGGTGATGAAGGCCTGGGGGGTAAAGCAGTCATCGCGCCTGACCACCCCGGAGCAGTCGATTCCAAGACCGACCAGACGATCTAGATAGGGCCCGCCATCACGGCCAATCGCCCCGAGCAGGCGAACATCGGCGCCAAGGCCACGAAGGCTAAAAGCAATATTGGCAGCGCAGCCCCCGAACTCCTGGCGCATCGATGGCACCAGGAATGCGACATTGAGCATCTGGACCTGATCGGGAAGTATCTGCTCTGCGAAGCGGCCTTCAAAGACCATGATGGTGTCGAAGGCCACACTGCCACTGACTTGAATTTTCATCGTTCTAACTCGGTTGGGTTTGAGGACGCTCTGGCCAGAAGCCAAAGCACAGCCAGCCATCTCTCTCGAGGAGGCGGATCATCTTGCTCGCGGCGACGGGGTCAACCTCTGCATAGGCGGCCCTTACCTCCTGCTCCTGACGGGCCAACAGACCAGACAACATCAGGCCACCCCCCTGGTCGACTGCCCGCAGGATGCTGGGGGCCAAGACTTTGAGTGGCTGCGCCAAGATGTTGGCCATCACCAAGTCGAAGCGGCCGCCCTGGCATGTCGAAGCGGTCTGAATGCGGATTCGATCTCCAACGCCGTTGATCTGTGCATTGTGCGCTGTGGTCTCAAGCGCCAGTGGGTCGATGTCAATGGCAGTGACCTCGCAGGCGCCGAGCGAGGCAGCCGCAATGGCAAGGATGCCCGATCCACACCCGAGGTCCAGAACGCGTCGAGGCCCGGCCAGTGGCTGGCCGATTCGATAGAGGCCAAGGAGGGCACGAAGACAGAGCTCGGTGGTGGGATGGCCCCCCGTGCCAAAGGCCATGGCAGGGTCAATCGAGAGGCTCAGCCGAGGCGCCACCGTGAAGTCGGCTGGCGGCCGATGCCAATGGGGACCGATCCAGAGACGATCCTCGATGACGATGGGGTCGAAGGCTGCCTGCGATGTTGCCACCCAGTCGGCCTCCTCGACTCGATGATGCGCCATTGGCAGGCTGGCAAGGCTGCCTTGCGCCGCGCCAACACGCCTCCACCAGTCGCGAGGGTCACATTGACGACCAAGCAAGACCCGGAGGCGGCTGATGGGCCAGGATTGAATGTCTGTGGGCGATCCCGGCTCTCCAAAACGCGGCAGTTCACCAGCCTCACCGGCCATGAGATCCTCGACAGACACCGACAGCGCACCATGCTCAAGCAGGGCATCTGTCAGCCCTTCAAGATCCACCTGGCCCTCATGGATATCGAATACCAACTCCCAGGTCACGCCCTTAGACCTCGTCGGCCAGCATGGCCTCCAGGTAATGAATGGAGGTGCCGCCGTCGCGAAAGTGTGTGTCGCGCATCAGTTTTCGGTGCAGGGGAATGTTGGTCAGGATGCCCTCAACAACCATCTCAGACAGGGCAATGGTCATCCGGGCAATGGCCTGCTCCCGAGTGTCGCCATAACTGATGATCTTGCCAATCATTGAGTCGTAGTGTGGCGGCACGACATAGCTGGCGTATGCATGTGAGTCAACCCGGATCCCCGGACCACCGGGCATGTGCCAGGCCAGGATGCGACCCGGCGATGGCGTGAAGCAAAAGGGGTCCTCTGCATTGATTCGACATTCAATGGCGTGGCCTTTGAAACGGACATCCTTCTGGCGAAGCCTTAGCCGCTCGCCGCTGGCCACTCGGATCTGTTCCTGGATGATGTCCAAGCCAGTGATGAGTTCTGTGACGGGATGCTCAACCTGGATGCGTGTGTTCATCTCGATGAAATAGAACTCCCCATTCTCGTAGAGGAACTCGATCGTGCCGGCGCCACGGTAGCCAATCTTCTTACAGGCCTCTGCGCATCGCGCGCCAACCCTGTCTCGGAGCTTTTCTGTGATGTGGGGCGCGGGCGCCTCCTCTAAGACCTTCTGGTGCCGACGCTGCATTGAACAATCGCGCTCACCGAGGTGAATCACATTGCCGTGATGGTCGGCCATGATCTGGATCTCGATGTGCCGAGGGTTCTCTAGGAATTTCTCCATGTAGACCTCGGGATTGCCAAAGGCCGCCGCGGCCTCAGACCGGGTGGTGTGGACGGCATGGATGAGGGCGGCCTCTGTGTGGACCACCCGCATGCCACGACCACCCCCCCCGCCGGATGCCTTGATGATCACGGGATAGCCGACGGCGCGGGCAGCCCGCACGATCTCCTTGGGGTCATCGGCAAGGGCACCCTCGGAGCCGGGCACGCAGGGCACGCCTGCTGCGATCATGGCCCGCTTGGCGGCGACCTTGTCGCCCATCATTCGGATCACCTCGGGGGTTGGACCAATAAAGGTAAAGCCACTGCGCTCGACCCGCTCGGCGAAGTCGGCGTTTTCAGCGAGAAACCCGTATCCCGGGTGAATGGCCTCCGCATCGGTGACCTCAGCCGCTGCAATGATGGCCTGTATGTTGAGATAACTCTCACGCGAGGGGGCAGGCCCGATGCAGACCGATTCATCTGCCAGCCGGACATACTTTGCCTCTGTGTCTGCGGTGGAATGGACCACAACCGTCTTGATGCCAAGTTCTCGGCAGGCGCGCTGAATGCGCAGCGCAATCTCGCCGCGGTTCGCAATCAATACCTTCTCAAATAGCGGCATCTGGTGCTTGACTCAGACGATGATAAAGAGCGGCTGACCAAACTCGACGGCCTGGCCGTTTTCGATGAGGATCTCCCTGACCAGGCCTGCCCGGTCTGAGGGAATCTCATTCATGAGCTTCATGGCCTCAATGACACCAAGGGTCTGACCGACGGCCACCGTGTCGCCCACATTGATAAAGGCGGCGGCCCCTGGCGCGGATGCCCGGTAGAAGGTGCCCACCATGGGTGAGCGAAATGCCTCGAGGGCTGGGGACTCGGGCTCGGCTGCTGCAACAGGCACGGCTGCTGCCGAATCCACCGAGACCCCGGATGGGCCTGTGCCCTGGGGTGGCTGGGCTGGGGAGGCCACTAAGGCTGGCGGGGGCTGCACCAGTGGGGGGCCGGATTTGACGATGCGCACCTTGCCCTCGCCCTCCGTGATCTCGAGCTCGGCAATGTTCGATTCAGCAACGAGGTCGATGAGGGTCTTAAGTTTTCTGAGATCCATGGGGTCTCCCGTCGAGTTGACCAATGAGGAATGACAGACCAGCGTCGT
The DNA here is from genome assembly GCA_018401615.1 of Burkholderiaceae bacterium. Lineage (GTDB taxonomy): Bacteria > Pseudomonadota > Gammaproteobacteria > Burkholderiales > Burkholderiaceae_A > Hahnella. Next base: position 55,473 of record JAGYKN010000002.1, read on the forward strand.
AGCCCTGAGGACCGAGGCCACAGATCACGGCTTGGGCCAAGTCTGAAAAATAAGATTGATGACGAAAGGGCTCTCGGCGGTGAACATTTGAGAGGTGCACCTCGACAAATGGGATCTTAACGGCCGCAAAGGCATCTCGAAGGGCCACGCTGGTGTGGGTGAAGGCGGCTGGGTTGATCACAATTCCCGCAACCGACTGATCCAGGGCCTGTTGGACCAGGTCGATGAGCGCACCCTCGTGGTTGCTCTGATGGCAGACCAGTCGGACGCCCTTTGCCTGAGCCAGGGTCTGCAGCGATGCATTGATGTCCTCGAGGGTCGCAAGCCCGTAGAGGCCGGGCTCGCGCTGACCGAGCAGATTGAGGTTTGGCCCATGGAGGACCCAAAAGAGGGGAGAGTGCGTCACTGTCAGCGCCAAAGAGTCCACGAGGGCCAGATTGTAACCGATGGCTTAATTTCGCCCTACTGACCCTCTTTTAGCCAGCTTCTGAGCTCTTCCTCTTTGATCCTACCGAGCTTCTGATGGCGAACAACCCCCTTCTGATCGATGACCACGGTAAAGGGAAGGGCGTCGATCTTGGCCCCGAGTCGCTTGGCCAGGTCCGTTCCGGCTGCGCCGACCAGCAAGATTGGGTAGCTGATCTGATGTTGCTCGAGGAAGTTTTTGACATTGCTCGGGGAATCGACTGCCAGTCCGATGACATTGGCCCGCTCGGGTGAGAAGTCCTTGTGGACCCTTGAGAGTTCAGGCATCTCCTCGATGCACGGGGCGCACCAGGTGGCCCAGAAATTGATGACAGTCAGGGGTCCGCGGTGGGCTGCCACCGGCGTGGTCTGAGTCTTGCCGTCGAGCATCTGCGGGTATTGGAGTTCAAAGACCCAATTTGCCGGGGGCACATCGGTCTTTGGGGCGGCTCGCCAGTAGCCCAGGCCGGCTCCGGCGAGGAGGGCCAGGACGAGCACACTGATCCAGATGAGGTGACTGCGGCGGGTCATGGCAATGCCTCTAGAGATTGTCGATGGATGGCCCCTGCGTGGCGGAGGGCACTGACATCATCGGTGACCCTCACGACCACTGTCTCATTCTCCCATGTGAAGACAAGGGCCTCGTCTGGGCCGCGATGGCCTGCCCGACCCGGCCACTGCGTGGCCTGGGCATCGATTCCCTGGTTCACGAGAAACATTCCCAACTCCTTGGAACTGCTGGCCCTGCAGATGAGGTGCAGGCCCGAGTGGTCGGTGGCGGTGCCATTGACCACGGCCCCGCCAATCCATGGCTCAAAGGGCTCGAGCAGCGCCATGAGGCGGCGGGCCACCCCCCGCAGATGGCTCAGCCGAAGCGGCTGGGTCTGCGCGTGGTAGAGGGCAAGGTGGGCACGAACGGCGTCTTCAACCTGGGCATTTGAGGGCAGGTCTTCTCGGGCAATGCGACGGCCACGCCCACCGGTCATGTTGTCGTAAGCCTTGCGTTTGGCCTGCTCGTAACTGAGGCCCTCATCGGCAATCAATTGAGCAGCAGAGGCGGCGATTTCATCTCGGATTCCCATGATCGCCTGATTATGCCGCTGGCTACAATGGACCATGCACATCCACATCATTGGCATCTGCGGGACCTTCATGGGTGGCTTGGCCCAGATTGCCAAGTCCATGGGTCATCGGGTCACGGGCTGTGATGCCCAGGTCTACCCCCCGATGAGCGATCAACTCAGTGCGGCTGGGATCGAGTTGGTGGAGGGGTTTGAGGTCGACCAGCTCGCACTCAAGCCAGATCTCTGGGTGGTGGGCAATGTCGCCCGACGGGGACTGCCGCTCATTGAGGCCCTCTTAAACGGCCGCCACGAGATGGTCTCCGGGCCGGAATGGATGGCCCGTCACCTCCTTGGCGATCGCAAGGTGGTTGCGGTCTCCGGCACCCACGGCAAGACCACCACCAGTTCGCTGCTGGCCTGGCTCTTGGAGCACGGGGGGCTGGCCCCCGGCTTCTTGATCGGTGGTGTGCCAGAGGATTTCGGCTGCTCGGCTCGACCAGGAAACCCCGGGGGCTGCTTTGTCATCGAGGCTGACGAATACGACACCGCCTTTTTCGATAAACGCTCAAAACTCCTCCACTATCGCGCGCAGGTCGCCATCCTCAACAACCTCGAGTTTGATCACGCCGATATCTTTGCCGACCTCGATGCCATCGAGACACAGTTCCACCACTGGATTCGAACCCTTCCCTCTGAGGGACGCCTGATTGTGAATGGCGAGGCGCAGGCCCTTGAACGTGTTCTCAGGCGGGGCTGCTGGACGCCTGTGACGCGTTTCATGGACCCAACAGGATGGTCCGTGGGCGAGACGGCCATGGCATCAAACGGCATGGAGTCGTTTGACGTGTTGAGGGCTGGTGAGGTGGTGGCCCAGGCGCACAGCCCGTTGTGGGGTCGGCACAATCGTCTCAACGCACTGGCCGCGTTGCTGGCGGCGCAGGCCTGTGGCGTGGCGCCAGCAACCGCCTTAGAGGGGCTCTCGTTGTTCAAGGGCGTCAAGCGGCGCATGCAGCGCCGCGGCATTGCCAACGGTGTGGTGGTCTACGACGACTTTGCCCACCACCCGAGCGCCATCGCCACCACCATTGCGGGTCTGATGCCCCAGGTCCCTGCTGGTGGCAGGTTGTTGGCCGTGTTGGAGCCTCGCTCCAACACCATGAAGATGGGCGTCATGCGGCAGAAATTGGCTGCCTCACTGACGGCGGCCGATCTTGTTTTTGGCTACTCGGGCAGCCTTGACTGGCCCCTCGAGGAGGCCCTTGCCGCCCTGGGACCCCGCGCCCGGGTCTCAGATCGCCTCGATGACATCGTTGGCCAGGTGGCCCTTGAGGCCCGACCCAATGATGTGGTCTTGGTCATGAGCAATGGCGGCTTTGGTGGGATCCACAGCCGGCTGCTCGATGCCCTCAGCGCCTTCGGGCGGCCTGAGGACCGCGCGTGAATGTTTTCTTTGAAGAGTCTGGCGCCTTTAAGACGGCCTGCGTCCTGAGTAAGGCCCAGGCGAGTCTGCAGGTCTGTCTGCCATCTGGGCGGCGACTCAAACTCAAGGCCAATCAGATTCTCCTGAGTTTTGAGCAGGCCGATCTGGACGGCTTTATGGCAGAGGCCCAGCAGGTCGCTGGCGGGTTGGAGCCTGACTTTCTCTGGGACTGCGCCCCGACAGAGGAGTTTTCGGCCAACGCCTTTGCCCGGGAAGTCTTTGGTGAGGGCGTGCGCCCAGTCGATGAGGCTGGCCTGATGCTGGCGCTGCACGGCGCGCCCATGCACTTTTACAAGAAGGGGCGGGGGGTCTATCGGTCAGCACCCGCAGAGGCGCTTGAGGCTGCCCGAGCCAGTGCCGCAAAGAAGCAACAACGACAGGCCGAGCAGGCACTGCTCGAGTCAGAACTCATGGCTGGCCGGGCCCCAAGAGACTTTGCCGATCAGGCCCTGCGGCTGTTGGTCTCACCAGACAAACAATCCATTGCATGGAAGGCGCTTGAGGCGGTTGCCCACGAGCGCCAGCAGGCCCCTGCTCGACTGCTCCTTGAGATGGGGGTCATCCCAACCGCCTATGCACTCCATCGCGCGCGGTTTGTCTCAGAGTGCTTCCCAAAGGGGGTCGAGCCCCACCTCACTGAGGCCGAGGCCTCCCAGACGACATTGGCGTTGGACCAACTCCTAACGGCCCTGCCAAAGGCGGCAGCAGCCATCTACTCCATTGATGACGTGGCCACCACTGAGGTGGACGACGGTTTTTCTCTCGAGTCATTGGAGCAGGGTGGTTGGCGGGTTGGGATACACATTGCAGCGCCTGGGCTCTTGTTTTCTCCCGAGAGTGAGTTGGCGCAGCGTGCTCGAGAGCGGGCCTCCACGGCCTACTTCCCGGGTGAGAAGTTCACCATGCTGGCCGGGCCGCTCATTGAGTTGGCCTCGCTCAACGAGGGCCGGTGGGTCCCGGCAATCTCGCTTTATGTTGAGTTTGATGCCCAAGGCGCTCGGCAGAAGCACATCAGTCGTGCAGAGCAGGTCTGGGTGGCGAAAAATATCCGCCACGGGCCATGGGAGGCGGCCTTGGAGTTGGCCCCTGAGTCGGCCCCTGAGGCGGCCCCTGAGGAGCCCATGACAGTCACACCGGAGGGCGAGCTGCCCTGGTCTGGCCTGCCCGTCCTCCTGCAGCTTGCCCGGGGTCTGCGGGCAGCCCGTGAGGTGGTCAGAGGTCGGCCAGAGCCCACTGGACGGACAGACTTCTCAGTGGGGGTGACGTGGGCTGTCGATGAGATGGAGGCGATTGCGCTTGGTCATGGGCAGGCCACCTTGGGCCTGCGAACCAGGGGCTCGCCGGTCGATGTCCTGGTCTCGGAGTTCATGATTCTCACCAATGTCATCTGGGGTGAGACGCTTGCCCTGGGGCAGTTGCCCGGCATCTATCGATGCCAATCGATGGGCCGGGTCCGAATGCAGACCCAGCCAGGCCCTCATCAGGGTCTGGGTGTCTCGCACTATGCCTGGTCGTCGTCGCCCCTGCGCCGCTACTCAGACCTTCTGAATCAGTGGCAGCTCTTGTCGATTCTGGGCCACGGTCGTGCTGCCTATAAAAGCGGGGATGCAGAACTCTTTGCAGACCTCGCCCACTTTGAGGCCCGTTACGACCGATATGCAGAGTTTCAATCGCTCATGGAGCGTTATTGGAGCCTTCGTTGGTTGGGCCAACAGGCGGGCTGCCCTGGTGAGTCTTGGGTGATTGCGCCTGCCGCCCCCCCGCTGGTGATGACGGCTGTGGCAACCCGACAGGAGGGCCTCTTTCGGCTGCGGGCCGCCCCGATTGTCTGCCGCCTGGCAGGGTGGGAAAGCCTCTCACCCGGCACAGAGGTGGAGGTGAGCCTGCTCAGGGCCGACGCCCTGGAGGTGAGCCTAGAGGCCAGGGCGATCAGGGTGATTGCGACAGCGAGTCTGGATCAATACGCAGTGCTTGGAGACCCGATCAGTCATAGCCTGAGCCCCCTGATCCATCAGCAATTTGCAGAGCAGGCCGATGAGGCCATGCAGTACAACGCCCTCGAGGTGCCACTGGCTGATCTCGCGAGTCGACTCGATGCCCTTGCTGCTCAGGGGTATCGGGGCCTCAACCTCACGGTTCCCTTAAAGGAGGCCGCATTCCAGAGGCTGCGCGAGCTCGGATGCCCGCTCTCTGAGCGGGCGCTTCAGGCAGAGGCCATCAACACGCTCATAAGAGGCGAGCATGGTTGGGAGGGTGACAACACCGATGGCGTGGGGCTTGTCCGAGACATGGCGCGGCTGCTGGGATGCGAGCGGCTTGCCGGGCGATCGATCTTGCTCATTGGCGCGGGGGGAGCGGCCCGTGGCGTCATTGGCCCCCTGCTCTTGGCAGGTGCTGGCCCAATCTGGATTGCCAATCGGGGACTCGAGCGGGCAATGGCCGTGGCCCAGGGGCATGCCCCCGACGCCGTGCGGGCGTCGTCGCTCGATGCATTGGCCCCTGGGGCTCAATCGCTGCGCCCGTTTGCGCCGGACATCATCGTCAACGCAACATCGGCAAGCCTGCAAGGGGAGTCGCTTCTGGTGGACCCGGCTTTGTTTGTCGGTGCGCAGTTGGTTCTAGACATGATGTATGGCGCCGGCCTGACACCATTCTTAGTGGCCGCCCGGGATGCCGGTGCCCCGCGGCTGGCCGATGGATTGGGGATGCTGGTTGAGCAGGCTGCCGAGGGCTTTTTTCTCTGGAGGGGAAAGCGCCCGGAGACCGCGCCGGTGTTGGAACGCCTCCGATCGCGACTCGAGAATGCCGATCAATGAGGGTGGTCAACACAACTGCCCAGATGCGAGACCCCGAGGCTGGTCCCCATGCATTGGAGGAGATCCAGTCCCTCTTTCATCGATTCCGAGTCGAGACTGACCTGGTTCACCGGGAGCAGTTGGCGGGCGATGAGTCACGCCGAGGGTTGGTCGAGCAGTTGGTGGCCAGGCAGCAGCTGGCCTCACTGATGCCGAAGGTCCGCGACCTCCATGTTGCGGACATGGCGTATGTCTTAGAGGGTCTGCCGCTTGAGCAGCGCATGCTGATCTGGTCATTGGTGCCCGATGCCCTTCATGCCAACGTCATGGTGGAGCTCGGTGAGCCTGTCCGGGCCAGTCTCATCGAGCGAATGAGCCGAGAGGCCCTCTTGCACATGGCGCAGGGTCTGGACACAGACGACCTCGCCGCCATGGCGGCCGAATTGCCCGCAGATGTGGTCGAGCGCGTTCGGCAGGGTCTGACCATCGAGGAGCGTGAGCAACTGCGCACAGCGATGTCGTACCCCGAGGACACCGTTGGGGCGCGAATGGATTTTGAGATGGTCACGATCCGAGATGACGTCACCCTTGAGGTGGTCCTGCGCTACCTCCGACGCTTTGACGATTTGCCGGACCACACCGATCAAGTCTTTGTTGTGGATCGCAAGGAGACACTACAAGGCGGGCTTCCCATCACGAGACTGCTGGTCCACGAGCCCGAGACCCTTGTGGCCGATGTGATGTGTCGTGATGTCCTCTCGCTCAATGTCTTTGATGAGGCCATCGATGCTGCCCAGGCCTTCCAGCGCTATGACCTGGTCTCTGCTCCCGTGGTCGATGAGACTGGTCGGCTGGTGGGTCGCCTGACCGTCTCCGAGGTTGTGGACGTGATCCAGGAGGAGAGCGGAGCCGATGTCCTCGCGCAGGCGGGGCTTCGCGAGGAGGAGGATCTCTTTGCCTCGGTCTGGGCCTCTGCTCGAAATCGCTGGCTCTGGCTGGCACTCAACCTGTGCACGGCCTTTTTTGCCTCCAGGGTCATCGGCGCCTTTGAGGGCACGATCGAGCGTGTGGTGGCCCTGGCTGCCCTCATGCCAATTGTGGCGGGCATTGCCGGAAACTCTGGCAACCAGACCATGACCCTCTTTATTCGCTCATTGGCCATGGGCCAGGTCAATGCCTCGAATGTGCGGCGGCTTCTGGCCAAAGAGCTCTCGATTGCGGGGCTCAATGGACTCGTCTGGGGCGCTGTGGCGGGCGGGTTTGCCTGGCTGCTCTACGCCGACACGCCCCATGGACCCCTCCTGGGCCTGGTCATGGTCTTGGCCATTATTTTGAATTTGTTGCTCGGCGCCCTTGTTGGGGTGCTCGTGCCGCTCACGCTGGATCGAATGGGCCGAGACCCCGCCATGGGCTCGTCGGTCTTGCTCACCTTTACCACCGACTCGATGGGTTTTCTCTTCTTTTTGGGCCTGGCGACCCTTTTATTCTGAAGTGGCCTGCCAGGTGCCGCTGCGTCCCCCCGACTTTTCCAGCAGGCGCACATCGGTGATCACCATGCCGCGATCGATTGCCTTGACCATGTCATAGACCGTGAGCAGTCCGACCTGGACCGCGGTCAGTGCCTCCATCTCGACACCCGTCTTGCCGGTGAGGCCCACGGTGGCCGTGCAGCGCACAGCCACCTCGGATGGCTCGCAGGCCAACTCGACCGCCACCTTGGTGATGGCCAATGGGTGGCACAGTGGGATCAGGTCGCTGGTCTTCTTGGCGGCCTGAATGGCGGCGATCCGTGCAACAGCCAAGACATCGCCCTTGGCAGCCTCGCCGCGCTGAATCACCGAGAGTGTCTGCGGCTTCATCCGAATCAGGCCCGTGGCGGTGGCCTCTCGGGCGGTGTCGTTTTTCTCGCCGACATTGACCATGTGGGCCTGGCCGTGATCGTCAAAGTGTGTGAGTCCAGTCATGGTGTCATCATAGAACGAGATGGTTTATATCTCCCAGCCTCTGCATTTGCGCTGTCTGCTGCGCCTTGCCACCACAACAGCATGTCTAGCCGCTGTGGCCGTCTGCATGCTGGGTTGGGTGCCCCCTGCACAGGCTCAGGCCTCTGGCAATTTACCGGCGCTGGGTGAGGCCACTGTCGATGAACTCTCCCTGACGGCCGAGCGCCGTCTGGGTCGAAGCGTCTTTCATCAGATTCGGCGTGCAGGGGTGATTCTCGATGATCCCGAGCTTGAGGATTACCTGCAAGCCCAATCCTGGCGGCTATTGCAGACAGCCGTGGCCCAGGGGCAGTTGCTTGCCGGCACGAGTCTGCCGCCCGAGGCGTTTCGCCTGTTTGCCCTCAGGGATCGATCCATCAATGCCTTTGCCCTGCCGGGTGGTTACATCGGTGTCCACACGGGCCTGGTGATCCAGTCTCAGACCGAGTCCGAGTTGATGTCGGTGCTTGCCCACGAGATTGGCCATGTCACGCAACGCCATATTTCTCGAATGATTGGTCAGCAGCGTCAGTCCACGGGCGTCATGATGGCAGCCGCCGTGCTTGCAGCCCTTGCCGCCTCTAGCAGCCCAGATGCTGCCATGGGATTGCTCTCGCTTGGTCAGACGGTTGCCGTGCGGGATCAGCTCTCCTTTTCCAGAGACGCTGAACGTGAGGCCGACCGTGTGGGCCTCTCCCTGCTCGAGGGCGCAGGCTTTGATCCCCAGGGAATGCGGGCGCTGTTTGAGAGGCTCTCCAAGGCTTATCGATTCGCCGAGTCGGATGCTCCAGGATGGCTGAGAACCCACCCCCTCACGACCGAACGGATCACCGATGTGGGGTCGCGTCTGCAGCTTCGGCCCCCCGCCACAGCTGTTGTGGATGCAATCGAGTTTGCTTGGTTACAGATGCGGCTTCGGGTCCATCAGGATGCATCGGTCGATGGGCTGCGACGGATTGAGGCAGAGTGGGGAGCCGCCCTTGCGGCACCAGACCAGGCGGCCCCCCAGGACCGCGCAAGGCTGCTCTACGGGCTGGGCTGGGCTGCCCTGGCGGCCCGACAGGCAGACAAGGGCCTTCTCCTGGTCCAAGACCTGCTCAACACCATTGGGGGACTCTCACCGCTTGAACAGGCCAGCCTGTCTCCCATGGCCGCCCGACTTGAGCAGGCCCTCCAGATGGCCAAAGGTCAGTGGTCTGTGGCCATTCGCCTTGGTGATCAAGTCTCCACCTCACATCCTCATTCAATCTCCAGCCGAATCATGATGCGAGAGGCAGGCCAATCGGCCATGGCGTCGGGTGCCCACAACGATGCGCTGGGCCGGGCACAGACCTACACCGCGGCATTCCCGCAAGACTTAGAGGGCTGGCGTCTGCTGGGCCGTTCGGCCGAGGCCTCGGGCCGCCCGGTGATCGCAAGCCTTGCCGCGGCCGAGGCTTATGCCTTGTTGGGGGCCTGGGCTGCCGCCATCGAGCAGCTCGAACGTGGCCGACGGCAACCAGAATCTGACTTTCTCATTCTCTCGAAGATCGACGCGCGCCTGGCCACCTTTCGAACCGAGCTGCTAAACGAAAAGCCGCCGTCGCCTGCGCGTTGATGGGCAGGGCAAGGGGGTGCCGTTTTTAGAGGTGTAAGAGGGCGGTGGTTCACGATGGCTTGGACCATGTCGATCGCTCTGAGAGGCGGTCGATGACCCGCTTGGGTGAGAGCGATTCAAGGCATGCCGTGGTCTTGATTGGACAGCTGCGCTCAAAACAGGGGCTGCAGGAGAGCCCCTCGGAGATCAACTGAACGGCGGGTCCTCTGGCGGGGGTGTGGAGGGGATCCGTGGAGCCATACAAGCCAATGACAGGCCGGCCCAGCGCCGCGCCCACATGCATGAGGCCTGAGTCGTTGCTGACCACTGCATCGGCAAGGCTCAGAATCGCCATGGCCTCTGAGAGGCTGGTCTGCCCCGACAGGGGCCAGAGACGCTCTCGACGGGCTGCGGGCACCAGCTCAATGATGCGGGCCTCGATCGCTTTGTCGCCTGCGCTGCCAAGCAGCAGCACCCTGCCACCCTCTTCAATCCAATGGAAGGCCACGGTCGCAAAGTGGGCCGCCGGCCATTGCTTTGCGGGCCCATAGGCCGCACCAGGGCAGAGGACCAGCAGGGGCATGTGGGCCTGCTGCAAGGTGAGCAGGCCAGCGGGCAGATCGGTGCATGGTCCAAGGGTGGGCAGGGCCCCCCGCACACGGACCGGGTCATCTGCGAGGCTGGCGTATTGCTGGGGCTGGGATGGCCCTCTGGGGGTGTCGGACGGGGCCTCTCGGATGTCGTTGAGGAGCCCGTAACGCCACTCCCCCTTGAGGCCACATCGACTCGATATGCCGGCCATCCAGGGGATGAGCGCAGACTTCCAGCTGTTGGGGCAGACCACCGCGCGCGCGTAGCCGCGACTTCGGCATGCGGCTGCGACAGCCCGACGGCTCGCCCACTGGAGCCTTCCCCGCTGAAAATCGACTGGCACGACATGCCGAATGCCGGGCATGTGGGCATAGACCGTGGCAAGGCTTGAGAGGCAGACCACATCGACCGGGCCGGACCGTGCAAGATCGCCCACCAGTGGCTGGGCCATGACGGCGTCTCCGAGCCATTGGGGGCCGATCAGGAGGCAGGCATTAGTGTCTGCCAGCAGCAACCCCCTGGGCCAGGCGGAAGGTTGTGCCGCAGTAAGGGCACTTTGCGAGGCCATGGTCGAACTCCAGAGAGACCCTTGGATGACTTGACCAGAGTGGCATGGCGGGATGGGGGCAGTGGGCGGGAAGGGCGGTGACCTCTAGCGCCACGGCCTCGTCTATCTTGGTGCTGGGCACGAGTCGGGGCCTCCTAGATCACGGCCAGCCAGTGGGCATAGGCGGGTGCCTTGCCACTGACCGCGTCGAAAAAAATGGACTGAATATTGGCGGTGATGGGCCCCCGACCGCCGTTGCCAATGATTCGGTCATCGAGCTCGCTAATGGGGGTGACCTCTGCGGCCGTGCCTGTGAAGAAGGCCTCGTCTGCACAATAAATCTCATCTCGCGTGATGCGTTTTTCGATCACCGAGAGGCCGAGGTCCTGGGCAATTGTGATCACAGCATCTCGCGTGATGCCATCGAGGCATGAGGCCAGGTCTGGCGTGTAGACCTTGCCATTGCGGATCACAAAGAGGTTCTCGCCTGACCCCTCCGATGCATAGCCATCGGTGTCGAGCAGCAGGGCCTCATCGTAGCCTTGAGAGGCGACCTCCTGGTGGGCCAGGATGGAGTTGATGTAGTAGCCGCAGGCCTTTGCCCGAACCATGGAGACATTCACGTGGTGACGGGAAAAGGAAGAGGTCTTGACGCGAATCCCCTTGTTTAGGCCGTCCTCGCCGAGGTAGGCCCCCCACGGCCAGGCCGCTATTGCGACGTGGATCGTGTTGTTGTTTGCCGCGATGCCAAGCCGCTCAGAGCCGATCCAAGAGATGGGCCGCAGGTAGCACGACTTGAGCTGGTTGGCTTTGACCACCTCGACCTGAGCCGCCTCTAGGGTGGCGGCATCGAAGGGTACCTTCATCTGAAAAATCTTTGCCGAATTGAGGAACCGCTGGGTATGGGCCTTGAGCCGAAAGATGGCGCTGCCGGTTGGCGTCTCGTAGCATCGAACGCCCTCAAAGACCCCCATGCCGTAGTGCAGGGTGTGGGTCAGGACATGAATCTTGGCATCTCGCCACGGCACGAGTTGACCGTCCATCCAAATCCATCCATCACGGTCTGCCATTGACATGTTTGAACTCCAGAGATCGGGTAGAGCCCGATTCTACCCAGTGCGCTGGCGGATCTGGGCGAGAGACCGTGTCGTGGCGGGTGCGTCGGCAAAGACGACAGACCAGAGGGACTCGACGGCCTGGCGCTCCGATGCCATGAGCCCCGCAGGGACCCTTGCCGAGGACGCCCCGGAGAGACGGATTCGATGTTGATGCTGCCGCAGGTGTCGGTAGGCGTCTGCGGTCTGCTCAGCCAACCCCTCAGGGATGAGCCCGAGTTGTGCCGAGCGCCTCAGCAGCGCAATGTTGCCGAGATTGTCGGTGAGGCTCGCATGCACATGGGCATGGCCCAAGACCAGCGCCTGGACCATGAATTCGATGTCGACCATGCCGCCGCAGTCGTGCTTGAGATCGAAGAGCCCGGTCGGGTTTGGATGTCCCTCATGCATCTTGTGTCGCATGGCAAGAATCTCCTCGAGCAGGGTGCCACGGTCTCGCGCCATGCGCAGGATTTTGATGCGGGCATCTTCAAAGGCCCGGCCAATGTCTTGATGCCCAGCACAAAAGCGGGCCCGGGTGAGCGCCTGATGCTCCCAGGCCCAGGCCTGCTCCGTCTGGTAGCGCAGGAATCCCGTGAGGTCTGAGACCAAGAGGCCTGCATTGCCATTGGGGCGCAGTCGAAGGTCAATCTCAAAGAGGCTTCCAGCCGCCGTGTTGGTGGAGAGCCAGACATTGATGCGTTGTGCCAGGCGCGCATATCGCTCTGCAGCAAGATCGTGATGATCGTCGTAGATAAAAATCAGGTCCAGGTCTGAGGCATAGCCAAGCTCCTTGCCACCGAGCTTGCCGTAGGCGATCACGGCAAAGCGAGGCGACTCTCGGTGGCGCCGAGGAGAGGCCTGCCAGGCCGCCTCGAGTGTGGCTTCAATGAGGCAATCGGCCAAGCCAGAGAGCTGGTCGGAGAGACGCTCGACTGTCCACATGCCTTCAAGGTCCTGGACGAGGAGCCGAAAGGTCTGCGCATGGTGTGCCTCACGCAGCAGGTCCATCTGGCGCTCGACATCCGGGGCATCTCCGATGCGGGCCTGCAGCATCTGTCGGCTCAGTTCCTGGGAAAAGCCCTCTAGGTTGGGGGTCTCCATGAGGGTTCGGCTGTCGAGCAATTCGTCAAGCACGATGGGGTGCCGGCGCAGGTACTCAGATGCCCAGGATGAGGCTTCAATGACCCGGGCCACCCGGACGAGGGTCTCTGGGTACTCATCAAAGAGTGCGAGATACGACGCCCGCCTGCTGAGCGTCTCGAGCAGGGCCTCGAGCCCCCTTCTGACCAAATCGGGCTGCCCACTTGCGGCGGCATGCGCTGCCACCAGTGCCCTGACCCGAGTCAGCCGGCTGTCTCGATCGGTCGCCCTGGGCCTGGGATCCTCGGCGTTGTCATCCTGGATGGTGTCGTCTCGACGAAAAAGGCGATCGAAGAGTTCACTCACCGCATGCTGATGCCCCTCAATCTGGTCGATGAGGTCTCTGGCATCACGGCATCCCATGGCGGATGCCGCCCTTGCAACGGCCTCCTCCGAGCCACCCAGCAGATGGGTCTGGGCATCCTCCTCATACTGCAGCCGATGCTCCAGGCGCCTCCAAAATGCGTAGGCATCCTGGAGTTGAGTGACCTCCTGCGTGCTGAGCCTGCCCTGCTCAGCCAGGGTCTGTAAGACACCCCGGGTGCTTCGATCTCGAAGCTTCTCCTCGCGACCGCCACGGATGAGTTGAAAGAGTTGGGCCACAAACTCAATCTCGCGAATGCCGCCGCGGCCGAGTTTGACATCGACTGGCTCATGGACCCCAGCCAGCCGCGACCCTTGTCTGCGGCTTCGACGTTCGGCCTCCTCTCGGATCTGGCCGTGAAGGTCTCTGAGGGCAGCCAGGGCGTTGAAGTCGAGGTAGCGACGAAACACAAAGGGCCGGCGAATTGACTCCAGGGCCTGCACCCCCGCCTGGAATGAGTCCTGTGTCTGAAAGACGGGCTGGTTCACCACCCGGGCCTTGATCCAAGCGTAACGCTCCCACTCTCGCCCATGGACGATGAGGTAATCCTCGAGCATGGCCAGGCTGCAGATCACGGGCCCGGCATCGCCATTTGGTCGCAGCCTGAGGTCGACGCGAAAGACAAATCCGTGCGCGGTGGGTTCGGCCAACAACAACGACATCTTTTTGGCCACCTTGCCAAAGAAGCTGCCCAGGTCAATTTGGCCTTGTCCATGCTCGTTGCCGGCGGTGAGGCCTTCGCCTGCAACCAGGTAGATGAGGTCAACATCGGATGAGGCATTGAGTTCGAGCCCGCCAAGCTTGCCCATGCCCACGATCAGAAGGTCGACGGGCTGGCCCTGCTGGTCTCTTGGCGTGCCGTGCCGTGCCGCCAGCCCTCGGACGGAGATCTCGTAGGCGAGCTGGATGGCTTGCTCGGCCAGCAGGCTAATTGAGGAGAGGTTTTCGGCCAGGTCGGCCTGCCCGGACAGGTCCCTGGCCATGATGGCAAGCAACGCGCTGTTGCGAAACTCCCGCAGCCCAGCGATGGCCTGCTCCTGCGGGCGCTGGCTCAAGCCCGGCCAGTGGGCCTCGCGGTGGCATCGGAGGACATCGGCCGTGATGGCGGCCGATGGGTCGAGAAGGCATCCGGCTGCATCGAGCCTCGGCAGGGTGCGGGCTGCGAATCGGGAGTGGGCGATGGCGGCCGCGTAGGCGAGGGGAACAGCCATGTCGCGCGAATCTCCTGAGTGGATGGGGCTATGCCAGAATTTGGATGATGCCACCCATGCCGCTGACCCCATCGCCGTCTTCGTTGTTTGCCACGAGGCTCATGAGACTGATGCGATGGACCGCCTGGTTGTTGGCTGGGGCGTTGCTCCTCTTGGTCTTGAGCGCGGCTGGCTTTCGCTGGATCGTCTGGCCAAAGGTGGCAGACCTCTTGAATGACCCAACTGCACTGTCGGCGCAGGCTGCCCCATTTCTGCAGACACAGGGCCATCTGATTCAAGCCAGTGGCGCGTCGGCACAGTGGCGAGATTGGCTGATTCCCACGATTGAGCTCGATCAACTTGTGCTGCGCTCTGCCGCTGGGGAGATGCTGGCCCAGGCCGATGGCATTCGTGCCGATTTTGGTCTGCGCAGCTTTCTTTCAATTTGGGCAGGCCAGCCGGTCTTTGGCCGACTCAGCTTAAGCCAGCTTCAGGTCAGCGTCTCAAGGGCTGCCGATGGGCATGTTCGTCTGGCTGGCTTTCCACTGGCGTCGTCTGGTTCGCCTGGCGGCCTGCTCGACTTGCTGGCGCAACAAGGCCCAGTGACCATCGCTCGGGCAGATCTGCAATGGCAAGACATGCTCGGTTCGGATGCCCGAGGGGATGCTGCGGTCAGGCAGGGTGAGATCAGCTGGCAGGGCGTGGCCTTAAAGCTCAGGGACGATGAGACCCTCATTGGGGTCGAGGCCTTGAATCTCTCGCCCCTGTCGGGCCTGCTGGCCCGCGGCATGCCGGGGCTCGTCATGGCGGGAGACCTGCAGCAACTCGAGCTCGGATGGAGTGGGCCGCTCGAGGACCTGGCGAGATTTGAGTTCTCAAGAGACCTCGCGCGCCTGCGGTTGCGGGCAAGGCTCGAGCGTCTGGGCCTGGGCGGAGTCGATGGGGTGCCGGCCTTCTCGGGCCTCTCGGGGGACTTGCAGTCCTCGGGCGACGGGGGCAGTTTCATCCTTGCGGGCAACGAGATGACCCTGGCCTCTGAACGTTTTTTAAGGCGGCCAGAAATACAGACCAAAGAGGCCCGGGGGCAGGTTCGCTGGGAGGGTCTGGGGCTCGCGCCCCCGCAGGCGGGGTCCGACTGGCCAAGGTTGGCTGCAGTGGCCTTGGAATTTCGATCCTTGGTCATTCGCAACGACGACCTCACACTCAATCTGGATGGGCGCTGGGCGTATGCAGGGGAGGACCTTGGGCAGGCCGATCTCAGAGGCACCCTCGGGGGGGTGCAGCCCGAGCGCGTTGCTGAGTATCTCCCCAGGGCACTGGGGCAGGAGACCCACGCATGGATTGCTCGAGCGTTTCGGTCCGGTCGCCCGGTGTCGGGGCAGTGGGAACTTCGGGGCCCCCTGGCCAGCTTTCCATTCCAAACGCCGGGGTCAGGTCTTTTTCAGGCGCGCCTGAAGTTTGAGGACCTTCGTCTTGATTACGCCAGGGGGTGGCCCGAGATCGAGGCAGCCTTTGTTGACCTGCGATTCGACGGCCCCATGATGCAGGTCTCGAGCCGCCAGGCTCGAATGGCAGGCAATCCGCTGGTCGTCGTCGATGGTGAGATTGCCGATGTGCTGGCCCAGCAGCCTGTGCTGACCCTCAAGGGCCGGTTCGAGAGCGATCTGCCCAGCCTGCTCGGCGCGGTGAACCGGTCGCCGGTAAGGGGCATGTTGGGTGACCTCACCAGTGGTGCCACGGCAAAGGGGCCGGCCGCCCTGGATCTGGCGCTTGCCATTGACCTCAACGACACCGACAACACGACGGTCGAGGGGGGGCTGCGACTCGACGGCGCGGCGCTCTTGTTGGAGGGAGGCTTCCCGCAGGTCTCTAATCTGAAGGGAGAACTGCGTTTCACGCAAAGGGGATTGACCAGCATGGACTGGCAAGGCCAATCGCTGGGAGGCCCAATTCGGCTGACCCATCGCGCCCCAGCGCAGGGTCCAGCGCAGGTCCCAGCGCAGGTCCCAGCGCAGGCAGCGCCCCCTGAGACCCGGCTTGCCGTCTCCGGAACGCTCGAGGGTGGTGCCCTCGAGGAGTGGCTTGGCCGGACATTGGATTTCCCGTTGCGAGGCGTGCTGCTTGGGCGCGCTGGCTACGAGGTTGCTGTCTCGGTGCAGCCCGGGGAGGTGCAGCTTGAGGCGCAGTCAGCCCTCAAGGGTCTGTCGGTGCGCCTGCCAGCGCCGGCGCGCAAGGCCCCCGAACAGGACTGGGGCCTTCGGCTTGGCATGCGTCAGACCCAATCGGCCGCCGGAAGTCGGGTTGCCCGATGGACGCTCCAGACTCAGCGAGGCCCCCTGCAGGCTGTCATCCAACAGAGCCGCTCGAGTCCCGGCGCAGTCGGCCAGACCAGGGGCTCGGTTAGCCTGGGCGCGCCCCTGGTGGAACCCATGGTGGACGGCACCGTGGTTCGCGTGGCGTCGACGCGGCTCAACCTTGGGCAATGGCTCGATGCGATTGACCGTCGCATGGTGGCGCCCGCAGCCGGCGAGCAAACTGGCCTGGCTGGTGGCCTGACCCGGCTCGAGTTGAGTGCTGGCCGGCTCGAGCTGGGCGAGGGCACTGCCCTTTCGACGGTCCAGGCCCAGGTTGCCAAGCAGGCGGGGACCTGGGTGGTCGAGCTTCAATCTCAGGAGGCTGTTGGGCGAATCAATTGGCAGCCCAATGTGCAGTCGGGTCGCAGTGGGGGTGAGACACGCGGCGCGGTCACCGCCCGCCTCGGACGCCTCTGGCTTGAGCAGGGCCAGCCACCGATGCAGCGCACGGCAGGCGAGGCCGTTGATGACGACCTTCAAACCCTCACATCGATTGCCCAGGCTCGGCGCTGGCCGAGCGTTGATCTGGTGGTCGATGACTTTCGGCGAGGTCCACAGCAGTTTGGTCGGCTGACCCTTGATGCGGCCCCGGCCCCTCGAGAGGCGTCTTGGCAGATTCGGTCGGTCTTGATTGAAAACCCCGATGCGGTCCTGCGAGGAAGTGGCCGCTGGGAGGCTCTTGCTGCGGGCCCCGCTCCGTCACAGACCAGCCTGGACCTCAACCTTGACATCAAGAGCAGCGAGGGCCTACTGGCCCGACTTGGCCACCCAGGCCTGCTGCGGGCAACCCCTGGCCAGATCAAGGGGCAACTCAATTGGCCCGGCGCCCCGACTGATTTTCGTGTCTCACAGCTCGGTGGTCAATTGTTTCTCGATTTAAAGCAGGGGCAATTTTTAAAGGCGGAGCCCGGGCTCTCAAAGCTCGTGAGCGTGGTCAACCTCCAGTCTCTGCCCAAGCGCATCACGCTCGATTTTCGCGACATCTTTTCTGCCGGATTCGCCTACGAGCGTGTTCGGGGCGACCTGCGATTCTCCTCGGGTGAGGCCATGACAGACAACCTCAGAATCGTGGGCATCCAGGCCTCTGTTTTCATTGAGGGCACGGCCTCAATTGTCGATGAGACGCAGCAGATTCGTGTGCTCGTGCTGCCAGAACTCAATGTTGGCCTGGCATCTCTGGGTTATGCCCTGATCAATCCAGCCATTGGATTGGGAAGCTTTCTGGCCCAGTATGTCCTGCGAGATCCGCTGCGCAAGGTCTTGGCGTATGAGTATCGACTCACGGGGCCCTGGATGGACCCCATCGTCACCGAGATGCCCCGGCGTTCAGCGCCAGAGGCCGAGAAGGGGTCGCCGTGATGCAGCCAGTCAGTGTGGCGGCCGTGCAGATGGTGTCTGGCATGTCGGTCGATGACAATCTGGCGTCCATGAGAAGGCTTGTCTCGCAGGCGGCCCAGGGCGGCGCCAAGCTCGTCGTGCTGCCGGAGTATTTCTGCCTGATGGGTCAAGACCCCCGAGACAAGGTTCGGGTGGCCGAGGCGGCCTGGGAGGTGGGCGGGTCCGCTGCCGCCTGGAGCGCCGACAAGACACCGATTCAACTGGCCTTGGCCCAGACTGCCCGCCAGCACGGCGTCTGGCTGATTGGGGGCACCGTGCCATTGGTCTCGTCTGACCCAGACCGGGTCTTTAATGCCATGCTGGTCTTTGACGATCAAGGCTCCTTGGTGGCCCGCTACGACAAGCTGCACCTCTTTTCCTTTTCCCGAGGTGAGGAGTCGTATGACGAGTCGCAGACGATTGTTGCGGGAACATCACCGGTGGCCTGCCAGACCCCCCTGGGGCGAACCGCCTTGTCTGTCTGTTATGACATTCGCTTTCCGGAATTCTTTCGAAGCCTCTCCCACCCGAATCCGTTGGACCTCATCGTGGTCCCAGCGGCCTTTACGCAGACCACTGGCCGGGCCCACTGGGAGGTCCTGCTGCGCTCGAGGGCCATTGAAAATCAATGCTGGCTGCTGGCCAGTGCGCAGGGCGGGGCCCATGAGAATGGCCGTCGCACCTGGGGGCAGAGTCTCTTGATTGACCCCTGGGGACAGGTGGTGGCAAGTCTCGACAGCGGCGAAGGCATTGTGGCTGGTATGGTCGATCCCAAACGCACGGCGGAGGTTCGCCTAAACTTACCTGCCCACGTCCATCGACGAGTGGGCCTTCCAGAGAGAGTCCCCACCCCATGACACCTGCAGATACCGCCATCGCCTCATTGGCAATTGCCAACCGTGTTTTGTTGGAGCCCCATGGCCTCACAGAGGCCCATTGCCATGCAGCCTTGGCAGAGATTCATGGCCACCGCGTGGATCACGCAGACCTCTACTTCCAATACACCAAATCAGAGGCCTGGAGCCTCGACGAAGGCATCGTGAAGTCTGGCAGCTTCTCGATCGATCAGGGCGTCGGCGTGCGTGCCATCTCGGGCGAGAAGACAGCCTTTGCCTACAGCGACACCCTCAGCCCAGAGGCCCTCCACGAGGCTGCCCTGACCACCCGCACCATCGCCCGCTCGGGCGGCAAGCAGATGCCGCAGCGCATTTCCGACACCCGCAGCAAACTGGCTCGGCAACGCGAGTTGTTCCAAGGACAGGGGCCGATGAGCCTCTATGGCGTGGCCGACCCGCTCGAGGCGCTCTCCTCTGAAGACAAGGTGGCGCTTCTGATGTCGGTTGAGCGCATCGCTCGCGCCGAGGACCCGAGGGTCGTTCAGGTCATGGCGTCGCTCGCGGGTGAGTTCGACGTGATCTTTGTGTTGCGCAGCGACGGACGACTGGCTGCCGATGTGCGTCCCCTTGTTCGCCTCTCGGTATCGGTGATTGCGCAATCCAATGGTCGACGCGAGCAAGGCTCAAGTGGGGGCGGGGGGCGATCGGACTTCCTCGTGTTCACCCAAGACGCATTGACCCAGCATGCTCGAGAGGCGGTGCGGCAGGCCGTTGTGAACCTAGACTCACGACCTGCTCCGGCCGGACAGATGCCGGTTGTCTTGGGGCCAGGCTGGCCAGGTGTCTTGCTGCACGAGGCGGTTGGCCATGGCCTAGAGGGCGACTTTAATCGCAAGTCTTCATCGGTCTTTTCAGGCCGCATGGGTCAACGGGTCGCAGCCAAGGGCGTCACCGTGATCGACGACGGCAGCCTCCCCGGTCGCAGGGGCTCGCTCAATGTTGACGATGAGGGCAACGCCACCCAGCGCAATGTGCTGATCGAAGACGGCATCTTGTGTGGCTACCTTCAAGACAGCCTGAATGCACGACTGATGGGTGTGCCGCCAACCGGAAATGGTCGCCGAGAGTCTTATGCCCACCTCACCATGCCCCGCATGACCAACACCTTTATGCTGGCGGGGGATCGAGATCCTGCTGAGATCGTGGCCTCGCTCGATCGTGGCCTCTACGCCGTGAACTTCGGCGGTGGGCAGGTTGACATCACCAGCGGCAAGTTTGTCTTCTCAGCCTCAGAGGCCTATTGGGTAGAGGATGGAAAGATTCAATATCCGGTCAAGGGGGCCACCCTCATCGGCAATGGCCCAGACGCACTGACCCGCGTGAGCCTCATTGGCAATGACCTGGCCCTCGATCCCGGCATTGGCACCTGCGGCAAAGAGGGCCAGAGTGTGCCAGTCGGGGTCGGTCAGCCCACGCTTCGGCTCGAAGGCCTCACAGTGGGCGGGACGGGCTAAAATGAGGGATGCCTTCGACCACTGCAAACCTGCGCATCCGCGCAATCAAAGAACTCCTCACCCCTAATCAGCTTGTGGCTGAGGTGCCCGTCTCGGCCAAGGCGGCCCAGACCGTGAGTGCCGCCCGTGAGGCCATCCACAAGATCTTGCACGGCCAAGATGACCGACTCCTGGTGATCATCGGTCCGTGCTCGATCCACGATCCCAAGGCCGCCATCGAATATGCCAGCCGCCTGGTGGCAGAGCGCAACCGCCATCAGGACCACCTTGAAATCGTGATGCGGGTCTATTTTGAGAAGCCCCGGACCACCGTGGGCTGGAAGGGCCTGATCAACGATCCCCATCTCGACAACAGCTTTGACATCAATACCGGCCTGCGCCGCGGTCGGGCAGTGCTCTCCGACATCAACAACATGGGCCTGGCCGCGGGAGTGGAATTTCTGGATGTGATCTCGCCGCAATACATTGCCGACCTGGTGGCATGGGGCGCCATTGGGGCGCGAACCACGGAGTCTCAGGTCCATCGGGAATTGGCTTCAGGCCTCTCCTGTCCGGTTGGCTTTAAAAACGGCACAGACGGCAATCTAAAAATCGCCTTCGACGCGATTGCGGCGGCCTCCCATCCGCATCACTTTTTATCAGTCACCAGCGAGGGTCAGACGGCGATTGTGGCCACTGCTGGCAACGACGACTGCCACGTGATTTTGCGTGGGGGCAGGCAACCGAACTTCGATGCCCAGAGTGTCGCAGCCGCCTGTGATGCTGCTGCTGCTGCCAAGGCGCCCTGCAAGTTAATGGTCGACATGAGCCACGGCAACTCCAGCAAGAAGCCAGAGAACCAGCTCTTGGTCTCTCAGAACATCGCGGCCCAGCTCGCCCTGGGTGAGTCACGAATTTTTGGCGTGATGGTGGAGAGCCACCTGGTCTTTGGGCGACAAGACCTCCAGGCGGGTCAGGGGCTATCGGATCTCACCTACGGCCAGAGCATCACGGATGGCTGCATCGGCTGGGATGACAGCCTTGAGATTCTTCAGAATCTCGCCAACGGCGTTCGGGCACGTCGGCTCGCCGCCTCGAGGGCTGCGGCCTAAGGGGTGGCAGCAGGGGCGCGGGTGTTCTTGTTCCAATACTGCTCGGGGTTGCCCCCGATGCGGCAAATGGTTCGCGCCATGACAAACATCAGGTCTGAGAGCCGATTGAGATAGTGCTGGGGGCCAGACTCTCGGGAGAGGGCGGCCCTGGAGCGCTCTGAGGCCTCTGCCTTGACGAGAAGCAACAGGCTGCGCTCAGCCCGCCTGGTCACCGTTCTCACAACGTGGGTGGTGGCGATGGCCAGAGAGCCACCGGGCAGGATGAATTCTCTCAGGGGTGCGAGCTCGGCATTGAGCTCGACAAGCCACTCGTCTAGGGCGATCACAGCGCTGGGCTGGAGGAGCGCTTCTGCTGGAAGGCTGATTTCGCCACCGAGGTCGAAGAGATCGTGCTGAATGATGTTTAGGATTCGATCGAGTTCATCGGCAAGAGATTGCCCAGGGCACTCGGCCCGCAAGACGGCCCGCAGCACGCCGACCTGACTGTTGAGTTCATCGAGGTCACCGAGCAGGGCAATGCGTTCGTGATGTTTTGGCAGGCGCGTGCCGTCGGCCAGTCCGGTCGAGCCATCGTCTCCGGTTCGGGTGGTGATGCGAGTGAGTCGATGTCGTGTGTTCATGGGCGTGTCCACCAAGTATCCTGGAATTGACTCTGCAACCAGCTTAACAACAGTCCAACCTTTGTGGGCAACAGCCTGGGAGAGGGGTAAACGGCGTGGACTTCTTGAGAGGGCATGCGCCAGTCGGCAAGAATCTCTCGCACCAGGCCGGCTCGAATCGAGCCATGTGCAACATACCTGGGCAGGGCCGCGATGCCCATGTCTTCTCTAGCCGCCATGAGAAGGGCCGCCAGGTTGTTGGACTTCAGAGGACCCTGAACGGTCACGGCCTGCTCCTCACCCTTGGGGCCGGTGAACTGCCATCGGGCGTCACCCTGGACGGTGCTGTAGATCAGGGCGCTGTGTTGCTGCAGGGCTGTGGGCACCAGGGGAGTGCCTCGAGACTGAAGGTAGCTCGGTGAGGCCACCACGGCCCAGGGATTGAGTCCCAGGTAGCGTGAGCCAAGGCTCGAGTCGGCCAGTCGGCCCATTCGGATGGCCACATCAATGCCCTGCTCGAGCAGGTTGATGTAGCGGTCTTCAAAGGAGAGGTCAATCTGAAGGCCAGGATGTTGTTTGAGGAATTGAATGACCAGGGGTGCGAGCACGCGACGGCCAAAGGCCACCGAGGTGCTGATTCGAATGGCGCCGTGGAGCTCGTGGCGCATGGCGGCCACCTGATTCTGAGCCTCCTCGACCTGGTGGAGGATCTCTCGGCCACGCTCGTAGTAGAGGGCGCCCACCTCTGTGACCGAGACCCCTCTTGTGGTGCGGTGCAAGAGGCGAGACCCCAGCCGTGCCTCGAGTTGGGCAATTGCCTTGGTGATGGCCGGCTGCCCGAGCCCCACCTCTGCAGCGGCCTTGCTAAAGGAGCCGAGGTCGACGACTCGGACATACGCTTGAAGGGCTTGAAGGTGGTCCATGCCCAATTATTCCATAACGGAATAATGCAAATGCAGGCCCAGGGGATTCAGTTCAATCCCGCTCTGGCCCAAACTCTCTTCCCATACCCTCAACCCAACAGGAGATGGACATGCCCAAGATGACTGCTGCAATGGCTGCTGCAATGGTGCTGGAAAAGGAAGGCGTGGTGCAGGCCTTTGGCGTTCCTGGCGCAGCCATCAACCCCCTTTATGCTGCCCTTCGGGAGCGTCAGTCGGTGACACACATCCTGGCACGGCATGTCGAGGGCGCCTCACACATGGCCGAGGGCTACACGCGCGCCAAGGCAGGCAACATCGGCGTGTGCATTGGCACCTCGGGCCCTGGTGGCACCGACATGATCACGGGCCTCTACTCAGCACAGGCTGATTCCATTGCCATCCTGTGCATCACTGGCCAGGCCCCCCGCGCACGCCTTCACAAAGAAGACTTCCAGGCTGTTGATATCTCGAGCATCGCCAAGCCATTGACCAAGATGGCCACCACAGTCCTGGAACCCGGTCTGGTGCCGCGCGTCTTTCAGCAGGCCTTTCACCTCATGCGCTCTGGCCGCCCGGGCCCGGTCTTGATTGACCTGCCAATCGATGTCCAGCAGGCAGAGATTGAATTCGACATCGACACCTACGAGCCACTGCCTGCCTTTAAGTCAGCGGTGAGCCGTCGTCAGGCTGAGAAGGCCATCGACATGCTCATGGCCGCCGACAAGCCCCTGATTGTTGCGGGCGGCGGCATCTTCAATGCCGATGCGTCCGATCTGCTTGTGGAGTTCGCCGAACTCACCGGCGTGCCGGTCATCCCCACCCTCATGGGATGGGGCTGCATTCCGGATGACCATCGCCTCATGGCCGGCATGGTGGGACTCCAGACCAGCCACCGCTATGGAAATGCAAGCCTTCTGGCGAGCGACTTTGTCATGGGCATTGGCAACCGCTGGGCCAACCGCCACACAGGATCAATCGACACCTACACAAAGGGTCGAAAGTTTGTTCACGTCGACATCGAGCCAACCCAGATCGGACGGATTTTCACGCCGGACTATGGCGTGGTCTCAGATGCCCGGGTTGCCCTTGAGCAATTCATCCTCATCGTCAAGGAGCGACAGGCAGCCGGCAAGGCAAAGGACTTCTCGGAATGGGCTGCTCGCTGTGAAGAGCGCAAGCGCCTGATGGGCCGCAAGACCCACTACACCGAGACGCCGATCAGGCCGATGCGTGTCTACGAGGAGATGAATGCAGCCTTCCCGCGTGACACCATCTATGTCTCCACCATTGGCCTCTCGCAGATTGCCGCGGGACAGTTCCTTCGGGTCTACGGGCCGCGTCAGTGGATCAACTGTGGTCAGGCAGGCCCCCTGGGATGGACGATCCCGGCCGCCCTTGGCGTGGTGGCAGCAGACTCCACCCGCACGGTGGTGGGAATCGCAGGCGATTATGACTTCCAATTCCTCATCGAGGAGCTTGCGGTTGGCGCTCAATTCTCCCTGCCCTACGTGCAGGTGTTGGTCAACAACAGCTACCTTGGCCTCATCCGACAGTCTCAGCGGGGCTTTAACATGGACTACCAAGTCCAGCTGAGTTTCGATAACCAGAATGTCTCGGACCCAACCTTAAAGCCCTACGGCGTGGATCACCTCATGGTGGTCGAAGGCCTGGGCTGCAAAGCCCTTCGAGTGACGGACCCAGAGAAGATCCAGTCAGCCCTGCAACAGGCCCAGTCAATGGCAAGAGAATTCAGGGTTCCCGTGGTCGTCGAGATCATTCTCGAGCGCGTGACCAACATCTCGATGGGCACAGAGATCGACAAGGTCAATGAGTTCGAGGCCATCGAGTGCCTTCACCCCGAGGGCCCCCAAGGCCTTGAGCGTGCCGGCCTTCTTGAGTAATCGCTGGCCCCGTCACCTCATCACAGAAGGAGTCTAAATGCCCAAGTTCGCTGCAAACCTGACCATGCTGTTTAACGAGGTCCCCTTCATGGACCGTTTCGAACAGGCCGCGAAGGCTGGATTTGAGGCAGTGGAATTCCTCTTTCCATACGATTTTCCCGCTGAGGAGATTCGAGGAAAGCTCGTTGCACACAAGCTCCAATTGGTGCTGCACAACCTGCCTGCGGGCGACTGGGCTGCAGGCGAACGGGGCATCGCCTGCCATCCGAAGCGAGTCGAGGAGTTTCGCCTGGGTGTGGCCAAGGCCATCACCTATGCAGGCGTGCTGGGGGTGGGTCAACTCAACTGCCTTGCGGGCAAGCTCCCCGACGGTGTGAGCCCCCTTGAGGCACATCGCACCCTTGTGGAGAACCTGCGGTTTGCGGCAGCCGAACTCAAAAAGGCGGGCCTACGCCTGCTCATCGAACCCATCAACACCTTCGACATCCCGGGGTTCTTTCTCAGTCGCACCGACCAGGCCCTGGGAATTCTCGAGGAGGTTGGCGCTGACAACCTCTTCATTCAGTACGACATCTATCACGCGCAACGCATGGAGGGCGAGATTGGGGCCACCCTGCGGGATCGCCTTGCCCAGATTGGCCACATTCAGCTGGCTGACAACCCTGGGCGCAATGAACCGGGAACAGGTGAGTTGAACTATGCCTTTCTCTTTCGGCACATTGATGCCCTGGGCTACAAGGGCTGGATTGGCTGTGAGTACAAGCCCAAGGGTGCCACCACCGAGGGCCTTGGCTGGCGCCAGAGCCTCACCGCTTAGCCCCACCTCGCCTCATTCCGCCTCATCCAGCTTGATCCCGCCTTATCCCGTCCCACTTCGTCGTCTTATTAGACTCAACCACCAACACGTCGCACGCTAGGAGAGCACTCATATGGGCATGAAAATCGGATTCATCGGTCTGGGCATCATGGGTGCGCCCATGGCCGAGCATCTTCACAAGGCGGGCCACCAACTCTTTCTCAAGACCAGGAGCAAGATGCCGGCCTGGGTGCAGGGGTCCTCTGCCAGGGTCTGCGACTCCGCCAAGGCTGTCACTCAAGAGGCCGACATCATCATCACCATGGTGCCGGACACACCCGATGTCGAGGCCGTGTTGTTTGGCACCGACGGCGTGGGTGAGGGCATCTCCAAGGGCAAGGTGGTGGTCGACATGAGCTCGATCTCGCCGATTGCCACCAAAGAGTTCGCCGCGAAAATCCGCAGCCTTGGTGGTGACTACATCGATGCCCCGGTCTCGGGCGGCGAGGTTGGTGCAAAGAACGCCACCCTGACCATCATGGTCGGGGGTGATGAGAAGGTCTTTGATCGGGTCAAACCAGTCTTTGAGCTCATGGGCAAGAACATCACGCTGGTGGGCGAAAACGGCGCAGGCCAGACGACCAAGGTTGCAAATCAGATCATCGTGGCCCTCAACATCGAGGCCGTGGCCGAGGCGCTTGTCTTTGCTGCCAAGGCCGGTGCAGATCCAGCACGCGTTCGCCAGGCCCTCATGGGCGGCTTTGCGTCATCAAAGATTCTGGAAGTCCATGGTGAGCGAATGGTCAAACGAACCTTCGACCCAGGCTTTCGCATTGGCCTGCACCAGAAAGACCTCAACCTGGCCCTCTCGAGTGCCAGGGCGCTTGGGGTCTCGCTGCCCAATACCGCGACCGCGCAAGAGCTCTTCAATAGCCTGGCCGCCCGGGGCGGTTCCGGCTGGGATCACTCTGCCATGATCAAAGCCCTTGAGAACCTGGCCAATTTCGAGATTGAGCCGCCCAAGTCCTAATACGGTTCTAAACTGTCGGTTGTGAACGCACCCAGGGAACTCTACCTAGGCGAACTTCGTTTTGCCGACATCAGTCAGCCAATGGCGGCTCCCAAACGCGCTCTGTTTTTGGCTGCGCTCGAGGCTGCTGTTCCAAGAGATCGCCTCATCGTCGATGAGGAGTCTCTTCGCCCCTACGAATGTGACGGACTGACGGGGTATCGTCAGGTTCCCGTTGTGGTGGCCCTTCCACTTGACGAGGCAGAGGCGGCAGCCATCCTGAAGGTCTGCCAGTCCCATGACGTGCCGGTGGTGGCCAGGGGCGCTGGCACTGGCCTGTCTGGGGGAGCCACCCCGCATCGCGGCGGTCTTGTCTTGTCGCTTGCCCGCTTTGGCCGAATCCTGGGATTGGACCCACTGGCCCGACTCGCGCGCGTGCAGCCGGGTGTGCGCAACCTTGCCATCAGCGAGGCAGCCGCGCCCCATGGGCTCTATTACGCACCCGACCCCTCGTCGCAGATTGCCTGCTCGATCGGCGGCAATGTGGCGGAGAACTCTGGCGGGGTCCATTGCCTCAAGTACGGCCTCACGGTCCACAACGTGGTGCGGATCCGAGGCCTCACCCTCTCGGGTGAGGTCATTGAGGTGGGCAGTGAGGCGCCTGACTCTCCTGGTCTGGACCTCCTCGCCCTGCTCATTGGCTCTGAGGGAATGCTGGCCATCACCACCGAGGTGACGGTCAAGCTCGTGCCCAAGCCGCGGCTCGCGCAGGTCATCATGGCCTCCTTCGACGACGTGGAGAAGGCCGGGCGGGCGGTCGCTGACCTGATTGCAGCAGGCATCATTCCAGCGGGCCTTGAGATGATGGACAAAGGCATGACGGCGGCCGTTGAGGAGTTTGTTCATGCTGGCTACGACCTCAATGCCCAGGCCATTCTCCTGTGTGAATCCGATGGCACGCCAGAAGAGGTTGCCGAAGAAATAGGGCGCATGCAGTCCGTGCTCTCGGCCAGTGGCGCAACCGATCTCAGGGTCTCCCAGTCAGAGGCCGAGCGGCTGCGGTTTTGGTCTGGGCGCAAAAATGCGTTCCCAGCATCGGGACGCGTCTCTCCAGACTACTACTGCATTGATGGCACCATCCCGCGGCGGCGTCTGGGTGAAATGCTTCGACACATCGGCGCCCTTGAAAAAAAATACGGTCTTCGCTGCCTGAATGTCTTTCATGCGGGCGATGGGAACCTTCACCCACTGATTCTCTTTGATGCCTCAAAGCCAGGTGAGTTTGAGCGGACCGAGGCATTTGGGGCCGAGATCCTTGAGACCTGCGTTGAGTTTGGTGGAACGGTCACGGGTGAGCACGGTGTGGGCATCGAGAAGATCAACTCGATGTGCGTGCAGTTCTCGCCTCAGGAGCGCATGAGTTTCTTCTCAATCAAGCGAGCCTTCGACCCAGATGGCCTGCTCAATCCCGGCAAGGCCATCCCGACATTGTCTCGGTGTGCGGAATTCGGGCGCGAGCATGTGCATCACGGTGCCCTGAAGTTTCCAGAGCTGCCACGCTTCTAACATGACTGCGCCGGTCCTGGCGGCCCCAGCGGCAGACGCCCAATGGCTTCTCCAGGCGCGCGAGGCGGTCCTTGCATCTCGGGCCAAGATCGGCACCCTGCGAATCGAGGGCCATGGCAGCAAGCACTTCTATGGGCAGTTGCCCGCTGGCGATGGGGTTCTTCATACGGCTGGCTACGCAGGCATCGTCAATCACGACCCCACAGAACTCGTGGTGGTGGCGCGTGCTGGCACACCCATCGAATCTCTCGAGGCCACGCTCGCGCAGGCCCAACAGCGTCTGGCCTTTGAGCCACCGCGCTTTGGGGGTGCACTGGCCGGCCGGGGAACGGTTGGCGGCATGGTGGCCACGGGCCTCTCAGGGCCTGGCCGATTCTCAGCGGGCCCCTGTCGCGATTTCATCTTGGGCATGACAGTCATGGATGCCGAGGGCCAACTGCTGCGATACGGCGGCACTGTGATGAAGAATGTGGCCGGCTACGACGTCTCCCGACTCCACACCGGTGCCATGGGGATCTTGGGTCTCATCCTTGATGTGGCGATCAAGGTCCTGCCTGAGCCAGCAGCCACCGCCACGGTGGCGCTGCCACTCGATGAGACGGCCGCGCTCGAGCGCGTCAATGCATGGTCTGCTGAGCCCCTGCCACTCTCAGCCACTGCCTGGACACCGCGCGACGGCGGATGCTTGTGGCTCCGATTCTCGGGGGCTGCGGCGGCGGTGACGGCTGCGGTGGAACGGTTTGGTCACGAACTGCCGGCAGCGCAGGCCGATGCCCTGTGGGTGTCGCTGCGCGATCAGACTGACCCCGCCTTCGCGCTGCCCCCCAACGGTGGCTCTCTCTGGAGAATCAGCCTGCCCACCCGGGCAGCGGTCTTTCCCATTGGTGTGACGGTCCTCACCGAGTGGGGCGGTGGCCTACGCTGGGTTCAGTCCGCTGATCGACCCGAGGACATCCGAGCAGCCGCCATGGGGCTGGGGGGGCATGCAACGCTCTACCGATCAGCCAACGATCAATTGCGAGGTGAAGGCGTCTTCACACCAGTCTCACCGGTCTTGGGGGGCATTCATCAACGCCTCAAAGCAGAACTGGACCCCACGGGTCTTTGGAATCCCGGTCGGCTGATGCCCGGCCTCTGACACTCAACAAGGGCGACCACCATGGATGTTCAACTGGCCGCATGGGCTGCGGGAACCAAGCAGGGTCACGAGGCCCAGGAGATACTGCGCCGCTGCGTGCACTGTGGTTTCTGCACGGCCACCTGCCCGACCTATCAACTCCTGGGCGATGAGCTTGATGGCCCACGAGGCCGCATCTATTTAATGAAGGAGATGCTCGAGGGCAAGCCGGTTGGCCGCCAGACCCAGACCCACCTCGACCGCTGCCTCACCTGCCGAAACTGCGAGACCACCTGT
This sequence comes from Burkholderiaceae bacterium, assembly GCA_018401615.1. Lineage (GTDB taxonomy): Bacteria > Pseudomonadota > Gammaproteobacteria > Burkholderiales > Burkholderiaceae_A > Hahnella. The sequence goes on from JAGYKN010000002.1 coordinate 85,144, forward strand.
CCATCGGGGGTGGCCTACGGCCGACTCATCGACATTGGGCGTGAGTTGGTGGAGTCGCGTGTCCCTCGTCCCCTGTCACAACGGTGGCTCCGAGGTGCCCTGCGATGGGGCCTGACATCGCCCTGGTTCGCACCGGCCTATCGCCTCGGCCGGGCCCTGCGTCCCCTCATGCCAAGCGTCCTGCAGGCCAAGTTGCCCATCTCGGCCCCAGCAGGCCTGTGGCCCGCGCAGCGCCACACTGCCCGGGTCCTCCTGCTCAAGGGGTGTGTTCAGCCAGCAATGTTCCCAGCCATTGATGCAGCCACCGCAAGGGTCCTTGATGCCGTGGGGTACTCATCGCAGGTCATCGCCCGCTCCGGCTGCTGTGGTGCCGTCAAGCACCACCTTGCGGACGCAGAGGGCGCACTTGTGGACGTGCGGCGAAACATTGATGCCTGGTGGCCCGAAGTGCAAAAAGGAGACGTGGCGGGCATCGTTGTCAATGCATCGGGCTGTGGCGTGATGGTCAAGGATTACGGAGAGCTTCTGAGAGACGATCCAGCCTATGCGGATCGGGCAGCCCAGATTGCCCGCCTTGCAAAGGATCCGATCGAGCTTCTCGCAGACAAGCGCGAGGCGCTCCTCAAGACCATGGCGAGACGACCGGGCCAGAGGGTGGTCTATCACCCCCCCTGCACCCAGCAGCATGGGATGAAGATTCGTGGCCAGGTTGAGGCCCTGCTTGTCGCCCTTGGTGCAGAGGTTGCCCCGATCGCCGATGCACACCTCTGTTGTGGTTCGGCTGGGACCTACTCAATTCTGCAGCCCAGCCTCTCCAAGGCCCTCCTGCGCCAAAAGGTTGAGTCGCTGACGGCGCCTGGCCCAGAGATGATTCTCTCAGCCAACGTGGGCTGCATTGGGCACCTGGCAAGTGGAACGGACCTGCCGGTTCGTCACTGGCTTGAATGGCTCGATGAGCGCTTGGTCTAGGCTGGCGCCCAACAACCCAGCAAGCGTGGCCCCCTGGCCCCTGTGACGCCGGGGTCATTTCCAGGTCTCTGGCAATGAAGTCGCCAGGCAAGCCAGCCAAAGGCTGCCGCCTCGATGTCTTGTGTGGGCCAGCCGATTAAATCTGTGGGCGTCACCGCCACCCCTGTGGCACCTGCCAGCCCGTCTACGAGCGCCTTGTTTCTGGCCCCACCGCCGCAGATCCAGAGACTTTGAATGTCTCGGGGCAGTGCCTGGGCAATGCTGGTGATCGTCAGGGCCAGCAGCGTGGCCTGCACATCTGAGGCGCTGGGCATGGGCTGTCCTCGGCCTGTGATGCTGGCCAGTTGCGCATCGAGCCACTCGAGGTTGAAGTGATCCCGCCCCGTGCTCTTTGGGGGTGTCGCCCTAAAAAAAGGGTCTCGCAGGCATGCCTGCAACAACTCGGCATGAGGTGTGCCCTCTGATGCCCAGGCCCCGTCGGTGTCATAGGGCTGCCCGAGGTGCCGCCGGACCCAGCCATCGAGCAGTGTGTTGGCCGGTCCGGTGTCGAATCCGCTCAGGGCCCTTGCCTGCCAGGCCGGCTGGCCCTCTGGGCCAGTGGGGTGCGCAACGCGTTCGAGCTGCATGAGGCTGACATTGGCCATGCCACCGAGATTGAGGACACCGGTCCAGCCAGGGGCGTGGTCGACGCCAACGGCCTGGCACATCAAGGCGGCATGAAAGGGTGGGACGAGTGGCGCACCCTGGCCACCTGCGGCGATGTCTCGACTCCGAAAGTCAAAGGCCACCGGTATACCGGTTCGCTCCGCCAGCGACGGCGCGGCAAGGAGCTGAAGGCTAAAGCCCTGGCCCGGACGATGCCGCACGGTCTGCCCGTGGACGCCCAGCGCGGTGATCTGGTCGGGGGATAGGCCCGTCTGTCTGAGGAGGTCCTCGACCAGGTTGGCCACCGCACTGGAGAGCGCCAGGCCTGCCTGGGCTGCCACCTCAAGGGCGTTGGGCAGCCCCACAGACAGCAGCGATGTGAATTGATCCCTCAGGCCAGGGGCCATCTCATGCGAGCAGCTTGCAAGCCGGCTGATGCCTGCTTCATGGCAATCAATGAGGCAGGCATCGAGCCCATCGAGGCTCGTGCCAGTCATGACACCGATGAACTTCAAGGCTGGGATGCCGCCGTGTTCACACTGTCGAGGAGGGAGAGTCGTTTGCGCAGGTCTTGGGCGACCACCTGAAAAGATGCCAAGTCGCCGTCCTTGAGGCTGGGCACCTGAGGGTTTTCTTTTGCAATCTTGGTTGGATCCACCGCTCGGCCTTGCACGCGAAATTCATAATGCAGGTGCGGGCCAGTGGCCCAGCCGGTGGCGCCGACATAGCCGATGACCTCGCCCATTCGCACCTGCTGACCTTTTTTTCGCCGCCCCGCGAAGGACGACAGGTGGGCATAGTAGGTGCTGTAGCGTTGGTTGTGACGAATCTTAATGGCATTCCCGTAGCCACCATTCCAGCCGACATCCACGATGGTCCCATCGGCCACTGAACGCACCGGCGTGCCCACGGGAGCAGCATAGTCCACCCCCCTGTGGGCCCTTGGATCACCAAAGAGTGGGTGCAGTCGATAGTTTGAAAAGCTCGAACTCACCCGGGTGTACCGCAGCGGGGCGGCCAGGAAGCCTCGCTTGACCGACTTTCCCTCGGCATCGTAAAAATTGCCGCGCCTGCCATCCGCACTAAAATGAAGGGCTTCGTGGGTGCGGCCGGATGCCTCGAAGCGAACGGCGAGCAGGCGATAATCACCGATGTCTCGACCGGCAATTTTCTGAGTCTCAAAAATCACCCGTATTTTGTCGCCTGGATTGACCTGCCGTCGGAAGTCCAAGTCGGACTCAAACAGACTCACGATCTCGTCTGTGATGCCGTCTGGCATGCCCGCCTGGTCCATGGCGCCGAAGAAAGAATTGCCCACCACCACGGAGCGGTGTTCAACCTGTCGCTCCGTGCCAAGCCGCGCGGTGCGAATGTCGAATTTGTTTTCACCGGCGCGCTCGACCACCCAGGCATCCATGCCATTTAAGAGTTGAAGCCGCAGGAGCCGGCCCTGCAGATCGGTGTGGACCAGTGCAATGCGGCCACGATTTGCCCTTAAGACTGAGGCTGCTTGCCGGTCTTGATTCAGAAAACCAATGGCCTCTGGGTCCCGAACACCCATGCGTAAGAGGAGCCGCTCAAGGGTGTCGGCCATCCGAACCTCATCCTCCCTGGCCAACTCGAGGCCATGGGCTGAGAGGGCCTGGATCTGCTCGTCAAGGGGGGGCAGGGCAATGGGCTGGATCGACGGGATGGCCAAGGCCTTAGACTCCGCCTCGGACAGGGGCGTGACCCCCAGCGCAGTGATGAGCGCCATGGCCAGGCCAAAGGCGGTGGAGCCGTAGATCCAAGAGTTTCGTGCGCGGGGCGTCATCACACGTAAAATTCTATCTTTTAAGCAGCCAGAACATGTCCATGCCACCAATGTCGTCCCAAGTCTCCGATGCCCTGACCGTGATTCGTCGGGGGGCTGATGACATCCTGGTGGAGGCTGAGTTGATCGAAAAGCTGGTCCGCTCCGAGCAGACGGGCATCCCCCTTCGCATCAAGCTCGGGCTCGACCCGACCGCCCCAGACCTCCACCTGGGCCACACCGTGGTGCTCAATAAGCTAAGACAGTTCCAAGACCTGGGCCACCAGGTCATCTTTCTGATCGGTGATTTCACCGCCCTCATTGGTGACCCAACTGGCCGAAACGCCACCCGACCCCCCCTGTCGGACGATGAGATCGCGGCCAATGCCAAGACCTACTTTGAGCAGGCCAGCCTCGTGCTGGACCCGCAAAAGACCGAGATCCGACGAAACTCGGAGTGGTCTGAGGGCCTGGGAGCGGCCGGGCTCATCAGGCTTGCCGCCCAGTCCACAGTGGCACGCATGCTCGAGCGGGATGACTTCACAAAACGCTATAAGGCCGGCTCACCCATCTCTGTGCATGAGTTCTTGTACCCCCTCATGCAGGGCCATGACTCGGTGGCACTGGCCTGCGATGTTGAACTGGGTGGCACAGACCAGACCTTTAACCTCCTGATGGGACGCGAGCTCCAGCGCAACGCCGGCCAAGCCCCCCAGGCCGTGGTGACAATGCCCCTGCTCGAGGGGCTCGACGGTGTCGATAAGATGAGCAAGAGCAAGGGCAACACCGTGGGCATCACCGATGCCCCAGACGACATGTTTGGCAAGCTCATGTCGATTAGCGATACCCTGATGTGGCGGTATTACCTGTTGCTCTCGAGGCGCAGCCTATTGGAGATAGACGCACTGCGGGCTGAGGCTCAGGCCGGCCGCAATCCCAGAGACATCAAGGTGGATCTTGCCCTTGAGATGGTCGAGCGGTTCCATGATCGCAACCTGGCCTTGGGTGCCCTTGCTGCCTTTGAGGCGCGGTTCAAGCAGGGTGAGGCGCCTGCCGAGCTTGAGCTCATTCTCCTTGGCGCAGGCCCCGTCGGGATTGTGCAGGTCCTGAAGCAGGCGGGCCTGGTGCCATCGAGTTCTGAGGCCATGCGCAACATTGAGCAGGGCGGGGTTCGGGTCGATGGCAGCAGGGTCGAAGACCGAGGATTGATGCTCGAGGCAGGACAATACGTGGTGCAGGTGGGAAAACGTCGATTCGCAAAGGTGGAGATCACATGAATGCCGTGACACGACAGTTCGTTTGGGTGGCCCTGGCCACCATCGCTGCTGTCTATGTTTTGATTTTCGTGGGCGGCACCGTCCGTGCCACGGGTTCTGGCATGGGTTGCCCAGACTGGCCCACCTGTTTCGGAAGGCTCATCCCCCCGACCCAGGAGGCGCAACTGCCAGCCGATTGGCGGGTGACCTATGCGGCAAGGGGTTATGACACCGCCGATTTTGATCCCGTCAAGACATGGACAGAATTTGTCAATCGGCTTGTGGGGGTGGTCATTGGCTTGATGTCGATTGCCACCGTCGCATTGGCATGGCGGCTGCGGTCCGTCCAGCCAGTCGTCTTCTGGTCAGCCCTGGGCGGCCTTTTCTTCGTGGGGCTCAATGGCTGGATTGGCTCCATGGTGGTGGCCAGTAACCTGCGCCCCGTCATGGTGTCACTGCACATGACCGGGGCATTTCTGGTCCAGATGTGTTTTATCTATGCGGTTGTCCGAGCCACACCGGGGCTCTGGCAGGCGGCCTCGCCCCCCGCGGTCGGGGGCGACCCTCGGCGTGCTGCCCTGCCCGGGTGGTTTCGAACCCTGGTGCTCTGGAGCCTTGCCGCCCTGACGCTGCAGATTTTTCTGGGCATTCAAATCAGAGAGAGCGTCGACCTCATCGCCCGCGCATCCTCAGATGTGAGTCGGGCCGATTGGATCAATGCGGTGCCCTATATTTTCTATGTGCATCGGTCCTTCTCGTGGGTGGTCCTCGCACTGGTGGCCTGGCTCTTTTGGCGTGTGATCCGCTCGCCCCAGGGCGCCCGCCCGATGGGCCGCATGGTCTGGTGGCTGCTTGGCATGGTGATCTTTGAGATGATGCTCGGTGGCGCCTTAAACCACCTGGGCTTTCCGCTGGTGGCCCAGCCAGCCCACCTGTTGGCGGCCCATCTGATTTTTGGAATCATCTGGTTTCTCTGGTGTGCACTGGCGCCGGCCATGCCACCCTCACCAGCATCTGCTCAACCCTCCTACAGGACCTCCCATGTTTGACCGCTCCCAGACTTACCTCCAGACCGATCCGGCCATTGCCGCGGCGATCTCAGCCGAACACGCTCGCCAGGAGGCCCACATCGAGTTGATTGCCTCCGAGAATTACGCCAGCCCTGCTGTCATGGCGGCCCAGGGCTCCCAACTGACCAACAAATATGCAGAGGGTTATCCGGGCAGGCGCTACTACGGGGGATGTGAGCACGTCGATGTGGCCGAGCAATTGGCCATAGACCGGCTCAAGCAACTCTATGGCTGCGAGGCCGCAAACGTGCAGCCGCATTCGGGAGCGCAGGCAAACACGGCCGTCTTTCTCGCCTTTCTCAATCCCGGAGACACCATCATGGGCCTGTCGTTGGCTGAGGGCGGCCACCTCACCCACGGCATGGCACTCAACCTGTCTGGCAAGTGGTTCAAGGTGGTGCCCTACGGGCTCAACGAGAAAGAAGAAATTGATTACGATCGCATGGAGGCGCTCGCCAGAGAGCACCGTCCCAAGCTCCTCATTGCTGGGGCCTCAGCCTATTCCCTCAAGACCGATTGGGCTCGCTTTGCGACGGTCGCCAAGGAGATTGGTGCCATCTTCATGGTCGACATGGCCCACTACTCTGGCCTGATCGCGGCAGGGGTCTATCCCAGCCCAGTCCCGCATGCCGATGTGGTCACCTCGACCACCCACAAGAGCCTTCGCGGCCCGCGCGGGGGCATCATCCTGATGAAGTCCCAGCACGAGAAGGCCATCAACAGCGCCATATTCCCAGGCGTTCAGGGTGGGCCGCTCATGCATGTGATCGCTGCCAAGGCGGTGGCCTTTGCTGAGGCGCTCACACCAGAGTTCAAGCTCTATGGCAGAGACATCATTGAGAATGCCCAGGCCCTCGCCGCCGCGCTGGTGGGCCGTGGCCTGCGAATTGTGTCGGGCCGAACCGAGAGCCACCTCATGCTGGTCGACCTGCGAGCCAAGCAGATCACTGGCAAGGCTGCCGAGGCTGCCCTGGGCCGTGCACACATCACGGTCAACAAAAATGCAATTCCAAACGACCCCGAAAAGCCCATGGTGACCAGTGGGATTCGACTCGGCACGCCCGCCTGCACCACGCGTGGCTTTGGGGTCCAAGAGATGACCCTGGTGGGTCAGCTCATTGCAGATGTCCTCGAGGCCCCGGAGGATGAGTCCTCGATTGCAAGGGTGCGGGCCCAGGTGGAGGCCCTGACGGCCCGATTCCCGGTCTACCGCTGACCCCTCGAGAGACTGCGGATGCGATGCCCAGCCTGTGGCTCGCCCGACACCCAGGTCACCGACACCCGGCTATCTGAAGATGGGTATGAGATTCGGCGCCGCCGACGCTGCCTTGCCTGTGATCGTCGGTTCAAGACCATCGAGCGAATTGAGTTGTCGCTGCCCACGGTGGTCAAGAAAGATGGTGCCCGCAGTGAGTTCGATCCAAGCAAGCTCAAGGCCAGCATGGGATTGGCCCTGCGAAAACGGCCAGTCTCGATGGATGTCTTGGATCAGGCCGTTCGGGTCATTGAGGAGCGTCTTGCGGCATCAGGGGAGCGGGAGGTCTCGAGCCAGCTCATTGGCGAGTTGGTCATGAAAGAGCTGCGTCGACTCGATAAGGTTGCCTATGTTCGATTCGCGTCGGTCTATCGAAGCTTCGAGGACATTGCTGAATTTGAGGCGCTGCTCAAGGAGGTCGGTCCCCGCAAGGGCGGCCGACCACGTTAGGTGACGGGACGACGCTGATGTTTCACGACACTGATGTTGCCCACATGAGGCAGGCCCTTGCCTTGGCTGCAAATGGCCTCTTTACCACCACCCCAAACCCCCGCGTGGGATGCGTCTTGGTGCGCGATGGCGAGGTGGTTGGCACAGGCTGGCATGCGAGGGCGGGTGGTCCCCATGCGGAGACCCTTGCGCTGCAGGCTGCTGGTGATCGGGCGAGGGGCGCGACTGCCTACGTGACCCTGGAGCCCTGCGCCCACATCGGACGCACGGGCCCCTGCACCGAAGCCCTCATCAAGGCGGGCATCTCGATGGTGGTGGCCGCCACTGAAGACCCAAATCCACAGGTGGGCGGCCGTGGCCTGGAGCGCCTGCGATCGGCAGGCCTGATGGTGCGCGTGGGGCTGCTTTCAGATCAGGCCCAGGCGCTGAACCGAGGATTTTTCAAACGAATGCGCACGGGCCTGCCATGGCTGAGAATCAAGAGCGCCAGTTCTCTCGATGGCCGAACGGCGCTGCCGACGGGCACAAGCAAATGGATCACTGATGCAGCCTGTCGAGCCGACGGACACGCCTGGCGCGCGCGCTCCTGCGCCGTTCTCACGGGCATGGGCACCTTCGAGAGAGACCGACCCTTGCTCACGGTCAGGGAGGTCCAGACCGATCGCCAGCCTCTTAGGGTGGTGTTAGACGGCCGTTTTGTGGTGGATCCGGATGCCCCGTTTTTCAGCGGACCAGGCGCTGTGGTGCTCATCGGTGCCGGCCCTGTCACGCCCCCGGCAGCCGATCGTCTTGCCAGGCTCGAGGCTCGAGGCGCTCGCGTGGTCTCATTGCCTGGCGTTGCGGGTGATGCGACTGGTCGCAGGCTCGACCTCACCGCTGTCATGCGCTGGCTCGCAGGTGAGGGCTGTAATGAAGTCCAGCTCGAGGCGGGTGCGCGCCTGACGGGGGCCTTTCTGCGGGAAAAGCTGGTCGATGAATGGCTGCTCTACCAGGCACCCATCCTGCTTGGCCCGGGGCTTGGCCTGGCCGAGCAGATGGACCCGGTGTCGCAACCCGATGAGGCGCCGCGCTGGCAACTCGACGATCTGAGCCGCGTTGGCGATGGTCTTCGCCTGCTCCTGCGCCCGCCTGGGGCGACCTGAGCCGCGCACTCGATACACTGAGACCATGTTTACTGGAATCATTCAGGCCGTTGGCACCATAGACGAAACGATTGCACAGTCGCTCGTGCGCGATCCGTCACCAGACCATGCATGGACCGACGCACAAGGCCTCAGGCTCCTGGTGAGCTGGGGAGGACTCGACTTCACCGATGTGAAGGAAGGCGACTCCATCGCGATCAATGGGGCCTGCATGACGGTCTTGCGGCCCGACGAGCAGGGTTTTGCGGTTGACATCTCTCGGGAGAGTCTTGATCGCACCGTGGGCCTTGATGGGCCTGGCCCCGTCAATCTTGAGAAGGCGCTGCGTTGGTCCGACCGCCTGGGCGGACACCTCGTCTCCGGGCACATCGATGCTGTGGCCACTGCGGTGGCCATCGAGCCCCGTGATGAGTCGGTCAGGCTCACGGTCCGCGTGCCCACCAGCCTGGGCCCATTTGTCACCGAGAAGGGGTCAGTGGCGCTTCATGGTGTGAGCCTGACCATCAATCAACTCCGAGACCATGCCGAGGGGACTGATATTGAGATCAACCTCATCCCCCATACCTGGCAGAGCACCACGCTCTCGCGGCTTGAGGTGGGCGGTGGCGTGAACCTTGAGGTCGACCCAATGGCCCGACAGATGGCGCGCATCATCGAGCGCATGGGCAGCCTGCAGAGGGCAAAACAAGATGTCTGAACCGCTGCAGTCTGCCTCTGAACTCATCGAGGCCATCCGGGCTGGTCGCATGGTGGTGCTGGTCGATGACGAGGATCGCGAGAACGAAGGCGACCTGGTCATGGCCGCCGATGCGGTGACCCCAGAGGCCATTAACTTCATGGCCCGATTCGGCAGGGGGCTGATCTGTCTTACCCTCACAGAGGCGCGGTGTCGGCAACTCCAACTGCCAATGATGGTCCACGACAACCGCTCGGCCCATGCAACGGCCTTTACGGTCTCCATCGAGGCCGCCCAGGGCGTGACCACCGGCATCAGTGCGGGCGATCGAGCCGCCACCATCCTTGCGGCCGTCTCACCCCAGGCCCGACCCGAAGACCTCGTTCAGCCGGGCCACATTTTCCCGCTCATGGCCCAACTCGGCGGCGTGTTGGTCCGTGCCGGACACACAGAGGCGGGATGCGACCTGGCCCAACTCGCGGGGCATTCGCCGGCCGGTGTGATCTGTGAAATTCTCAATGACGATGGCAGCATGGCCCGATTGCCAGACCTGCGCGTCTTTGCAAAGACCCATGGCTTGCCGCTTGGGAGCATTGCCGATCTCATCCACCATCGGACATCACACGAGAGCCTGGTGGAACGTGTGACCGAGCAGACCATCGAACACGCGGGCACCGTGTGGCGACTCATCTCCTATCGAGATCGCGCCATGGGCCAGCCGCACCTGGCCCTGGTCAAGGGCGAACCCTCCCCGGAGCAGCCCTGTCTGGCCCGGGTCCACGAGCCGTTTACGGTCTTGGACTTCTTCGAGTATTCGGGCCGCCACAGTTGGCCGCTTGGCCAGGCCCTTGCCTACATTGCCTCTGAGCCCGAGCCTGGGGTGGTGGTCTTGCTCAATTGCGCGGTCGGGGCCAGCCGACTCTTCGAGCAGCTTCAGCACACAGAGCCCGTTTCAGGGGCAAGCTCGACCCTGCGAAACTACGGCATGGGCGCGGCCATTCTGAGAGACCTTGGCGTGGGTCAGATGTTGGTGCTCGGCCAGCCCCGCAAGATGCCCAGCATGGCGGGCTTCGGTTTGGAGGTGGTGGGGTATCGTCAGCCAACCATCACACAAGGACATGCGCGATGAGCATTCAACGATTTGGGCCCGACCTTCACGTCGAGGGCCTGCGCTTTGGGGTGGTCGTCTCTCGATTTAACCAAGACATCACCCGTCGCCTGGAGGCCGCCTGCCTCAGCGCCCTTGAGGAGGCAGGCGTGGCGGATCACGACATCTCGGTGGTGTCTGTGCCAGGCGCCCTGGAGATTCCCCTGGCGCTCATGCAACTTGCAGAGACCCTCCAATTTGACGGGCTCATTGCCCTTGGGGCGGTTGTTCGGGGCGAGACCTACCACTTTGAGCTCGTCGCAAATGAGTCTGCGGCGGCCATCATGAAGGTGGGTCTGGAGGCCCAACTGCCAATCGCAAATGGTGTTCTCACCACCGACGACGAGGCTCAGGCCTTGGCTCGAGCAGACGAAAAGGGCCGAGATTGCGCCATGGCTGCAATCGAGATGGCCAACCTCATGCTTGCGATCGACGAGCAGCTGGGCTTCGACCATGAGCAGTAGCCCAACCCCCCCGCGCCCGAGGGGAAGCGGCCGAGGGACCCGCAGGCTCTCAAGGCTGCTGGTGGTCCAGGGCATCTATCAGGCCCTTTTATCCGGAGAGGACCCCAGGGTGATTCAGACCTACCTCGAGGAATCTGAGGAACATGCCAGTTGTGATGTGGATTATTTCCAGAAGTGTCTGCATGGCGTTCTTGGAAATCGCGATGGCCTGACCGCTCAACTCCTGGAGGGGCTCGATCGGCCTTTGGCCCAGGTCTCGCCGGTCGAACAGGCGATCTTATTGTTGGGCTGCTATGAGCTCGATCAGAGCCCGGACGTGCCCTACCGCGTGGTGCTCAATGAGGCGGTCGAGCTGAGCAAGTCGCTTGGCAGCAATGAGGGGCATCGCTATGTCAATGGCGTGCTAGACCGACTCCTGTTTACCTTTCGCCCACATGAGTCGCGGGCACCGGCCGCCTGATCGTGGCAGTTGAGTTTGACCTCATTGAAGACCACTTTGGCCGTCGTGCGCGGGCCTGGCCAGGCCCGGCACTCGAGCACCCAGATTGCCTTGGCATTGGTGATGATGCCGCCCTCATCAGGCCGCTGTTGCCCGGTGAGCAGCTTGTGGTCGCCATGGACACCATGGTCGAGGGTCGACACCATCGGGCCGATGTCGACCCAGCCTCACTGGGCCACAAGCTCCTGGCGGTCAACCTCTCCGACCTGGCCGCAATGGGGGCCGCACCGTTGGGCTTTACCTTGTCGTTGGCCCTTCGCTCGCGTCGGTGCGACTGGCTAGAGGCATTCGCAGAAGGGCTCTTCGGGCTCGCACGCGGTTCGGGTTGCAGCCTTGTGGGGGGCGACACCGTT
>JAGYKN010000020.1 GCA_018401615.1 Burkholderiaceae bacterium
GGCCTCTCGAGACAGCGTGCTCGCGGCCTTGGGCGAATTTGGCGTGACCGCCAGAGCCTCTGAGCATCTGGAGGATGCGATTCATGTCGATGGCAAGCCGAGCCTCCAGAAGATGGCCATGTTCCTGGCCGGCGGATTCGAGTTTCAAGACCTCGGCAGCCAGCTGCTGGCCCGTCTTGCAGCGCCCAAGCGGGGTGCATTTGTGGTGGATTACTGTGCGGGAGCAGGTGGCAAGACCCTTGCGCTGGGGGCATTGATGCGCAACACCGGGCGCCTCTATGCGCTTGACCGCTCTGCTGCCCGACTGAGCCGAATCAAACCACGCCTGGCCCGCAGTGGGCTCTCGAATGTCTGGCCAATCGCCATCTCGGGCCCAACTGACGAGCGCATCAAGCGATTGCGGGGCAAGGCAGACCTCGTGATGGTTGATGCCCCGTGCTCTGGCCTGGGAACCCTTCGGCGCAATCCGGATTTAAAGTGGCGTCAGAGTCCGGTCTCGGTCTCGGAGTTGGTCTTGCTTCAGTCTGAGATTCTCGAGTCGGCGGCCCGACTCTGTGCCCCTGGGGGGCGCCTGCTCTACGGCACCTGCAGCACCAGCCTGCTTGAGAACGAAGACCAGGTGGCCCGTTTTCTGCTCGGTCATCCCGAATTTGTTCAGGTCAACGCCCTGGAGTGCCTGACGCGCCAGGGCATTGAGCTGCCGGCTGCCTGGGCAGCAGGGGCAGATGGCGGCGCATTGCGCCTCTGGCCGCACCGGACAGCGACAGATGGCTTCTATGGGGCAATGCTGGTGAAATCTGGCCTCTAGTGGGACAATCCAGCACGACACTTAGAAAAAGGACTTGTCTTGGAACCCTTGATTGACTTCGTGGCCTTTGGCCTCTCTGGCTGGGAATGGCTCGGCATTGTTGGATACACGCTGCTCGTCACTCACATCACCATCGCAGGCGTGACAATCTATCTCCATCGTTGTCAGGCGCATCGTGCGGTGGAATTGCACCCGGTTGTGTCTCACTTCTTTCGGTTCTGGCTCTGGCTCACGACCGGCATGGTCACGCTGGAGTGGGCCTCGATTCACCGCAAGCACCACGCCAAGTGTGAGACTGCCCAAGATCCCCACAGCCCTCAGGTCCTCGGATTGTCAACGGTCATGTGGCAGGGCGCAGACCTCTATCGGGAGGCAGCCAAAGACCAAGAGATCACCGATCGCTACGGCCATGGTTGCCCAGACGACTGGATCGAGCGCAACCTCTACACGCGCCACAGTGCCCTGGGGGTGACACTCCTCATGATCGTCAATGTCTTGCTCTTTGGCATTGCCGGTGTTGCTGTCTGGGCGGTGCAGATGGCATGGATTCCCCTCTTTGCGGCCGGCATCATCAATGGCGTGGGCCACTACTGGGGTTATCGCAACTCCAAGAGTCCCGACACCAGCAAGAACATCCTGCCCTGGGGCATTCTCATTGGCGGAGAAGAACTCCACAACAATCATCACGCCAACGCAACCTCGCCCAAGCTCTCGTCGAAGTGGTTCGAATTCGACATCGGCTGGCTCTACATTCGGGTCCTGGCGCTTGCGGGCTTGGCAAAGCCTCGGGCGCTGCCACCAACGGTTCGAGTCGATCCCACGCGCATGCAGATCGATGCTGAAACCATTCGGGCGGTCCTCTCAACGAAGTACGAGCAGCTTGCCCGCGTCTCAAAGCTCGCTGCCAAAGACCTCTCGCTGCCTTCAAAGGAACTCAGAGACGGTTTTGAGGCAATCTGGGCCCAGCGAAGCCTCACCCTTGAGCAGGCCATTGCCGCGCTCACGAATTGGTGTCATCAGGCAGAAGCCAGTGGCATTGCCGCCTATCAAGACTTTGCACGCCGCATTCGGTCCATGCACCTGGGCGGCGCATCGGCCTAGGCGCTGCCGGGGCAGGGGGTCGATGCCTAGTTGGCTCGCAGACGGACAGTGCCCTTGCTGTCCGTCACAATCACCCGACTGCGAGTGGGCCCGACCCGCAGCCGGGTGCCAACCTTTGGTTCGCCCTTTAAATTATTCAGGGCACGCAGGGTCTGCACCGTTATCCTAAAACGTTTGGCAATGGTGGCAAGGGTGTCATTTTTGCGCACCCTGTAAATCGGCCCAGGCACCCGCACGCGCTCGACGGTGCGGGCACCGGTAAAGCGCGCCAAGGCCTGCTCCAGGGATGCGTCGTCTTGTTCAACAAGTGCTGGTGCGAGCAGCACAGTGCCTGGCAGCAGCACCTGCCGAGCATTCTTAAGGCCGTTGGCTTCAGCAAGCTCTCTGGCCGAGATCTGCGTGCGGCTCGCCAGCAGTTCGAGCGAATCACCCTTCTTTAAGGTGTAGGGGCTCCAGCTCACCAGCGGCTTGCCGGCGGCCTGGTGACGCTCGAGGTTGTCTTGATAGAGAGCTGCCTTTTCGATCGGCAGGATGATCCTGTTGCTCCTGCTCACCGTGATCACCGGGCGTCGCAGCTGCGGGTTTAGGAGCTTGAAGTCGCTCAAGGACAACTCAGCAAACTCTGCAGCCAGGGCAAGGTCAACCGACTGGCTCTTATCAAGCGCGATGAAATAAGGGCGGTCCTCGACATAGGGCAGCCGGACCCTGTATCGGGCGGGGTCGCGTAGGATATTTCTCAGGGCAATGAGTTGTGGCACGTAATGCCTTGTCTCCCGCGGCAGCTTGATGCTGAGGAAGTCTGTGGGCCGGCCTCGGGCTCGGTTTGCCTTGACCGCCCGCATCACCGCATTCTCGCCCCGGTTGTAGGAGGCCAGCGCCAGGAACCAGTCGCCCCCATGGAGGCGATTGATCTGATCGAGGTACTCCAAGGCTGCCCGAGTGGACTCAATGATGTCTCGCCGCTCATCTCGCCACCAATCCTGCGATAACGAGAAGGCTCGTCCGGTTGCGGGCATGAACTGCCAGAGGCCCGCAGCCTTTGCCCGAGAGGTGGCCTCGGGGTTAAAGGCACTCTCGACAATTGGGAGCAGGGCAAGCTCGGTGGGCAGTCCCCTTGCCTCAATCTCCTCCATGATGTGGTGGAGATATCGGCCCCCACGATCAAAAACGCGCTCGAGATACTCTGGGTTGGAGGTGATGCGCCGAATGTGTCCCCGCAAGACACGCTCAGGGAGCTCAGGCAGTTGGAAGCCCGAGGTGATTCGATGGACGAGATTGCCTGGTGGCTTGGGCTCGGGCTCGGATGCTGCATCTGCTGCGAGCAGCATGGACTCGGGTGAGGCATTGTCCATTGTGCTCACGAGAGGGTCAGCCTGGGGCGCGGCCCCCCCTGTTGCAAGCGAGACCTCCTGGGTCGGCCCGGAGATGGGTGCGGGCTGAGCGAGCTCTGTGGAGGTGGTGGCGCAGCCGGCCATGAGGCCCAAGATTGGGCCGAGCGCGCAGAGCAGGCTAAGGCGCACGAAAGACATCCTTGGCAGCCCGAATGCTGGCGAACTCAGAAACATTGGCAGCCCACAGGAATGGATTGGTTGCCCGCTCAGTCGACAAGAGAGTTGGCAGGGTGCTGCGGCCCTCTTGCCGACGGGCCCGGACCTCTGAGAGCCTGGTCTGAATGCCCTCATGCCCGGGGTGGGCATGAGATGCAAAGAGCAGGTTGCCCAGGGTGTACTCGTGGGCACAGTAGATGACGGTCTCGGGGGGAAGTTGTGCAAGTCGTTGGAGGGAGCTGTGCAACTGTGCCGCCGTGCCACCGAGGAGTCGGCCACAGCCGGCGGCAAAGAGGGTGTCGCCGCAAAAGAGACGAGGGGTGGCGTCTGAGGCGAATCCGAAGTAGGCAATGTGGTCCTCTGTGTGTCCCGGCACAGCAAAAACAGAGAGCCGGATGTCCATGGACTCAAACTCGACCACGTCACCCTCTTGAACCACCGTGTTCACGCCGTGGGGCAGGCAGGCAGACGGCCCGTATATGGGGATGTCCAGGCTGGCCAGTGGGGCCATGGCGAGCAGGTCTCCAATGCCGCCCACATGGTCGGCATGGTGGTGGGTGATGAGAATGCCGCAGAGCAGGAGACCCTCGCGTTCAAGGTGCCGCATCACGGGGGCTGCCTCACCCGGATCGACCACCAGGAGATGGTCACCGTCTTGTAAGCCCCAGATGATATTGTCTGTGAATGCGGGAATCTCAACGATCGGCATTCGGGTCTCCTTTTGCATGGCAATGCACTCTATTGTGACGCGAGAGTTGGCCAATCCGTTTCGTTCCTGGGAAAAATGGTTTCAGACACCCGCGGGCCAACTCCTGCGCGAGAGCGAGCAGGCCTGGCTTGATGCGAGATTGCAGGATCGTTTTGGCTACCAGGCATTCCAGATGGGACCAAGGGGCATCGATGCCCTGCGTCTAAACAGGATGTCGTCTCGGGCGCGACTCAGCCCCTATGCTGTCGATGGGGCTGAAGACGAGTTGGTCTGTGACCCATCTGCCTTGCCCATTGCCTCGGAGTCAACTGACCTGCTGGTCCTCACACATGCCCTGGAGATGGTGGCCGACCCCCATGGCCTGCTGCGTGAGGCCGAGCGCATTCTCATTCCCGAGGGGCAACTGGTGATTGTTGGACTCAACCCGCACAGCCTCTGGGCCCTTCACCGCCCATTGGCAGTGACGCGCTGTCCCCCGGTGCAGGGACGCTGGATCTCAGCCTCTCGGGTTCGAGACTGGTGCTCGCTATTGGGCCTCACAACAGAGGCGGGTTGTTTTGGTGTCTATCGCCCCATGGTCTACGACGAGCGATGGTCGAGGCGCTGGCGCTGGATGGAGGCCGCGGGGGCACGCTGGTGGCCCGCCTTTGGCGCGGCCTATTTGTTGACTGCAGTCAAACGTCGCATGGGCATGCGAATCCTCAGTCCAAGGTGGACCAAGGCCCCAAAGCGAGCCGCCTCTGCAGCAGTTGCCCGGCAAGGATGACCGACCTGCGCGATGAGGTGGTCCTCTACACCGACGGGGCCTGCAAGGGCAATCCCGGTCCTGGTGGGTGGGGCGTCTTCATGGTCTGTCGGGGGCAGCAGCGGCACTTGTCTGGGGGTGAGGTCCAGACAACCAACAATCGGATGGAACTCAGTGCTGTGATCGAGGGGCTCAACGGCCTAAAGAAGGCCTGTGATGTCACCGTGTTCACCGACTCACAGTATGTGAAGAACGGGATCGAGTCTTGGATTCACAATTGGAAACGGCGCGGCTGGAAGACCGCAGCGGGCAAGCCCGTCCTGAACCGAGACCTATGGGAGGCCTTGGAGGCTGCCTGCGCAGGCCATCGAATACACTGGAAGTGGGTAAAGGGTCATTCTGGTGATCCTGGCAATGAGGAGGCAGATCGTCTTGCCAATCTTGGCATCCCTGACCCTCGTTGATAAAAGGATGGATCGATTGAAATCGTCTTTAGTGCAGGCATTGCGCGGGCGCCCCCGGCTGCTGGTGGCAGTCCTCTTCATCTTGTTGGTTGCCGCCTTAGTGGCCTGGCGGCTTGGTTGGCTGACGGGCCCTGAGGCATCCAAGGGCCCCCAGGGTGCGTTGCCACCAGTGCCAGTCGAGGTCTCCAGGGTCATCAAGAAGCCCGTCCTCGACACATTGGCTGTGACGGGCTCCTTCATGGCGGTTGAATCGGTGGACCTGCGCCCAGAGATCTCTGGGCGGGTGGCGGAGATACGGTTTCGAGATGGGCAGCAGGTTGGTCAACAGATGCTCCTGATCCGCCTTGATGACAGCCTTGTGCGGGCCGAACTCGCCCAGGCCGAGGCTGAGGCGGTGCTCGCATTGTCAAATCACAAGCGCGCTCAGGACCTCTTCGCCCAGAAGTTCATCAGCTCACGGGCCCTTGATGAGGCCAAGGCCAACTCCGACATTGCGGCGGCAAAGCGTGACCTCTATGAGGCCCGACTCACCCGCACGCAAATCACAGCGCCGTTTGCCGGTCGGGTCGGGCTGAGGCAACACAGCCAAGGCGACTATGTCAAGGAGGGTGAGGTTGTTGCAGTGGTGGAGGACACCTCAAGGCTCTACTTCGATTTCAATGTGCCAGAGCGTTTCGTGGGGCGGGTCCGAGTCGGCCAGATTGTCACGATCGTGACCGAGCAACTGCCAGATCCCATCCGCGCTGCCGTGACAGCCCTCGACTCAAGGATCGATGGCGATGGACGGTTCCTTCGGCTGCGATCCATCGTCGAGAATCCCTCGGGTCAGCTCAAGTCGGGCCTCTTTGCCAGGGCCCGTCTGGTCCTTGCCGAGCGGCCCGAGGCCCTCGTGATCTCCGAGGAGGCCCTCGTGGGAGAGCAGACTGGCTTTTTTGTCTGGCGGGTGACCGGGGGCAAGCTAGAGAAGGTGCTGGTCCAGCTCGGTGCGCGAATGGAAAAAGAGGTCGAGATTCTCTCTGGCCTTGAGGCGGGAGATCAGATTGTGACGGCGGGGCAATTAAAGATCCGCCGTCCGGGGCAGCCGGTCAAGATTCAAGCGGCCCCCCCAAGGCCATGAGGCCCGCCCAGGCATGAGGCTCTCAGAAATCTGCATTGAGCGGCCCGTCTTTGCCACAGTCCTCTCGCTGGTCATCACGCTCATTGGCCTGGTGAGTCTGTCCAAGCTCTCCGTGAGGGAGTACCCACGAATCGATGAGCCCGTTGTAACGGTGAGCACAGACTATCGAGGCGCCTCGCCAGAAATCATCGAATCACAGGTCACCAAGCCACTCGAAGACTCCATTGCTGGCATTGAAGGGGTTGAGATCCTCACCTCGATTTCTCGGGCCGAGCGATCGCAGATCACCGTTCGTTTCTCACTGGATCGTGACCCCGACTCCGCTGCATCCGATGTCCGAGATCGCGCTGCCCGCGTGAGGTCACGGCTGCCCGAAGAGGCCGGCGACCCGGTGGTCTCGAAGGTGGAGGCCGATGCACAGCCCATCATCTGGCTGACCTTCAACAGTGAGACGCTCTCTGCGCTCGAGCTATCCGATCTGGCCAATCGGGTGGTCAAGCCCAGGCTCCAGACCCTGCCTGGGGCATCCGATGTGCGCATCTTCGGAGACCGCCGATATGCCATGCGAATCTGGGTGGATGCACAGCGGCTGGCGGCCCGAGGTCTGGTCATCCAAGACCTCGAGGAGGCCCTGCGCCGCCAGAACATTGAGGTGCCCTCGGGTGCCATTGAGACGCCTGGCCGCGAGCTCTCCGTCATGTCCTCGACTGACCTGCGAACACCCGAGGAATTTGAATCCATTGTGCTCAAGGCACCCCGAGGTTCCTCTGGCCTCGTGCGGCTAAGAGATGTTGCCAGGGTTGAGATCGCCCCCGAGGACGAGAAGCGTGTGGCCCGCTTTAAGGGCCGCAACACCGTTGCAATGGGCATCATCAAGCAGGCCACGGCCAATCCCCTGACCCTCTCAAGTGCCGTGAAAAAGGCTCTGCCCGGTGTGTTGGCCGACCTGCCAGCGAGCGTTGACCTCGAGGTGGCCAACGATTACTCGGTCTTCATCGATCGATCGATTCGTGCCGTCATCACCACCATTGCCGAGGCCCTTCTGCTGGTCGGTCTTGTGGTCTTTGTCTTTCTCAAGAGCTTTCGGGCGGCGATCATCCCGCTTGTGACCATCCCGGTGAGCCTCATCACCGGCTTTGCATTCATGTATGCACTTGGTTTCTCGGTCAACACCCTGACCCTTCTGGCCATGGTGCTCTCGATCGGAATCGTCGTCGACGATGCAATCGTGGTGCTGGAAAACATCTCTCGGCACATTGAGGACGGCATGAAGCCTGTGGCCGCAGCGCTCCAGGGGATGAAAGAGATCAGCTTTGCGGTGGTCGCCATGACCCTGACCCTGGTCGCCGTCTTCGCGCCCATGGCCTTCTCGGCTGGTCGAACCGGTCGGCTCTTTACCGAATTTGCACTCACCCTTGCCTCGGCCGTGCTGGTCTCCGGATTCGTGGCGCTCACCCTCTCGCCCATGATGTGCTCGAGGCTGTTGCGCCGCCAAGAGGTCGATGCCAACAGACCCCGCGGCCGATGGGCACGCTTTTCCGATGGATTTGATCGCGTCTTTGACCGCACGGCGGCCCGCTACGCCGAGTCTCTAAGGGGACTGCTCGATCGACGCAGGCTCGTGGGGCTTGTCGGCCTGGGTGTGGTGCTCATTGGTGTGGGCGTTTTCACCCTGGTGAAAAAGGAACTCACCCCCGTTGAGGATCGCGGCTTTCTCATCGCCGTGATCAGCGCCCCGCAGGGCAGCTCGATTGACTACACCGCCCGCTACGCCGTGCGCCTTGAGAGCATCTTTGAGCAGGTTTCAGAGGTCGACAAATACCTGGTGATTGCTGGCACCCCAACAGTGGACAAAGGCATTGCATTCCTTCGACCCGTTCCCTGGGAGGATCGGTCCCGCAGCACCCAGCAGATTGCTGCCCAGGTGCAACCGCAGGTCATGGGCATCCCGGGCATCAATGCCTTTATGGTCTCGCCCCCATCACTCGGTCAGTCGCTTCGCTCGCGGCCAATTGAGGTGGTGGTGCTGTCGGGCGCCTCCATGCAGGAGCTCGCCGCTGTGACCGGACAACTGCGGCTCGAGTTGCTCAAGAGTCCGCTGCTCCAGGGTGTTGAGACGGATCTCCAAATCACCAAGCCAGAGTTGCGAATCGAAGTCGATCGCGAGCGTGCGGCCGACCTCGGGGTCTCTGTTGAAGCCATTGGGCGCACGCTTGAGTCTCTGCTGGGGGGCCGGCAGGTCACCCGCTTTAGGCGTGGCAATGAACAATACGACGTCATTGTGCAGCTGGCCGCAGAGGGGCGCAACACGCCAGAAGACATCAAGGGCCTCTTCGTGAGGGGTCGAGACGGGCAGATGGTCTCCCTTGCGAGCCTCATTCGAATTGAGGAGACGGTTGCGCCTCGAGAGCTCAATCACTTTCTTCAGCAGCGTGCGGTCTCGATCTCCGCGAACCTTGCACCAGGGGCGACCCTGGCCGAGGGACTCGATGCTGTTGAGAGGACCGCCCGCGAGATGCTGCCGCCTGACTATCAGCTCGACTACAAGGGTCAGTCGCGCGAGTACCGTGACTCACAGTCGACCATCCTCTTTGTCTTCTTGCTGGCCCTCATCTTCATCTACCTGGTGCTGTCTGCCCAGTTTGAGAGCTTTGTCTTTCCGTGGGTCATTCTGGTGTCGGTCCCGCTTGCCCTGACGGGGGCATTGGCCACCATCTACATCACCGATGGCTCCCTCAATGTCTATTCCCAGATCGGGCTTGTTGCCCTCATTGGGCTCATCACCAAACATGGGATCCTCATCGTTGAATTTGCGAACCAACTGCGCGATCAGGGTCGATCCGTGGTCGAGTCGACCCTCGAGGCCACCTCGTTGCGTTTTCGGCCAATCATGATGACCACCATCTCCACCGTCTTTGGTGCACTGCCACTCGCCCTGGCCACCGGCCCTGGCGCTGAGAGCCGCCGTGAGATTGGTTGGGTTATCGTAGGTGGCATGAGCGTTGGCACTGTCCTTACCTTGTTTGTTCTTCCCACCATCTATGCCTGGGTTGCATCATGCGTTACGTCGTCCTCGACACCGAAACCACAGGCCTGAGGGTCGAGGAGGGAAACCGAGTCATCGAGCTCGGCTGTGTCGAGATGGTCAATCGCAGGCCCTCTGGCCGTCAATTCCATCGTCTCTTAAACCCGCAGCGAGAGGTCGAGGTTGGGGCCACCGAGGTCCATGGCTTTACCTGGGATGGCCTGCAATCGGAACCCCTATTCGAGGAGGTGGCCGAAGAATTCCTGGCCTTTGTGCGTGGCGCCCACCTTCTCATCCACAACGCCCCATTCGACCTTGGCTTTCTGGACGCAGAATTAAAACGAATCGGCCATGGGCCGCTTCAGGCCGTGGCTGCCGACATCACAGACACCCTGGTCCTGGCCCGAGAGATGCACCCGGGTCAGCGCAATTCCCTCGATGCGCTCTGCACCCGCTATGGCGTCTCGAATGCTCATCGCCACCGACACGGTGCCCTGCTCGATGCCGAGTTGCTTGCCGAGGTCTGGCTGTCCATGACCCGCGGCCAGGAGAGCTTTGAGATGCAACTCCACGATGTCGATGCCTATGGCCCTGCTGGCCGCATCGACCTCAGCACCCTTGATCTCTTGGTGGTCGAGCCCACCCCAGCGGAGTGGGCAGCCCACGAGGGGGTCCTCGATGACATTGCCCGTGTCTGCGGTGCAAGGCCGGTCTGGCGGCAATCATGAGGCTGCGCCTCAATCGCCTGGGGCATGAGCTCACCCTGTCTGGCGAGCAGATCCTCAGGGTGGTGGCCTATTCCGACCTGCGCCTCAAGCCCTCTGGCAGTGGCTGGATTGGAACCGCAGCGGGATACCCGATTTTTGTGCGCGAGCCGGTCGCGTCGGCCGACACCGGGGCGTTGACCCCGACCTGGGTGGTGGTGATGCGCCCAAACGGCGACATCCGAGAGGGGGTCTTGGCCGATCGTCTAGACTGGAGTCAAGATGCAGATTAATCCTCGCAGCCCGTCTGCGCAGACCGTGCTCTTAGAGACCCTTCGTGGGCGGGCAAGACGGGCGCACTGGCTCTTGTTTTTGGGGGCTGTCTGCCTTTTTCTGGCCTGGCTGATGGCTGCAGCCGAGTGGGTCTGGCTGCCACCAGCCCCCCCAGCACCAGGGCAGCCTCTTGGCCTTCATCAGGCCATCTGGGCAGGCCTTGCGGGCCATCTCGAGGGCCTGGCCCAGGAGTCGGGGCGGGCCATGCGGCTTGTGAATGGGTGGCTCTCAGTTGGTCTGCCGGGATGGATGGTCTGGGTGCCCCTGGGGATCACGTTGTGGGTCATCTCCCTCATCGATCTGGCCCTCTTGGCCGGCGCGATCCGAGGCCATGCACTCGATGGGGGAGCCCAGCAGGGGGAGGGTCCCAAGCTAACGATGCCACCCATCGTGCCTGAGCCTCCCACCATGTCTGAGTCTCCCACCATGTCTGAGCCACCCACCATGCCCAAGATGACAACCAAGCCACCGCCTTCGCCCGACCCAAACCCTTCGATCGATGCCGCTGAGTCGCAGCTCTATGCGGCTGAGCACCAGCTTGAAACGGCACTGGTGTCTCTTGGAAGGGCTCGGCACAGCCTATTGAACCTGAGCCTAGACCCAGACGGCCCGCATCGAGACGATGACCTCGCCAAGGCCCGTGAGACCCTGGACCAGGCGGAACAGTCACTGACGAGACTTCGGGGCCAGCAGCACGCGCTGATCGCTGGCCTGGTTGGGCTGCGCCGCAATGTCCATTAACCCCTCTGTTACCGAGGCCCTCGATAGCCTGCTTGCGGGACTCGATAGCCTGCGTGCAGAGCGAGATGACTTGGCTGCATCTCAGTCGAGTCGGGCGGTCACCATGGTCGGTCGTGCCGAGCCAATGGTTCGTCCGGCCAGACAATCTCGATCGGCCGAGGCACTCGATGCGGCAAGGCTGCTGGCCCTGCTGGCATCGAGCGCCAGCGAAAACGGGGTGTCGGCCGATCTGGCCCAGAGTGCTGGTGCTCTCCTGCGCCGCCTGCTCAAGCAGCGCTCTGTCCTGGTGCCCAAGATCCACGATGCGGCCCCAGGTATCCGAATCTCCCCGCGGGTCGCGGTCTTGCTGTCTCGTCTGCCCCCCGGCCACGTCTGCGGCCTCGAGTCGGATCCGACCCGATTCCTCTACCTCACGCCGCGCGACACCGCAGTGGCGGCAAGCAGCGAGCAGCTCGTTGAGATTGTTCGGGCGGCGGCCCCCGTGGGCGAGACGACCATGCCAGGGCCGGCCACAGCAGAGATGATCAGTGTGAGCCTGCCTCGCCTGCCCGAGTTGGAGCGCGTGGTGATTCACTCAGACCACTGCCTCTTGGGCGCAGGTGATGAATCGACTCCGATTGCTGCCCTTGCATGGCTCGATCATCGACTGCCAGACCATGCGGCAATGCTCGGTGTGGTCTGGCTAAAGTCTGGCGAGCAGATGTCCTTGCTCGCCAGGGCCCCGGCGTTAGAGGGTCTTTAAGAGAATCTGCGACTTGCGATCCCAGTTGTAGTGGGCCCGTCGATCTTCCGGCAGCGCCGCTATGGTGGCCGCCTTAAAGCCCCGCTTCATGAACCAGTGGGTGGTGCGTGTGGTGAGCACAAAAATGGCGGTCAGTCCCGCGGCCTTGGCCTGGGCCTCAATGCTCTTGAGCAGCCGCTCCCCGTCGCCCTGCTCGCGAGTCTCGGAGCGAACCATCAGACAGGCCAACTCTCCCATGGGAGAGCCATCAAAAATATAGAGGGCGGCGCAGCCAAAGATGACGCCATCGTGCTCGATGACGGTGAATCTGTCGATGTCGCGCTCGACGGTGGCCCGACCCCGGGCAGCAAGGGTGCCGTCGGACTCGAGCGGCTCGAGCAGCGAGACAATGGCAGCCACGTCATCGATGGTGGCCGGGCGCAGGGCCTCAAGGGTCTCCTCGACCAACATCATCCCAACGCCGTCGTGGGTAAAGAGTTCGAGCAGCAGCGCACCATCGAGGCCGTAGGGCACCAGATGGGCCCTGGCCACGCCACCTCGGCAGGCCCGAAGGGCGTGCCACAGCGTGAAGGCGGCCTCCTCATTGAGGTCTCCCTGGGCAAGGATGCCCTCTGCCTCATCCTCTGAGACCTCTGCGAGGGAACGATTCTCGAGGCGTGGCATGCTCTCGTCGGAGCACAGGAAGATGAGCTTGTCGGCATCAAGGGTAATGGCCAGGCTGGTGGCAATGTCTTCGAGGCTAAGGTTAAAGGCCTCACCCGTTGGGGAGAATCCAAGTGGTGGCACCAGCACAATGGAGCCCCCCAGAAGCGCCTGGCGGATGGAGTCGGCCTCGACCTTTCGGACCAGTCCCGTGTGCTCAAAGTCAACGCCATCGACGATGCCAACGGGCCGTGCAGTGACAAAATTTCCGCTGATGATTCGAATTCGAGAATTGCCCATGGGCGTGTTGGGGAGCCCGGCCGAGAAGGCAGCCTCGATGTCAAGACGGAGTTCGCCGGCCGCCTCCTTTGCGCACTCAAGGGCAGACCGATCGGTGATTCGCATGCCATGGCTGTAGCGATCTTCAATCTGACGCAGCCTTAGCTGCTCCTGGACCTGCGGGCGTGAGCCATAGGCCAGGACGATCCGCATGCCCATGGCCTGCAAAAGAGAGAGATCGTGGACGAGGGTCTCAAGCTGATTTGCCATGACCAACTCGCCCGGAAAGGCCACCACGAAGGTCTTGTTTCGAAAGGCATGGATGTAGGGTGCGACCGAACGCAGCCAGCCCACGAAGTCTGGACCGATGCTCGGCTGTGTGATGGGTTCGGTCTGCATGGCCCGATTATAATTTTTCGGTGACTTCTTGCTTGCGCCCGGATGATCAATGGCTCTCCGATCGGGCAGATTCCCTCGGCATCGTCTTTGATCCTGCTCTGCCCGTCTCGGCAGCCTGGAAGGAAATCGCCCGCGCGCTGCTGGCGCATCCGGTTCTGATCGTCTGCGGAGAGACCGGCTCTGGCAAGACAACCCAGCTGCCAAAGATCGCCCTGGCAGCTGGTCGAGCAGCCAAGGGCCGATCGATCGCCCACACGCAGCCTCGCCGCCTTGCGGCCACCTCAGTGGCCAGACGGGTGGCCCAGGAGTTAAAAAGCGCCATCGGCGAGGCGACCTCTAAGGTGGGCTACAAGATTCGGTTTGC
The DNA here is from genome assembly GCA_018401615.1 of Burkholderiaceae bacterium. Taxonomy (GTDB): domain Bacteria; phylum Pseudomonadota; class Gammaproteobacteria; order Burkholderiales; family Burkholderiaceae_A; genus Hahnella. Next base: position 13,721 of record JAGYKN010000020.1, read on the forward strand.
AGATCGATCACGCCCGGGCATTCCCATCAAGCTCATGACAGATGGCATCTTGCTCGCAGAGATTCAATCCGACCCAATGCTCAGGGCATACGACACCATCATCCTCGATGAGGCCCACGAGAGAAGCTTAAACATCGACTTCCTGCTCGGCCACCTCCATGGCCTCTTGCCCAGGCGGCCCGATCTTCGGCTGATCATCACCTCTGCAAGCCTTGAGGCCGAGAAGTTTGCAAGGCACTTTGGTCGAGACGGCATTGCGGCCCCCGTGATGGAGGTCTCCGGGCGGGCCTACCCCGTTGAGATTGTCTGGCGGGTGCCACAGGACGACCGAGAAGATCTCATCGACAGGGTCCTTGGGGGGGTTGAGGCGGCACTCCTTGACACGAGCCTAGTGGCCGCTCGTGATGTGCTGGTCTTTCTGCCCGGAGAGCGCGAGATCCGCGCGGTGGTGGATGCATGGCGGGATCGTCGGCTCGATGCAGCCGTGGAATTGCTCCCGCTATTTGGGCGGCTTGCCCAGGCAGATCAGGAGAGGGTCTTTCGCCCAGGCGGGCGCCGTCGGGTGGTGCTTGCGACCAACCTTGCGGAGACCTCTCTTACGGTTCCTGGAATTGGATATGTCGTCGACAGCGGCCTTGCTCGGGTAAAGCGGTACCGCTACCGCGGCAAGGTCGAACAACTCCTTATAGAACCAATCAGCCAGGCCCAGGCGCTCCAGCGTGCGGGACGGGCTGGCCGGCTCGCGCCTGGGGTCTGCATTCGGCTCTATTCAGAGGAAGACTTTCGGGGCCGGCCTGCACACCCAGAGCCAGAGATTTATCGATCGTCCTTGGCCTCGGTGATCCTGCGCATGAAGGCCCTTGGCCTTGATGCCATAGAGGCCTTTCCCTTTGTGGACCCGCCGTCGAAGAAGGCCATTGCAGATGGCGTGATGCTGCTGCGTGAGCTCGGTGGCCTGGGCCGAGACGGTGAGCTCACCGCCATTGGGCGGCAGTTGGCAGCACTCCCACTTGACCCACGCCTTGGCAGGATGCTCGTTGCAGGCCATCAGGGCCAGTGCCTTCGGGAGATGATCATCCTGGTCTGCGCCATGTCGATTCAAGACCCAAGAGACCGTCCACTCGATCAGCAGGCTGCAGCCGACACCGCCCACAAGCGCTTTGCAGATCCGCGAAGTGAATTCACCTCATGGCTCAATCTCTGGGCCTTCTGCGAGTCCGCCCTCTCACATGACCATTCCAACCGGCAGAAGGATCAGCAGCTTCGGTCTGCCTTTTTGTCTCCAATTCGGGTTCGGGAGTGGCGCGATCTGCATCGGCAGATCACGGATTGGGTCTTGTCACAGGAGTGGCGCATCAACACGATTGATGCCGATTACATGAGGCTTCACCAGGCCATTCTCACGGGCCTTCTCTCGAACATTGGCATGCGAATGGAGGCGGCACAGCCCCCGGTCTGGCAGGGTGCGCACGATGTGAAGTTCTCCATCTGGCCAGGCTCCCATCTCTCTAAGAAGCCCCCGACCTGGCTCATGGCCGCCGAGCAGGTGGAGACCAGTCGGCTCTTTGCACGGACCATCGCCGCCATTGAGCCGCAGTGGATCGAGCAGATTGCTGGGTCACTGATACGTGTCTCGTATGCCGACCCCCACTGGGAGAAGAAGGCCGGCCGGGCGGTGGGCTACGCCAGGGGGGTCCTCTATGGGCTGGCGATCTTTCAGAGGAGACGAATTGCCTGGGCCCAACTCGGTCCGAGTCAGGCCAGCGAGGCCCGCACGATCATGATTCGAGAGGGACTGGTGGGGGGTGATGCAAGGAGCCTTGAGCTTGCCTTTTTTGAGCACAATCGCCGGCTCATGCAAGAGGTTGAACTCCTCGAGCAACGGGCGCGCCGACAAGATCTCCTCGTTGATGAGGGGCTCATCGAGGCCTTCTACGACCGTTGGATTCCACAAGAGGTCTGCGACTTCGATGGCCTTCGAAACTGGTGGCGGGCTGCCGTGCGGGATCAGCCCAGCCTCTTGTTTCTCAAGCGGGCCGACCTCATGCGCCATCAGGCCGAGGGCGTCACCACCGAGGCCTTTCCGTCGGTCCTGGAGCAGGGCGGTATTCGGCTGGCCGTGGGGTATCGCTTTGAGCCTGGCTCGCAAGACGATGGCATGTCCGTGACCATTCCGCTGGCAAGCCTCAATCAGGTTGATGTGGTGCGCCTCGATTGGCTGGTGCCGGGCATGCTCAAGGAGAAGGTCACGGCCCTCGTAAAGAGCCTGCCGCAGCGGATCCGGCGCAACTGTATTCCCCTGCCGGATTACGTTGAGGCCTTCTGCGGTCGCTGGCACGATCGGCCCGGGGAGATGCCCCTGCGCAAGGCCCTGGCCCAAGATCTCCGAGAGGCCAAGGGCCTGGCGGTGGCCCTGGACGACTTTAAACTGGAATCGATCCCGCCGCACCTGCAGCCCTTTTATGTGGTGCTCGACGAGCATGGGCGGCGCCTGGGACAGGGCCGAGATGTCATGGCGCTGCGAGAGCAACTCGGCGGGCAGGCCCTGGCAGCCTTTGCACCGGCTCGGGATGCAACCGGCCATCGGGAATGGTCCTTCGGGCCACTGGAGTGGCCCATGACCCTGTCGGTGGCTGGGCAGTCGCTGCTCGGGTATCCGGCCCTCGAGGACTGCGCTGACCACGTGACCCTAACGGTCCTGGATGACCCCAACAAGGCCAAGCAGATGCATCGGCTCGGTCTCATGCGATTGCTGGTCTTGGCCCTTAAAGACCAGGTTCGGTCATTCCAAAAAGACTTGGAACGCAATCGAGCCCTGCTCTTGGCCTGGACGGCTGCCTCACGCTCGGAGGACCTGCAGACCGAGTTGCTTCGCCTGAGCCTGCGCCGCTCATTTCTTGCCGGCCAATGGCCCGGGGATGCCGCCGCCTTCGATGCCTGTCTGCAGGCGGGCCGGCCCCGCTTCCTGCTCATTGCCCAGGAGGCCCAGCGCTGGCTGCTCGCGGTCCTGGAGGCCCATCAGCAGATCCAGCGTCGCCTCAGTGGCGTGAAGTATCCGCAGCCACTCTTAAACGACATCTCGCAGCAGCTTGCCGCACTCCTTTGCAAGCACGTGGTGTCGGAGTTGGCAGACGAACGCGCCCGACACCTGCCGCGCTACCTTCAGGCGGTGGCCCTTCGGCTCGACAAGCATCGAACCGATCCGGCCCGAGATGCCCTGCGCCTGGCAGACTTCGATCGGATCTCAAAGCCCTTTTGGCGTTGGGCTGCAGCCAATCGGGGGGAGTGGTCCGAGCCAGTCGAGGAGTTTCGCTGGATGCTCGAGGAGCTCCGGGTGTCTCTCTTTGCAGAGGGGTTAAAGACGGCCGTGCCGGTCTCGGTCAAGAGGCTCGAGAAGACCTGGGGTAACCTCGCGCCACACCTTCACACCTAGATCTGTCATGACCACTCCAGACAACGCCCTCACCATTGGCGTCATCATCAACGGCGATGAGATCCTCTCTGGCAAGCGCGAGGACCGGCATTTCCAAAAGGCCAGGGAGATTCTCGCAGCCAGAGGGCTGTGCCTGTCTTGGGCCTCCTACCTTGGAGATGACCGCAGGCGATGCACAGAAGCGCTGCGACAGAGTTTTCAGTCCAACGACCTGGTCTTTAGCTTTGGTGGCATTGGTGCCACGCCAGATGACCACACCCGGCAGGCGGCTGCCGAGGCATCCGGGCGGCCGCTTGGCCTGCATCCGCAGGCTGCAGATCTCATTGCCCAGCGCACCGCCGAGGCCGGCCAGCCTCTCACCCCTGAGCGGCTTCGCATGGGTGAGTTCCCCCAGGGCGCATCGATTGTGCCCAACCCTTACAACAAAATTCCCGGCTTCTCGGTTGATCGGCATTACTTTCTGCCGGGCTTTCCGGTGATGGCCTGGCCCATGATGGAGTGGGTCTTGGACACACATTATTCGAGTCACTTTTGCCTGGCGGCCGAGGTCGACCGATCCATGATCGTCTTTCAACTCTACGAGGCGGCGGTGACACAACTGCTCGAGGAACTCAATGCCGACTATCCGGAACTGCGCGTCTACAGCCTGCCCTCGGCGCCCAACCCGCAGGATCCCAATTCAAGGCGGCACCTTGAGCTCGGTCTCAAGCAGCCTGCCGCCTCGGCATCCATTGCAGATGCCGCCCAGCGGTTCGATCGGGCCTATGGCCGCCTCAGAAGCGGGGTGCTGAGCCTTGGGGGAGAGATTGGTGATGAGCGCTGCGCATCGCGTTAAGGCCTTTAGCACCGACCTGTTCGTTCTGCCGCTTCCCCCGCGCCATCGGTTCCCGATGGAGAAGTACCGACTGCTCAGGCAGCACCTTGAGGGCAACGAGCGCATTGCGCTCTGCGAGCCCCCCGCGGCAACGGATGGCGAGTTGGCATTGGCCCATGCGCCAGCCTATGTCGAGCAGATTGTGAGCGGCAGCCTGTCTGAGCAGGCCATTGCGGCGATTGGTTTTCCCTGGTCTGAGGCCATGGTGGAGCGCTCGCGCCGATCCACGGGCGCCACCATTGCTGCCGCCCGCGCTGCCCTAGAAGGACCAGTTGGTCTGGCCTTTAATCTGGCCGGCGGCACCCACCATGCGGCCAATGATCGGGGGGGTGGATTCTGCTGCTTTAATGATGCGGCCGTGGCGGCCAGGCTCATGCAGGCCCAGGGCCTTGCCCCACGCGTGCTCATCGTCGATCTCGATGTTCATCAAGGCGATGGCACCGCCCGCATCTTTGAGCACGACGCCACCGTGTTCACCCTGTCGGTTCACGGGGCCGCCAATTACCCGTTCGAAAAGGCCCTCTCCAACCTGGACTGTCCACTTCCCGACGGCACGGTTGATGCTTATTACCTGGAGACGTTGTCAGATGCCCTGGCAGTGGCCGATGGCTGGCACCTGCCAGACCTCCTGATCTACCTGGCGGGGGCCGATCCCCTTGCCCAGGACCGCCTGGGCCGCCTTGACCTTACTGCTGATGGTCTGGCGCGTCGGGACAGGATGGTCTTTGATTGGGCAAGGTCTCGCCGCGTGCCGGTTGCGGTGGCCATGGCAGGTGGATATGCAAGGCCCATCGACCTGACGGTCGATGTTCATTTGAAGACGATAGAAGTGGGTCTGGAAGTTTTTTTTCAAAGTCAACCGTAACCTGCGGAAAAAATTCAGGTTTTTGGTTGTAATGGTGAAATACGCTGATACCATCGTTGCAGTCGGCGTTACTGGGAGATGTCTGTTGCAGTTTTTTGTTCGTGGGCCCAGGGTTCTGCTCACCCTCTTTTTTGGATTGATTGCGCTGGCAGTCGCGATTCCCGCGTCCGCTCACACTGCATCCCCATCCAAGGCCACCCAGGCCACCAAAACAGCCCAGAAGCATCAAAAGGCCCAGCCTCGCCAGTCTGCAAAGACCAAGAAGGAGCAGGCCAGTGCCAAGAAGGAGCAGGCCAGTGCCAAGAAGAGGCAGGCCAGTGCCAAGAAGAGGCAGGCCAGTGCCAAGAAGAGGCAGGCCAGCGCCAAGAAGAGGCAGGCCAGCGCCAAGAAGAAGCAGGCCAGTGCCAAGGTGGCCCGCAAGCCCCGTGATCCCAATGACCGCATGTCTGCTGGCAGCAAGCTTGGACTCCAATCGGCCATGACCGAGGCCAGTCTTAAATCGAGTGCTGTGCTGGTGATCGATCAGATCTCTGGCGAGGTCTTGTTTGAGAAGAATCCAGACTCCGTTTTGCCAATTGCTTCAATCACCAAGCTCATGACCGCACTGGTCGTGGCCGAGGCGGATCTGCCCATGACAGAGATGCTCGCCATCACCAAGGAGGACGCCGACCTTGAGAAGGGCGTGGGGTCTCGGCTTCGGGTGGGCACGCGGCTAAACCGCGGCAAGCTCATGCACCTGGCCCTCATGTCCTCAGAGAACCGCGCGGCCCATGCCCTGGGTCGCACCTATCCCGGTGGCATGGAGGCCTTTGTCGATGCCATGAACATCAAGGCTCGGCAGCTCGGAATGGCGTCTTCGCGTTTTACCGAGCCAACGGGTCTAAACGCTGGCAACATCTCAACCCCCCGAGACCTGGTTCGACTGGTCGAAGAGTCCTTTCTCGTGCCCCTGATTCGGGAATACTCAACATCCCAGAACCTTCTGGTCCGCGTGGGCAAGCGCTCGCAGCAATTCCGCAACTCAAATGCCCTGGTGCGAACAGACTCCTGGGACCTTGGCCTCTCAAAGACTGGATTCATCCGTGAGGCAGGCCGTTGCCTTGTCATGCAGGCCGAGGTCGAGAAGCGTCCGGTTATCCTGGTCATGCTCGATGCACCGGGCACGCAACATCGGCGTCGAGATGCCGAGATGATTCGGCGCTGGCTCATGCAGCAGGCTGAAAAGCAGCTGCCGGCAGCCAAACCCCCGGCCGCCTAGGCCTGATCGGCCTCGTGTCCAAGGGCCCTTGAGATGTCAGAGGCCGTCTGCCGAAGTGCATTCACCCAGCCATCGTTGGCCCGATCCGCCGGGGCTGAGATCGACAGCCCTGCCACCAGGTCGCCCACATCGTCTTGGATGGCCGCGGCAATGCAGCGCACCCCCAGCTCAAGTTCTTCGTTGTCTCGGGCAAATCCGTTGGATCGCACCAGGTCGAGTTCTTTTTCCAACTGATGCACATCGGTGATGCTGTTGCGGGTCTGGCCGGCTAGGCCCGTGCGCATGCTGTAGGAGCGGACCGCCCGCGACTCGTCGGCCGCCAAGAAGAGCTTGCCCGTGGAGGTCAGGTGCAGCGGGGCCCGCCCGCCAATGGCCCGAACCACCTGCATGCCCGAGCGCTCACTCACGGCACGCTCGACATAGACAATCTCATCGCCCTGCCGAACGGACAGGTTGATGGTCTCGCCCGTGAGCTTGTGGAGCTCTCGCATGGGGCCGGCTGCCGCATCGCGAATATTGAGCCTGGCCTTGACCAGGTTGCCCAGCTCCAGCAGGCGCATGCCCAACTGGTACTGGCCGGGCTCCGTGCGGTCAACCATGCGCACCAAGACCAGGTCGTTGAGGATTCGGTGGGCTGTCGAGGGGTGTAGGCCGGTGGCATGGGACAGGGCCTTGAGTGAGACGGGTTCGGACTGACGGGCCAAGACGTCTAAGAGTGTGTTGAGACGCTCAATCACCTGAATGGAGGGCGCGGCAGGAATGACGGGCGAGGAGGTAAGGCTCATAGGGACTCTGAGGTGGCAGAATGCGAGTTTACAAAGGGATGGCCTTCATGTCTTTAGAAAACATGCCCCTGGGCTCGCAGACGCCAAGGGTTGCCCTGTTTGTGACTTGTCTGGTCGATCTCATGCGGCCGGACATTGGCTTTGCAGCCATCAAGCTTTTGGAGCATGCAGGCTGCGAGGTCGTGGTGCCCCCTGAGCAGACCTGTTGCGGTCAGCCGGCATTTAATTCTGGAGACCGTGCTGCTGCCCACCGCCTTGCGGAGCGGGTGCTTGAGCAACTCGATGGCTACGACTATGTTGTGGTCCCCTCTGGGTCTTGCGGCGGCATGATCAAGACCCATTATCTGGACCTCTTCTCCGACGACCCCAGCCTGCGCACGCGCATGAACGAATTGGCGCCGCGGGTCTATGAGATCACTGATTTTCTCCACACGGTCATGAAGATCGACAACGTGCCCGGCCGTGCCCAGGGCTGCGTCACCTATCACGACAGCTGCAGTGGTCTGAGGGAGCTTGGTATTCAAGCGCAGCCCAGGGCGCTGCTCTCAACCATGCCTGGGCTCGTGATCAATGAGATGAAAGAGAGCAGGGCCTGCTGTGGATTTGGCGGCGCATTCGCCCTTAAGTACGGCAATGTATCGGCGGCCATCGCCGATGAAAAGATCGGCAACATTCAGGCCAGCGGCGCCCAGGCCGTTGTGCTCGGAGACCTCGGCTGCATGCTGCACATTGAGGGTCGACTGCGCCGGCTTGGTGATGACAAGACACAGGTCTTGCATGTGGCCGAGGTGCTCGCGGGTGAACTCGGAACTGAGAAGGTCTAGGGAGCCCTCTATGCAGATTCAGTCGATGCATTTCCAGGCCAGGTCGACCGAAAAGCTCGCCGACACCCGCCTGCAGCGCAATCTTCGTCGTCTGGCAGATAAATTCGTGACTGCCCGTGCAGATTCCATGACAGAGATCGACTTCGAGGCGACCCGCGAGTCTGCCGTGGAGCGGCGCAACCGGAGCATTGAAAAGCTCGACCTCTGGCTTGAGTTGTTTGAGCAGCGGGCCACCGAGTCTGGCGCAACGGTCTTGTTTGCCGAGTCGGCTGCGCAGGCCTCTGAGATGGTTGTGGCAATTGCCAAAAAGCACGGGGCCAAGACCGTTACAAAGTCTAAATCCATGGTCTCTGAGGAGATGGCCCTCAACGATGCCCTGAGTGCCGCCGGGGTCGAGCCCATCGAGACCGACCTCGGTGAGTACATCCTTCAGATCAACGACAACGAGGCCCCGAGCCACATCATTGCGCCCGTGATTCACAAAGACAAAGAAGAGATCTCCGAGCTCTTCTCAAGGGTCCACCAGCAGCCCAGGCTCTCGGGCATACCTGAGCTCACCCGAGAGGCCAGGGAGCAGCTGCGCCCGAAGTTTATGGGAGCAGATATGGGCGTGACGGGCGGCAATTTTGTCATCGCAGAGACCGGCTCGGTGGCCCTGGTCACCAATGAGGGCAACGAGGGCATGGTGACCATCATGCCGAAGGTCCACGTTGTGGTGACGGGCATCGAGAAGGTCCTGCCGACCCTTGAGGACTTCGCGACGATGCTGCGGCTGCTCACGCGCTCGGCCACGGGTCAGTCCATCTCAAATTACGTCTCGCTGCTCACGGGGGTGCGGGCAGCAGATGAGCCCGATGGCCCAGATCACCTCTATTTTGTCTTGGTCGATGGGGGCCGCTCGAGCCTGCTGGGCAGCGAGTTTCAAGACATGCTGCGTTGCATTCGGTGCGGCGCCTGCATGAATCATTGTCCGGTTTATCAGAAGATTGGCGGGCATGCCTACGGGTGGGTCTACCCGGGCCCCATGGGCTCTGTGCTGACCCCGTCTTATCAGGGCCTCGAAAACACCCTGGACCTGCCCCAGGCCGCCACCCTGTGCGGTGAGTGTCATGTGGTCTGTCCTGTGAGCATCCCGCTGCCAAACCTGCTTCGCAAGCTTCGTGAGCGGCAGTTTGAGCGCCACCTGCGGCCCTTCGCCGAGCGCATGAGCCTGGTGGTCTGGGCCTACGTTGCGGCAAGAACGCCGCTGTATCGCCTGGTCACGAGCCTGGTCAGTGTCTTTCTGCGCCTGAGTGGGGGCCGCCGACACCGAATTGGTGGGCTTGCCGTGGCCAATGGGTGGTCCCAGTTTCGTGACATCCCAACGCCACGCGGGGGGACCTTCTCATCGCGTTACCCGGGTTGGGCCACCGCCAGGGCCTTGGCCAAATCGCAGACCAGGCGCGGGCCGCGGTAGATCAGCCCGGTGTAGACCTGCAGGAGGTCGGCACCGGCTGCCCTCTTTTGCAGGCCGTCGGCGTCGCTCAGAATGCCCCCCACGCCGATCAGGGCCACCTCGGGGTCAAGGGCCTCGCGAAATCGTTTCAAGACATGGTTGGCCTGATGAAAGAGTGGTCGACCAGAGAGCCCACCGGCCTCATCTGCATGGGCGAGCCCCTCGACCTGATCCCTTGCCAGGGTGGTGTTGGTGGCAATCAGGCCCTCGATCTGCGCACGATTGACGGCCAGGGCGATCTCGTCGATCTGCTCGTCGGTGAGGTCAGGGGCCACCTTCAGAAAGAGGGGGACCCTGCGTTTTAACCGCTCTGTGAGAAGGCCCTGACGGGTCTTGAGCGAGTGGAGCAGGGGGGTGAGGCTGCCGGCCGATTGGAGTCCTCTAAGACTCTGGGTATTGGGCGATGAGATGTTGATGGTGATGTAGTCGGCCCAGGGGTAGAGCGCCTCGAGGCAGGTGAGGTAGTCGTCTGTGGCCTGATCAATTGGGGTCGATGCGTTCTTGCCAATGTTTAACCCCAGGATGCCCCGGCGCTCACGGACCCAGGCGGATGCCTTGAGGTTTTCAATGAATTGGGCGAGCCCAAGGTTGTTAAATCCAAACCGATTGATGATGGCGTCTGCCGACTGCATGCGAAACATTCGGGGCTGAGCATTGCCTGGCTGTGGCCGGGGCGTGACGGTGCCTGCCTCCATGAAACCAAAGCCGAATCGGCCAAGGGCATCGAGGTGTTCTGCGTTCTTATCGAGCCCAGCCGCCAGGCCGATTCGATTTGGAAACACAAGGCCCGCCACCGTGGTGGGGCCCTCGAAGGCGCATGGCGCAGAGGGGGGCAGCAATGGCCCCATCCAGCGATGACACAGGTCAAGGCCCGTGAGGCTCCAGTCGTGGGCTCGTTCGGAGTCCAGCTCAAAGAGCAGGGGCCGAATGGCCGGGTAGAGCGAGAACACCAGGGGGGTCAGCGAGGCAGGGGTTGCCAGACCCCTTGGGTCAGGACTTCTGCGGGCTGGAAGTCGCGCTTGTAATTCATCTTCTGGCTCTCTGCGATCCAGTAGCCAAGGTACACAAATGGCAGGCCAAGCCTGTGGCACTCCGAGATCTGCCAGAGGATGCTGTAGGTGCCATAGGAGGCGCTGGGCTCATCGGGCGAGTAGAAGGTGTAGACGGCAGAGAGCCCCTCGGGCAGCAGGTCGATGAGTGAGACGATTTTGAGCTCGCCCTCGGGATCCCGAAAGCTCACGAGCCGCGTGTCAACCCGGCTCTGGAGCAGGAACTGGGCGTATTGGTCGCGGCTGTCTTGATCCATGCCACCGCCAGCATGCCGGCTTGCCTGATAGGCCAGGTAGAGCCCGTAGTGCTCGTTGGAAAAGGCCAGTGGCTCCTCCTGGGCGGTCAGCCAATTCGAGAGCTTGTTCCAGGTTCTGCGCTGGCTGCGGGTTGCTCGGAAGGCTTGGGCAGGCACCCGCAGGGGCTGACAGGCTTTGCAGCTGTCGCAGTAGGGCCGGTAGGCGAATGCGCCACTGCGGCGAAAGCCCATCTCAACCAAGTCTCCATAGATCTGCGCGGTGACCAGGTGGTTGGGTGTGGCCACCTGAGAGCGTGCCCGACGCCCCGACAGGTAGCTGCAGGGGTAGGGCGCAGTCACATAAAACTGCAGTTGGTTGAGGGGAAGGTCGCGAAGATCAGCCATCAGTCATTGATCATTGGTCGTTGGTTGCGGTCAACACGCCCCAACCGAGGGGGTCGGTGACCCAGGGTGGCCCGGGCTCTTGGGTGAGGTTGGTTAGCCATGACTCGAATTCTGCACGTGGAATGGCCCTTGCGCCAAGTGAGGCCAGGTGGGCCGTCTGCTGTTGGCAGTCAATTAGGGGGCAGTTGTGGTGTTGCAGCCATCTCACAAGGCCCGCCAGGCAGATCTTTGAGGCATTCGGGCGGCTGCTAAACATGCTCTCACCAAAGACCATCTTGCCAATCGACACCAGGTAGAGGCCGCCAACGAGTTCACGGCCGTCCCAGAGTTCGATGCTGTGGGCGAGCCCCATGTTGTGGAGGTCTAGATAGGCCGCTTCAATGGCAGGGGTGATCCAGGTGCCGCCGTCTTGGTCCCGGGGGGTAGCGCAACCCCTCATGACGGACTGAAAGGCAGAGTCTGCGCGAAGGGTCAGGCCGCCCGCCTGTGCCTGACGAATGGATTGGGACAGGGAGCGTCGCAGCTTAAAGCCCTGGGTCCTGAGCACCATCCGGGGGTCTGGTGACCACCACAAGATGGGCTCAGATGGCCCAGACCAGGGGAAGATTCCCCGGCGGTAAGCTCGCTTGAGAAGGCTTGCGGTCAAGACCTCGCCTGCGCCGAGCAGGCCGTTGGCGCCCATCTCATCGGTCCATGCCTGGTCTGTATCGGGAAAGTCGTCGTCGGGGCCGATCCAGGCGAGCCGCAGATCAGGAGACTGGCTCATCGGCGAATGGTCTCGACGTGGATGCGAAACACGCCAAGGTCGGCATCCTCGAGGTAGAGGGTGAGCGCGCGCCGGACTGATTGAAAGGCTAATTCTGTCCACGGGATGTCGGCGGGATCAAAGAGCCTGGCCTCAAGGCTCTCAGGGCCGGGGTCGAGACCCGGATGGGCCATGGTTGCGCGGTAAAAGAGGTGGACCTGCTCGGCGTGAGGGATGTCAAAGACGGCAAACAACGATTCAATGTTTGCCTGCGCGCCAGACTCCTCGACGGTCTCCCGAAGCCCACCCTCCTGGGCAGATTCCCCCAGCTCCATAAAGCCTGCTGGCAGGGTCCAAAATCCAGATCTCGGCTCAATGGCCCGTCGGCAGAGCAACAACTGCCTGCCCCAAGACGGAATGGTGCCAACGACGATCTTTGGATTGACGTAGTGGATCTGCTCACAGACCGTGCAGACGTCTCGGTGCCGATTGTCGTCTGCTGGAATGGCCTGTCGGGTTGGGGACCCACATGCGGAACAAAACTTCATATATACTGCATCCTCTTCGGCGCGGGGTGGAGCAG
>JAGYKN010000021.1 GCA_018401615.1 Burkholderiaceae bacterium
GCTGCCGTTGCGAGGGTCTCCACGTTCATTGGCCTCAAGACCAGGGTCAGGGGAAGTTCCTTTACAACATCCACAAAGACCAGAAGGCCCGCAACCGCTGCACTCCCGCGCAGAATTGGCCAATGGACGCGCCAGATGACCTGTGAGGGCGTGAGCCCGAGGCTGCGCGCCGACCAGTCGAGGCTTGGGGTCAGCCGCCCGAGCCCCACCTCGACCGTGGAGTAGCCAACCGTGAAGAATCGGGTGAGATACCCCCCAATGAGAAGCAGGCTTGTGGCGGTCAGCGTGATGCGCCAGTCGAAGAACGCCATGGCCGTCTGCGTGAAGACAGCGCTCCATCCGAGCAGGCCCACAGCCACGACAAGCCCTGGCACGGCGTATCCAGAGGAGGCAAACTGCAGGGCCCGGCTCAGGAGACCCGGCTGCCGAGACCGCTGGCCGTATGCCAAGACAATCGCAATGGGCAAAATAACGGCAAGCGCATAGAGTCCGTAGAGGCCGGTCTGAAGGGCCTGGCCTGTGAGCCGCGAGAGGTCAACCGGCGCGCCAGAGGCGATTGCAGCGCGCAGCAGCAGGAGCAGCGGCACGAGAAAGCCGAATGTTCCGCCCAGGCCGCAGACCAGGGGCACCCAGAATCGAGCCCGTCCCTGCAATGGAAGACGCGGTCTTGCCTGACCTGGACGGCCTGTGAATCCGGCCCGTCCTCGAGCCAACCGCTCCCAGGCGAGGATCGCAATGGCCAGGCCCAGCATGCCGAACCCCATGAGGGCGGCTGCCTGCCGATCGCCATAGCCGAACCAGGTCTTAAAGAGCCCGGTCGAGAGTGTCTGGACCGAAAAAAACGAGACGGTCCCGTAGTCTGCAAGACACTCCATGATGACCAGAGCGCCTCCTGCGACAAGGGCTGGCCTGGCCAATGGAATCACCACACGGTAGAAGGCCTGGATGGGTGAGAGGCCCAGTGATCGAGCGGCCTCTGAGAGGTTGACCTGACGATCTTCAAATGCAGCCTTTGCGAGCAGGCCCACATAGGGGCTCAATGCCACACCCAGCACAAATGCGGCGCCGGGCAGCGACCGTATCTCTGGCCAGATGGCACGAAATGCATTGTTGTCCAGTCCGATGATCGGACCGAGGTCTCGAAGCATGACGGCAAGCCAGCCTGAATAGTCGAGCGCGTCGGTGTAGGCATATGCCACCACATAGGCTGGCAGCGCCATTGGCAAGATCATGGCCCACTCCAAGACCGCTCGGCCGCGAAATTCGTATTGGCTTAGAAACCAAGATGCTGGCATCGCCAGCAGCAGCGCCACAAGGAGGCTTCCAAGACAGAGCATGATGCTGTTGATGAGATAGACAGGCAAGACGGTCTGGGCCATCCATGTCAACGCAGAGGCATCTCGCAGGGCCCCGAGGCCGAGGGCCCCAACCGCAAGGAGTGGCAGGGCAATCGCCAACACAAACAGGGCTGAGATGGCAGACTGGAGACGCCGTTGTTTCATACGAGAACACTATACTGGGCCAAATGTCCGAAGCGCTCCAAGTTGATGCCCTCTCAATCAGGTACCCAGATACACCCGTTGGCGCAGAGGCTGTTCGGGGGCTCAGCCTCGATCTTGGTCGCGGCGAGATAGCCTGCCTGCTCGGCCCATCAGGCTGCGGTAAGAGCAGTCTCTTGCGTGCCATCGCGGGTTTCGTTGCGCCAACAACAGGCCATATTCGGCTTGGAGAGTCCCTGCTCGTTGGCCCGGGTATCAACCTTGCGCCAGAGGATCGGGGCATTGGAATGGTCTTCCAAGACTACGCACTCTTTCCCCATCTGCGACTCGAGGAGAATGTCCTCTTTGGCCTGACTGCAGGCAGGCCAAAGGCGGCCGATGCGGCCGCTCGGGCGAGGGCCAGCGAGATGATGAATCTGGTGGGTCTCTCAGCATTTTCCCAGCGCTATCCTCACGAAATTTCTGGGGGACAGGCACAGCGCGTTGCGCTCGCAAGGGCCCTTGCTCCGGCACCCGGGCTGTTGCTTCTCGACGAACCCTTCTCCAATCTGGACCACAATCTACGGGCGAGACTGGCCAGAGAAGTTCGGGAGATTCTCAAGACGGCTGGGCAGACAGCCGTATTGGTCACGCACGACCAGGAAGAGGCCTTCACCATGGCGGACCAGCTGGGGGTGATGTTCGAGGGCCGTCTGGCCCAGTGGGGAACCCCATACAGCGTCTACCACCAGCCATGCTCTCCTCAGGTTGCACGGTTCATTGGTGAGGGTGCCATGGTGAGCGGACTCCAGACCCAACATGAGGTCCAGACGCCCCTTGGCCGGTTGGCCCTGGCACCAGGCTGCCGCGATGAGACCGCAAAGGCACAAGAGGTACGTGTCTTGCTGCGTCCGGATGATGTGGTCCACGATGATGAGAGCCCCCTGCAGGCCAGGGTCATTCGGAAGAATTTTCGAGGCGCTGACTTTCTCTACACCCTCGAACTCCCTAACGGTGAGCAGATTCTCTCGTTGGTGCCGAGTCATCACGATCATCCCCTGGACAGGCCAATTGGGATCCGGCTTGAGGCTGACCACGTGGTGACGTTTCCTGCCCACGCTCTTGCGCCTGAGGCCTTTGAGCGCAGCGAGGGCAGCTAGTGTGAAATCGGTTCGACTGCTCATCTCCGGGGAGGAACCTCCCCGCAGCATCGCACTTGAAGAGGCTGGGCAGGAATCAGCAAGAGACACCCTGCTCTGCCTGCCCGGACTGCTCGAGACGCATGAGAGCTTTGGCGGTCTGGTCGGGCTCCTTGGAAACGATCACCGCATCTTTCTGATGGACTACGCCGGCCGGGGCGACAGTGATCCCATGCCAGAGGCCTCCCATTACCGCATGAGTCGCTACCTGGGTGACATTGGTGTGGCGCTCGCCTACGTCCAGGGCAGGCTCACATCATCGATGAGACCGAGCCGCCCTCGAGAGGTGCAGTCGCCGATGCGCATTCATCTGGTGGGCACCAGCATGGGCGGCATTCTCGCCATGTCGGTGGCTGCCCAACAGCCAGCTGGGATCGCAAGCGTGGTACTAAATGATGTGGCCTGCCTGCTACCCTGGGCAGGCATCTTCGGGCTCATGACAGGCCTTGGCACGGTGACAAAAGGCGCCTCGTTTTTTGGCAACCACCGAGAAGTGGCTGATGACCTGCGCATTGACCACCGTCTGCTGCGTGCCGTTCAACAGCCAAAGCACCTCGATGTGGCCCACCAGACCACGGTGCACGGCGTGGATTTCAGGGAGACCTTCTCCCAGGTTCGAAAGCCAGTCTTGTTGTTGAAGTCCGGTCGGAGCGAGGTCGTGAATGATCAGGCCGTGGAGGCCACTCGCGCCTGCAACCCCCTGGGCGAGACCGTTGTCTTGCCGCAGGCGGGGCATCCGGCACCCTATGATGAGACGGCCTGCGCTGCCATTCGACGATTCGTGGCGACCGCTTAGGCGACTGGCGCCTAACCTTTTTTGTCGGCCGGTGCTGCGGGCGCGGGTGCGGGGGCTGCAGGCCCTGCGGGTGCGGCTGTTGCAGGCGCTGCGGCTGCGGGACCGGAAGGCGCTGTAGTGGGGGCACCAGCGGTGGCCTCAGTCGGCATGGCCTGCGGCTGGGCTGCTGGCTGGCGAAGCTTTGCGCACTCGCTGAGCATCTCAACCTTGCCCCCGGCAGCAAGAATGCCTGCCTGTGCGGCGCAGGTGGCGGCCAGACGACTGGGAAGATCCGCTAGCTTTAGCGCCCTGTCAAAGGCCTCGGCAACGCTCGGATCGGATGGGCCTTTGACCATGAGGCGAATGGCACCCAAGCCCAAGAGGCGCTCTGCTGACGGGTCCTTTGAGGCCCTCACGATTGCCTCCATGTCTTGCAGGACTTGTCCACCAGCCAGGGCCTCACGGGCTGCATCAAACTGCTTCTCTTTGGAGACCAGCGCATCTAACCTCGCGAGGCCTTCAAGCTGCTGACCCTGAGCCTGTGTCTCGGCGCGGAGTTGCTCGACCTCGGCTAAGAGGCCCGAAGCGGTCTGCCACTGCAGAAAGGCGAAGCCGCCGGCCCCAGCGGCCGTCAAGAAAAGCGCGACTATGATGATGATGAACTTTTTCATTCAAGCTTCTCAATCAATTTCATGAACGACAACAACTTAGCACGAACTGCAGCCGATCAAGCCAACCCACTTGTGCGGATGGCGAAGGTGAGCAAGCGGTTCGGGCCGCAGGTCGTCCTCGACCACCTCGACCTAGACCTCTCAGCCGGCGAGTGCCTCGGAATCATTGGTCCCAACGGGGCAGGCAAGACCACCACCACCCGCATCTTGCTCGGACTCTCTCAGGCCGATCAGGGCCAGGTCACTCTCTTTGGACTCGATCAGCCTAAACATGCGCGCGCCATTCGCATGAAACTTGGTGTTGTGGGTCAATTCGACACGCTCGACCCAGACTTTAACTGCCGGGAAAACATCCTGACCTATGGCCGCTACTTTGGCCTGTCCAACGCGCAGATGGCTCCCATGATCCCCGGCCTGCTGGCCTTCTCCGAGCTCACTCATAAGGAGACAGCCCGCATCGATGAATTATCAGGCGGTATGAAGCGCAGGCTAAGCCTTGCCAGGGCGCTGATCAATGACCCGGATGTCTTGATTCTCGATGAGCCAACGACAGGGCTCGACCCCCAGGCACGACACCTGATGTGGGAGCGCCTGGGAGCCCTTCGACGGCGGGGCAAGTCCATTATTCTCACCACGCATTTTATGGACGAGGCAGAGCGGCTCTGCGATCGAATCATGGTGATGGATCAGGGCCGAAGAATCGCCCAGGGCTCGCCACGCGAACTGATCTCCAAAGAGGTGGAGCCGCATGTTGTCGAGGTCTACGGTGTCATGCCAGAGACCCTGGTTCAGCAGCACGGGCACCTGGCTGAGCGGGTCGAGGTCAGTGGCGAGACGGTCTTCTTCTATGCGAGGCAGGCACATGATCTGCTCCAGGCGCTCGAGCATGAGACGGATCTGCGGGTTCTGCATCGGCCCGCCAATCTGGAGGATGTCTTCCTCAAGCTCACCGGACGCAAAATCCGAGAGGCTGGCTGATGAGAGGGTTCCCGCTGCTGCGCCCCCGACACTGGGGCTGGCTCCCAGTCTTTCGTCGAAACCTTCTTGTCTGGCGAAAACTCCTCTGGCCAAGCCTCATTGGCAACATTGCCGAGCCACTCTTCGTGTTGGTTGCCTTCGGTTATGGCGTTGGTGGGCTCATTGGCGAGGTCAATTACAACGGCACCGCAATCCCATACCTGCTGTTTCTTGCGAGCGGCGCAATCTGCGCAAGCACCATGACCGCCGCAAGCTTTGAGAGCCTCTTTTCGGCTTACTCCCGCATGGGGCCCCAACGAACCTGGGACGGCATCCTCAATGCCCCCATCGGGCTCACCGATATCGTGCTGGCGGAGTCGATCTGGGCGGGCTTTAAATCGTGGTTCACGGCCACCGCCATTCTGGTGGTCATGCTCGGCCTAGGGATCTCCTCGAGCCCCCATCTGCTGTTGGTCTGGCCACTCATGCTGCTCATTGGCCTTGTCTTTGCCTCGCTTGCACTGATCTTTAATGCGCTGGCAAAGGGTTACGATTTTTTCACGTACTACATCACGCTCTTTCTCACGCCCATGACTTTTCTGTCTGGGGTCTATTTCCCCAGGGACCAACTGCCCCCATTTCTCTATGAATTGTCCGCATGGCTTCCTCTTACGGCAGCGGTCTCGCTGGTGCGCCCATTGTTCATGGGGCAATGGCCACTCGAGCCAGTCTGGAACCTGGGGATACTCTTGGCCTACGGGGTGGTCGGCTTCTACCTAGCATTGCACCTTACACAGAGACGTTTCCGGATTCGTTGAGGTCGGTTAGCATGGGGTCATGACGCCTGCATTCACCCTTGGGTTGGCCTTCGCAATGCTGCTTTCGACCGCCGGTCTTCAGGCCCAGGTCACCTATCGGTTCCTGGGTGAAGAGCCTGCCCGTGTGAGGCATTTTCTCGACATAGACCGAATCGATGTCAATGGCGACCTGAGATCGTTTTGGCGCCTGACCAATCTTCTCGAGAAGGACAGAATCGGTGCGCTGTCCACCCGGACCCGCAGTGAGCTCAATTGCCGAGAGCGCAAGACTCGCTCGGTCTTTGTGATTCACCATCAGGGGCCATCGGCTGGCGGTCAGATCATTGCCTCTTTACGGGCTGAGGATGATGCCTGGAAGGATGTCGGGGGCACTGGTGTTGAGGCCACCCTGCTCGAGTTGGTCTGCTCAGTTGCATCGAGCACAACCGGTCCTGGCTACGTCAAGCCCCCACCGCCCCCACCAGGTTCAGAGGCAGAGAAGGCCGAAAAAGCCGAAAAGGCAGCCAAAGAGGCGAAGAAGTAAGCCGGTCTGCTCAAGAAAGCTGGCTGCCCTCCGATTATCAGACCACTCGATGAGCGTTTAAGGATGGGAACCAGCATGATTCAGACCCGCGTCATTCAAAAAAAGTTGATGGCCTTCCTAATGGTTGCGCCACTGGCCCTGATATACATGGTCCTGGCCGTTGCCCACCCGTCAATTTTTCTAGCCTTCGACATCATGGCCTATGCAGTCATGGTCGGGCTGATGGCCTTCATGACGTATGTGATCGTCAAGACAGATGGCAAAGAGATCAGGCCCAATCCATCCTTTAAGGCGAAAATCAAGGTCGCCGATCCCCGCTCCCAGGTTGTCTCGGCAGCCATCCTTGGATTTGCATTAATTGGTGTGTCTTACGTCGGGGTCAAATCCCCCGAACTCCTCTTTAGTTCAGAGGTCTTGGGGTTTTTCGTCATGGCCATGATGATCACGGCGATTGCCGGGTTCTTATGGCGCTCGGTGGTGCCGCCTGTGCCAAAAGAGTTTCGCAGCCGGGCCAAGACCTTTAAAAAACGCCTCAATGATCCAAAGGCATACGTCAAGCAGGCCGTCGCCCGCTCACTGGCACACCCCCAGGCCGTCCAGGACGCTGGAAGTCGGCGGCTGCCGCCGTGGCTGCTGCCCTGCCGCCACCAATCGACCCGAATGAGGCCATCGAAATTGAGGAGGGTGAATCCATCGAGGACATCGGCGCGCTTAAAGCCCAAGAAGCCCAAGATCCGATGGAAATGCTCAACACTGCCAACCCTATGACGACAAGGTCGCACTGCTCCGCTTCCCTCGTGAGCGAGGACTCGGCCAGGGTCTCCAAGGCAATCCAGAAGTTTATTCGGTAGGGGATACTGGGGTCTCTTCGGGTTGGGCAGGCAGAATAAAGTCCATGGACGGATTCACCCCCATCATCGTCATCGAGGGCTTCTTAGGCTTCGAGTGGTCTCCTCATTTATTGGATGCACGGGAGATGAAAGCCCTGGCTAAAGGCTCAGGGGCCGGCACCGATGAATCCCCCGTTGCCACCTGAGATGCTGCCAGGAGCGAGTCGAAACAGGCACGTGCTGCCATCCTCTGACATTGGAGAAGGAAGCCAACCCACCAGCAGCCGAGATGCCTGGCCCTGAGTCTTCTGGTGAGGATGGGGCCATCCGAGGGCACCCTCTGCCGATCTGCCCTACTCTCCACCGAGCCTCGCCAAGACGTCTCCCGGCGGCGTTGCAGGGACCCAACCATCCTGAAGATATACTTCTAGGCAGTTCAGGCGGGCGTCGTTCAATGGCAGGACCTGAGCTTCCCATGCTCAAGACGTGGGTTCGATTCCCATCGCCCGCTCCAATCTCGCCTGACCAAGGGGCCCAGGCCTTGTGGTCGGCTCCAAACTGCCGTACACTTCGCCCTGTTGTTTCCTTTTTGCTGCCCCATGCGCTGATTGATTTCCTTGTTTTAGGGCGGCCCTTTTAGAAAGCCTCCCTTGAAATCATTCGCTGATCTCGGCCTTGCCGAGCCCATTCTTCGCGCGGTCGCCGCCGAAGGCTACACCACCCCCACCCCAATCCAGTCTGCGGTTATTCCGGTGATGATGTCCGGCAGGGATGTCCTCGGCATTGCGCAGACCGGAACCGGAAAGACAGCTGCCTTTGTCCTCCCCCTCCTTCAGCGGCTTGTTGCCGTCAAGCAGGCCGGCTCAACGCTCATGCCGAAATCTTGTCAGGCGCTCATTCTGGCGCCCACCCGTGAGCTCGCAGCGCAGATTCTCGAGAGCATCCGCGGCTACGGGAAATTTCTTCACCTCTCAACGGCCTTGGTCGTTGGTGGCGCCAGGGCTGGCCCGCAGATTCGCGCGCTCATGCCCGGCGTCGACATCCTCGTGGCCACCCCTGGTCGTCTTAACGATCACCTCCAGTCCAAGCACGTCCGACTAGACCAGACCCAGGCCGTGGTGCTCGATGAGGCCGATCAGATGATGGACCTGGGCTTCATGCCGCAGATCCGAGATCTCCTTGCCCGTCTCCCACGGCAGCGCCAGACGCTGTTGTTCTCGGCCACCATGCCACGTGAAATACGCGGGCTTGCAGACCAATTCCTAAACCAGCCTCAGGAAATTTCGGTTGCGCCAACAGCCAAGCCCATCGAGCGGATCGAGCAGTCGCTCGTGATCGTTGATGCGGGTAAGAAGCCAGAGACCCTTGTGGCGCTGCTGGCCGACGATGCCATCGATCAGGCCATCGTCTTTGTGCGCACCAAACACGGGGCAGATCGGGTCCAGCAGATTGTGAAACAGGCTGGCCATTACACCGTTGCCATTCATGGCGATAAGACCCAGGGGCAGCGAGACAGGGCCCTCGCCATGTTTCGCGAGGGAAAGATCAAGATCCTCGTGGCAACCGACATCGCCGCCCGAGGCATCGATGTCGATGGCGTCAGCCACATCTTCAATTACGACCTCCCCAATATCCCAGAGGCCTATGTCCACCGAATCGGCCGCACTGCTCGTGCTGGCAGAAGCGGTCATGCAATCTCCCTGTGCGATCGCAGCGAGATCGGGCTCGCGCTTCAGATCGAACGCCTAACTGGCGCAAGGCTTCTGCCAGATGCGGTCCGCTCGGCCCGTCCCCCGACACGACGCCCTGCTGGGAAATCCTTCGGCGCCAAGCGAGCTGCAAACGACCGTGTCATCCCCGGGGGTGCGAAACCTGCATCCCGTCGACCAACAGGAAGTCGTGGATTCAGCGGTGGAAAGCGGGCAGCCTAGCCAACCGCTGCCGCTCTTTCCGCTCTCGTCCGGGCTCTTTCCGGACGGGCTGATTGCACTCCGAATTTTTGAGGTCCGTTACCTCGACATGATCAAACGGTGTCTTCGCGAGAAGACGCCGTTTGGCGTTGTGATGCTCAAGAATGGTCGAGAGGTCGATGCTCCGCAGGAGTCGGTTGCATTTGAGACCATCGGATGCGAGGCAGAGTTGATCACTGTCGATGCCATAACGCCGGCACTCTTGTCTGTCCGAGCCAGAGGAGGCAGACGATTTGAGATCCTGTCCTGCGACAAGGGCCGTTATGGCCTCTGGTCAGGGCGGGTTCGGATGATCCCAGGCGATGATGCCTGCGAGATTCCAGCGGCACAGCAGGGCGCCGCAGATTCTCTCGGTCAGATCATTGCGCGCCTCCAGCGTCAGGGCGTGAGCCCTGCTGAGATGCCAATTCTCGCGCCCTACCGTCTCGATGAGGCTGGCTGGGTCGCCAACCGGTGGGCTGAGTTCCTCCCCCTCTCGGGGCCTCAGAGGCAGGCCTTGTTGTCGCAGATCGATCCTGAGGATCGGCTCCGAATCATCTGCGCGGCCATGGAAGACTTCGGACTCGACACCTAGGAGAGAGACGGTGAGCCTTTACCAGAAACTCCTTGCCAGGGCCGCGATGCATCAGCCAGTCCGGGTGGGCCTCATCGGTGCTGGCAAATTCGGTTCCATGTATCTCTCCCAGGTTCCTCGGACACCCGGCGTGCACCTGGTGGGCATCGCCGACCTCTCACCAGAGGCCGCCCGTCGCAACCTGGCAAGGGTGGGATGGTCTGTCGAACAGACGCAGGCCGCCTCGCTTGACGTGGCCATTGCCACGGGTCAGACGCACATCACCGAGAACTGGGAAGACATCGTTGGCCATCCTCAGATCGATGTCATTGTTGAGAGCACCGGCAATCCCATCGCTGCAGTCGACCATATCCTTCGAGCCTTCGAGGAGGGCAAGGATGTTGTCAACGTCACGGTTGAGGCTGATGCCTTCTGCGGCCCGCTGCTGGCCAGGCGTGCGGCAGAGGCGGGACGCATCTACTCGCTCGCATTTGGCGATCAGCCAGCATTGATCTGCGATTTGGTTGATTGGGCCCGGACCTGCGGCTTTCCTGTTGTGGCAGCTGGTCGGGGCCACAAGTGGCTTCCCCACTTCTGCGAGTCAACGCCCGACACCGTCTGGGAGAACTGGGGTCTCACCCCCGAGCAGGCGACTCGGGGCGGCCTGAACCCTAAGATGTTCAATAGCTTTCTTGACGGCTCTAAGCCCTCGATCGAGTCCACAGCCGTTGCCAATGCCTGCGGACTCGATGTCCCGAGCAATGGCCTGCTCTACCCACCCGCCAGCATTGCCGATATTCCCTTCGTCACCAGGCCGCGCTCAGAGGGTGGCGTCCTGGAGAAAAAAGGCATGGTCGAGGTCATCTCCTCGCTTGAGCAAGACGGCCGAGAGATTCCCTATGAGATTCGCATGGGTGTCTGGGTAACGGTTGAGGCCGAGACGGATTACATCAAAAACTGCTTTGAGGAGTACAAGGCCCACACAGACCCGTCTGGCCGCTACTTCACGCTCTACAAACGCTGGCATCTCATTGGCTTAGAGGTGGGCCAGTCGGTTGCAAGTGTCGCACTAAGAGGCGAGGCAACAGGTGCTGCTCGAGAGTGGCGGGCCGATGTGGTGGCCACTGCCAAGCGAGACCTCCGCTGCGGCGAGACGCTCGACGGCGAAGGGGGTTACACGGTCTGGGGAAAGTTGCTTCCCGCAAAGACCTCACAGGCGATAAACGGTCTGCCACTCGGGCTCGCCCATGGCATTCGGCTCACGCGGCCAGTGTCAAAGGGTGCAACGCTCAGCTGGGATGACGTGGCGGTGCATGACTCCAGGGCCTATCGACTCAGGCAGGAGATGGTCCGCCTATTCTCTGGCCAGTAGGCCTTCCCAACGGGCCATGGCGGCCTGATGCGACGACTCCAACCCCAAGAGGGTGGCCTTTAGAGAGACCACCTCGTCAGGCTTGCCCCGATAGAGGTGGGCATCAGAGAGTTGGGTCTGCACCTGCACCATCTCTGTCTCCAGGACCTCAATGGTCTTCGCAAGGCCATCGAGTTCCTGCTGCTCCCTCGTGTTCAACCCGGCTTTTGAGGTGGCTGGGTTGCTTGGGATGGTCGCGGGGTTCTCACGGCGCCTGCTCGTCTTGGACGACGACTTGGACGGTTGGGCTGCCACGGGCCGCCGACTGCGTTGAAGGAGGTAATCCTCCACCCCGCCCTGATACTCTCGCCACTGCCCTGCACCCTCTGAGGCAAGAATGCTGGTGGCAACGTTGTCCACAAACCGACGATCATGGCTCACGAGAAAGACAGTGCCCTTATAGTTGAGCAGAAGGCCCTCGAGCAACTCGAGGGTATCGATGTCCAAATCGTTGGTGGGCTCATCAAGCACCAAGAGATTGGCGGGCCTCGCAAACAGGCGGGCCAGCAGGAGGCGATTGCGCTCCCCCCCGGAGAGGCTGCTGACCGGCGAGTTCGCTCGCTCTGGCGAGAATAAGAAATCTCCAAGATAGCCCTTCACATGCTTGCGGGCACCATCGATCTCTACCCATTCACTGCCTGGACTGATGGTGTCGGCAAGTGAGTCCTCAAGGCGGAGGCCCTCCCGCATCTGGTCAAAGTAGGCCACCGAGAGTTTGGTGCCCAGTTGGATTCGACCCTCACTTGGCTGGAGATCGCCCAGCAGCAGCTTAAGGAGGGTGGTCTTTCCGCAGCCGTTTGGGCCCATGAGCGCAATCTTGTCGCCACGCAGGATGGTCCCCGTGAAAGCCTCC
Organism: Burkholderiaceae bacterium; assembly: GCA_018401615.1. Classification (GTDB taxonomy): domain Bacteria; phylum Pseudomonadota; class Gammaproteobacteria; order Burkholderiales; family Burkholderiaceae_A; genus Hahnella. The sequence continues at coordinate 12,039 of JAGYKN010000021.1, forward strand.
ACCAGCACCTTGTCTCCAAAGCGCATGCTGACCTTGCTGAGGTCTGCCACCAATTTTCCACTCTGCTCACCCCGAGAGACCGCCATGGCGACCTGCCCGAGCTGATCCCGACGCTCGCGACGCTGGTCTCGCAGCACCGACAGACGATCGAGTCGGGCAAGGCTCTTTGTCCGTCTGGCTTCCACCCCCTTTCGAGACCAGGCCTCCTCCTGCGCCAAAAGCTTGTCTGCACGGGCGTTGGCAAGGGCTTCAGCAGAAATCTCAGCATCTTTTAGTCCCTCGTAAGCCAGGTAATTGCCGGGATACTTTCGAAGCAGGCCACGGTCGAGTTCGACAATGCCTGTGCAGACTCGATCTAAAAAAGAGCGGTCGTGGGTCACAAACAGCAGGCTTAGGTTGAGGTCTAGAAGCAACGACTCGAGCCACTCGATTGAGTCGAGATCGAGGTGATTCGTGGGCTCATCTAGCAGGAGAAGATCTGGGCGTGCGACCAGCCCCTTGGCAAGCGCGACTCGCTTCTGTTGCCCGCCCGAGAGGGCCCCGAGGCAGGCGCCGGCCTCGAGTGACATGCGCTCGAGAATCTCCTCTACCCGCTGCTCCCAGGCCCAACCGGACTGCGCCTCGAGTTGGTCTTGTAACCAAGATAGTCGGTCGTGGTCCGCATCGCTGGTGCTGGTGAGGCTCAGCGACTCGTACTCATTGCGCATGTCTTTGACCAGTGCCAGGCCCTCCGAGACTGCCTCGAACACGGTCTGGGTGGGTTCAAAGACAGACTCCTGGGGCACGTAGACGATGCTGATGGCCTGTTGTCGCTGGATCAGGCCGTCATCGAGTTGCTCATGGCCTGCGAGAATCCGCATGAGGCTTGACTTGCCTGTCCCATTTCGCCCAATCAGGCCGAGTCGATCGCCAGCCTCGATGGCAAGGTTTGCACGGTTAAGGAGTGGCCAGTGGCCATAGGCCAGTTGGGCCTCAGAGAGGGTCAGGATGGGCATGGCGCATTATCGTTGATGAAGATGAGTTCCAAGCCAGTCCACGATTGATGTCGCCCGACGGCCGATGAATCCGACATGCCCTCCGCGAATCGGTCGGACGGCCTGCACCCGGCCGCTGCTCGCACGCATCAATTCAGCTGGGTCTGGCAGCGATGCGATCGGAACCAGGGGGTCATTTTCTGGGTTCACCAAAAGGGTGGGCAGGTCGATGGCCCCCAATTCTCTGGCGCATGAGCAGGTGGTCCAGTACTGCTCCACACCCGCGAAACCATGAATCGGTGCTGTGAATGCATCATCGAAGTCGCGCAGGGTTGTTGCCCGTAAGACGCGATCCAGGTCAAAGAGACCCGGAAACTGCTCGTGCTTTGCACGAGCCTTGCGCCGCATGGTCTCTAAGAAAAAGCGGGCATAGAGCAGCCGATTGATCCCGCGGTCAATGGCGGTGCCCGCCGCGGACAGATCAAGCGGTGCAGACAGCGCCGCGGCGGCTGCAAGGCGAGGGACATTGGCGCTGCCGCCCCTCCCGAGCCACAACATGAGTGCATTTCCGCCCAGCGACACCCCGGTGGCCACCAACGGACCCGGGTGCTCACGGGCCAGGCGTTGAAGGATCCAATCAATCTCGGCAACATCGCCCGCGTGGTAGGCGCGGGGCTGCTGATTGATCACGCCAGAGCATCCCCTAAAGTGCACAACAACCGTTGTCCAGCCCTTGTGCTGGGCCGCCCTGGCCAGCGCGAGGGCATAGGGACTCCGAGAGGAGCCCTCCAAGCCATGAAAGAGCGCCATCAGTGGCGTGTGGGCAGGTGTCTCGGAGGCCGTGTGCCAGTCAAGATCAATGAAGTCGCCATCTGGCGTCGACCATCGTGTTCGGCTCCACGCGACGGACGCCTCTGACGGCCAGAGGGCAGGCAAGATTGTCTGGATGTGCCCGAGCATCAGGCCTCTAGCCTCTGCCGCCCCTGCCAACTCCCGCAGGACCAACGCCATCCGAGGGCGACTGCCAACAGAAAAATGTAGCAAAGCGCCGCCCACCAGCCACCAGCTGCTCCCAGGCCCATCCCCGGGGCAGCCAGCCACCAGCCCTGACCAGGTGCGAAGGCCAGAAAATGCGTGAGGGGCACAAAGACGCCCCACGACAGAATCAAGAGCAACATTGCGGGAATCTTGGTGTCACCGGCACCGCGCAGGCAGAAGACAGAGCCGATGTAGAGGCCATCAAAGACCTGATAGCCGGCTGCAATAACGGCAAGCCAGGCGGCAAGCTCAATGACCTGTATCGCCTGTGGATCCGAGGCCGGCATGAAAAGGGCGGCGAGCTCCCCACCAGCGAGCGCCAAGACCATTGCGATCAACACCATGTAGATCGTTGTGATCGCGATGACTCGATTGCCCACACGCCTGGCCCAATCGGGCCTGCCCGCCCCCATCGACTGACCAACCAGGGTTGTGCCGGCCTTGCCAAGCCCAATAGCAGGCATATAGGCCACCGAGGTCAACATCATGACAATCTGAGTCGCCGCCCCCTGAATCTCGCCTAGGCGCGCCACCATGGCCTGGAAGGCTGCCAGGCCCAATATGTCGAATGCGATTGACAAGCCGATTGGAAACCCAAAGGCCCCCAGCCGAATCACCCTGCCCCACGAGGGCCGCCAGACGTGTCTGGACCAATAGCGCCGCTCGAAACGAGGGCTTGTGAACAAGACGATTGCCAGGATTAGGCCACAGCCCACCGAGGCGGTCGTGGCCCAGGCGACCCCTGCCACCCCCATGCCAAGCCCCCAGATGAACCAGGCGTTGAAAACCGCGTTGAGCAACACCACAAGCCCGTTGACCAGCAAGGCGAGTCTGGGCTGGCCAATGCCCATGAAGAATGACAGCACTGCCGTGAGTGCCACAGACATGGGGCCGCCCGAAAACCGCGGGATCCAATAATCCAAGGCTGCTCGCTCAACCCCATCTGGCAGACCAAGCAGGGGGATCAGGGACCCACCTGCAAGCACCAACATGGCAAACGGCACCACCGTGAGCAGCGCGAGCCAGAGACCCGTCCAGACGGCGCGCGCGGCCTGACGGGGACGGCGCGCACCGATTGCCTGAGCGGTAACGGTCTGGACCCCCATGCCCATCCCGGTGAGCAGCAGCAGCAGCCCGAGGATGAGCCAATAGACACTGCCCACGCCAGCGACTGCCTCAACCGATATGCGGCCAACGAACCAGGTGTCAGTGAGATTTAGAACAGCCTGCAGGCCAGCATGAATGAAGAGTGGAAATGCAAGCGAGACAATGGCCCGCAGGCTCACCTGCTGCTGCCCATGGCGGTCGACTGCGCAGGCCGGAAGCGCCCCAGACACCAGAGGGGGGCTCAGTGGAGGACGGCGGAGAGATCGGCTCCCAGGCTGGCCTCATCGGCTTTGAGGGAGAACGGTGGAATGGGTGCCTCGAAGAAGTCGGCGGTATCGGTGATGCCGAAGTACATGCCGTGCATGCTGCCAAGCGGGCTGCCAATTCGGGTGCCACTGTTGTAGGAGAAGGTCTCCCCGGGCTGAAGAAAGGGCTGCTGGCCAAGCACCCCAAGGCCACGGACCTCCTGCCGATTGCCTGCGGCGTCTTCAATGATCCAGTGACGGGCAATCAGCTGGGCAGGAATGGGCCCGATATTGCGTATGGTGACAACATAGGCAAAGCAATAGGAACGAAGGTCCGGGTGGGACTCTTCGGGAAGATACTGGCTCTCAACTTTGATTTCAAAATGCATGCTCGAACTGTACCAGTCGAAAAACCTTAATTGGGCGCCATAAATGACCCTCGTCAAACTACTTGAAGATGCATTTGAGGCACATCGGGCTCAACCCGCCCTTCGATGCATGGGCAGCACCCTCACCTATCAACAGCTTAACAAGCATTCAGAGGCCCTGGCAGCCTACCTCCAAGGCCTTGGTTTGGAGACAGGCTCCCGTGTCGCCGTCATGCTGCCGAACCTGCCTCAGCACCCCATCTCGATTGCGGCGGTTCTGCGTGCAGGCTTTATCCTCGTTGAGGTCAACCCCCTGCTCACCCCCCGGGAATTGGCCCATCAGATCAAAGACTCAGGTGCCACCGCCGTCATCGTTCTGGAGAACTTTCTCGACCGTCTTGAGCAGGTGCTTCCTCAGACTGATCTGCGACTTGTGATTCAGACGGCTGTTGGCGATGCCATGGGCATCAGGGGTCGGCTGATCACTGCGCTGGTGAGGCACGTTAAACGGCAGGTTCCGAAGGTAGACCTGAAGGGTGTCCGTGTTGCGCGCTGGCCGCTGGCGATGCGGCTTGGCCAGACCCATCCCTACACCCGCCCATCTTGCCAACCCGAGGACCTCGCGGTGCTGCAGTACACCGGTGGCACCACAGGGTGGACAAAGGGCGCCATGCTCACGCATGCCAATCTTGTTGCCAACATCGAGCAGGCATCGGTGTTCCTGAGGCCTGTTCTGCAGCCGGGGGTGGCGGGCGGGCAGCCCCTCGTGATGCTCTGCGCCCTGCCGCTTTTCCATATTTTTGCGCTCACCGTCTGTTTCCTAATGGGAACTCGCCTTGGCCTGCAGAATCTCCTGGTTCCAAATCCAAAGGATCTACCAGCCCTCATCAAGCTGCTGGGCCGCGAGCCAGTCCACCTCTTTCCGGGCGTCAACAGCCTATTTCTCGCACTTATGAACCATCCAGGCTGGAAGACCCTCAAGATGCCCCACCTTCGGCTCTGCCTGGGAGGGGGCATGGCCGTGACACGTGCGGTCGCCGAGGCTTGGCAGCGTGACACGGGTCGACCCCTGCTCGAGGGCTATGGGCTATCTGAGACAAGCCCGGTGGTGGCGGCCACCCCGGTGGCCTGCGAGCACTTTATGGGGCATGTGGGCCTCCCGCTTGAGGGAACAGAGATTCGAATCCTCACCGAGGACGGGCATGGCGCCGCGAGCGGCGAGGTCGGCGAGATTGCGGTCCGGGGCCCCCAGGTCATGCGAGGCTACTGGGGTCGTCCCCGAGAGACGAGGGCAGCCTTTACATCCGACGGCTTTTTCAAGACGGGTGACCTCGGCTGCCTGCTGGCCGATGGCAGCCTACAGATTGTCGACCGCAAGAAAGACATGATCATCGTGAGTGGGTTTAATGTCTACTCAGCCGAGGTCGAGCGGCAGATCAATCTTCATCCAAATGTCTTGGAATCTGCCGTGATTGGGCTGCCTGACCCGGTGACCGGCGAGCGTGTGGTGGCCTACCTGGTTCAGCGAGAGCCCCTGACATCCAACGAACTCGATCGGCACTGCCGAGAGCGCCTTGCCGCCTACAAGTGTCCGAAAGCCTTCGTGATGTTGGAGAGTCTGCCAAAGTCTGCGGTTGGAAAAATCCTCAAGCGGGACCTCAGGCCGTCGTCATCGCAGCCCGCAGATGCCGACCCAGCCGCTCCGTTGCCACAAATTGAGGCCCCGTTCGAGGACATTAAAAAGTAGACTTCGGCAGGTTAAGAAAGTCTCAACCCGACCCCTCAACGCTGTCCTCGGAGAAAAAAAATGTATACCCTCAACACAGCCCTCATGGTGTTTGGAGCCTGCGCAATAGCGGTCATCTTTGCCGGCGTGAACCTGGCCAAGTACGGCGACGAGCTCGCCGAAAAGACTGGATGGGGAAAACTATGGGTTGGCACTGTGCTGGTCGCCCTCTCCACATCGCTGCCCGAACTCACCATCAATGTCTCCTCTGTCTGGATCGAGAAGGCACCGGGCATTGCCCTGGGCAATGTCTTTGGCGCCAACATGATGAATGTCTTTGTCATTACAACCGTTGCCCTGCTGTTCGGAATTCGAAACCTGTTTAGTGGCCATGGCAAGGAGACCGAGATTCTCGTCAAGGCAGGACTGGTCATGGTTGCTGCTGCACTCCTGCTCGCTGCCTGGGGTGACATGAAGCTTGGTCCAACCAGCGTGGGGGCCATTGTGATTGCCCTGATTTATTTTGTTGGCATGAGGAAGGTCTACACCGCCAGCAAGGCCAGCGCTGCCGCTGCCCCAGATGAGCCCGGGCAGCGGGGCAGTCCGACGAAGGCCTGGATCGGCTTTCTCATTGCGTCTGCGGCGGTGATTGTTGCGGGAAAGTTCCTTGCAGAGAGTGCCAATGCCATTGCAACCATCACGGGACTCGGCGCTGGCTTTGTCGGTGTGCTCCTGGTCTCGATGGTCACCACCCTGCCAGAGGGGTCTGTTACCCTTGCCGCCGCCATGCGAAAGTCCTATGGAATGGCCATGGGCAACGTCTATGGCAGCTGTTTCTTCAACGTGGTTGTTTTAACAATCTCGGAGTCTTTTATGCCAGAGGGCACCACGCTCCTCGGGGCCATGGAGCCATCCCACTTTGTGGCGGCTGGCGGCGCCTTGGGCCTGATGACATTCGGATACCTGGCCATGAAGAGCGCAGAGACCCCATCCATGTCAGCGGCAAAAATCCTCACACCTGCCGTTCCGCTTATTTATGTTGTGCTGATGTACATCATCTACACCATGGGCTGAAGCGTTTGGGTGATTGATACATCGATGTAACCCGCGCTGCGGATCGACTTGATAACTGGCTTTACATTTAGTTTTTCTTAGATTACGGTGTACGTGTACATCCATAGAGGCTTCGCCATGGCAAACACCAAACTTTTCAAGAACGGCAACTCGCAGGCCGTGCGCATCCCTGCCGAACTTGCCTACAGCACGTGGGACCTCGATCTGGTCATCGAGCGCCAAGGGGACGAGTTGCGCATCCGTCCGGCCCAGCGCCGCATGGGCGATGTGTTGGGCAAACTTGCCAAGTTCTCACCTGACTTCATGGCCCAGGGCCGGGGCGAAAACATGGAGGGCGAACGCGCAACCCTATGAATCCGAAGTACATGCTCGACACCAACATCTGCATCTATCTCATGAAGCACCAACCGCCTCAGGTGCACGAGCGGTTTGCCCAGTGCTTTGTGGGCGACGTGGTCATTTCTGCGGTGACTTTGGCTGAGCTTGAATTTGGTATCGCGTGCTCAAGCCCTGCGGCACAGGAGTCCAACCGGTCGGCACTGGAGAGTTTGCTCGAAGACATCATGGTTGCGCCTTTTGAAGCACAAGCGGCCAAGGCCTATGGCCCCATCCGCGCAGCCTACAAAAATCGCAACCGCGATGCGCTGGACAAACTCATTGCATCTCACGCGGTCGCTTTAGGGGTGACACTGGTCACCAACAACGAAGCTGACTTTGTGAACTACGCCGGACTGCCTGTTGAAAACTGGGTCAGCAACCACTGAGATTGTTCGAAGGACTTGGAATCAGTTCGAAATAGTCCTGGCGGAAGCGGTGAGATTCGAACTCACGGAAGGGTCTCCCCTTCGCCGGTTTTCAAGACCGGTGCATTCAACCGCTCTGCCACGCTTCCCCGCCTCTTAGTGTATCAAGCCTAGGCAAGACAGCCCCTTGCAGAGATGGGCCAGACATCGACCACCGACTCGCCTCTGAAGACAACCAGGTGGTCATAGAGGTTGACGGTGGGGTCGCAATGGCCCGGGGCAATGCGAAGCACATCACCGAGTGCAATCGGAGATGGGGCCTCGACCGATAGGACCCCGTGCTCGTCTGAGGCCTTGGCATAGCGAACTGCCTCGAGACCAAAGAGCTCCGGTAGACCAGAGTCAACACTAAACGCCTTCAATCCGGCATCGACGACTGCCCGTGTTGGGGTGGGATGGCTCATCACCGTTGCGAGCACGAACAGGGACTGCTCAAAGGCGGGCATGCCACTGTCCTGAATCTGGTTGCGTCGATAGTCGACATCCATGAAGATAAAAGAGCCCGGTTGCACCTCGTTGTAGACCCCAGAGGCGGCCTCTAAGACAAAGCTGCCTGTTCCAGCCCCGCTGATGGTGGTCACCCCGATGCCCTGTTCTGCCAAGTCATCACGGATTCTGGCCAGCTGTCGCGCAGCTGAGTCAATCGCCGTCCTGCGTTGTGCAGGCTCTCGAAAATGCTGGGCAGCACCGTGGTAGCCCTGTAGGCCAAGAAATTCCAGTCCTGGAGAGGCGGTGACCATGGCGCAGAGGGAGACAGCCTCCTCTAGAGTGCCCACGCCGCAACGACCCTGTCCAACGTCAATCTCTACCAGAATCCGCAGCCTGAGTCCGGCCTGAACGGCCGCAGAAGAGAGGGTTGCGACCTGCTGAGGATGGTCCACGCAGCATGCGAGTCCTTGAAGACGGCGTGCGAGGTTGAGGTAGCGCTCCACCTTTCGCGCACCGACAAACTCATTGGACACCAGGATGTCGTTGATCCCGTGATCCCCAAAGACCTCAGCCTCACTGACCTTCTGGCAGCAGATGCCAATGGCCCCTGCGTCGATGAGTCGACGGGCAATCTCTGGGCATTTATGACTCTTTGCATGGGGGCGAATGGTTCCAGCAAAGCTGCTAAGCGACGCGAATAGACGGGAGACGTTTCGATCAAAGGCATCGAGATCAAGCATCAGACAGGGCGTGTCGACATCCCGGTCTAGGTCGCCAACCGATGCAGGAAGGGGGCTGGTCATGGAGGAGATGAATCCTTCTTCTCACGAACCTCGACATCGATCACCTCCGAATCATCCCTGCGCCGATGAGGGGGGCCCTTGCCAGTCGAGGGTGGCTCTTGTGCAGAGGCTGAGCCTGGACGGACAGTCGACTGCACCCGCATCAGGCGCTGCCCGGTGGCCAGGGCGAGCAAGAAGGTGACGAAGGACACCACAAGCGAGGCAGCAACCCCCATCCAGTAGCCTGAGATGTGAAAGCCGGTGATGAAGTCTGCGATCAAGACCAGGACGAGCCCATTGATGAGTGGAATGGCCAGGCCAAGGCTCATGACAATGAATGGAAGACTCAACAACATGAGCAGTGGTTTGAGGGTGAGGTTGGCCAATGTCAGGACAAGTGCGCTCAGTGCCAGGCTCGAGAGGCCATCGAACCAGAGGCTCTCAAAGGCGGCATCTGTGATCCACAGGGCAAGAGACGCACTGATCCACATCCAGCCAAATCGAATGAATGAGAGCTGAGAGAGCATGCCTTAGCGGTCCGTCTGCCAAGTCGGACTGAACCGACCCGCCTGAACCTGAGAGAGCCAGAAGGCAGCCGAGAGTGTCTTGGCGTCTGTGATGGTTCCTGCAAGGATGAGATCGAAGAGCTCATCCATCCCCACCTCAACCAACTCAAGGCACTCGCCTGCCTCTCTGGCAGCAGGCCCTGGGGTCAGGTCGGTGGCCAGAAAGAGGTGAATCACCTCGGTGGAATAAGAGATGACCGGATGCATCTGCCCCAGCGTCGCCCATCGACGAGCGTGATACCCGGTCTCCTCGAGAAGTTCGCGCCTGGCTGTCTTCAGGGGCGGTTCACCGGCGTCGAGCTTTCCAGCGGGAAACTCTAGAAAGCTCCTATTTAAGGGGTAACGCCACTGTCTCTCCATGAGGAGCCGATCGTCGCCCAGCAACGGCACGATGGCAGCAGCCCCAGGGTGCAGGGTGTACTCTCTGACGCACTCATGGCCATCTGAGGCCACGGCGAGGTCTCGTTGGATTTTAAGCAGGACCCCGCTGTAGACCAGTTCACCTGAGATGCGGGTCTCAGAGAGGGCCTGGCCTATCTCGCCGACAAGGGGGGCAGGACGCTGATCACCCTGCGTCATGGGCATGACGTCCTCATGGGCGCGCCGACCGGCGCCTTAGATATCGCCAGACAAAGCCGGGATAGGCAAGCACGAGAAACATCAAGAGGGTGATGGCGTAGAAATTCCAAGTCTGCTCCTGGATTCGACCAACGGCTCCCTCGAGCAGAAAGCCAAGGGCCAGGGTGAGTGCGTAGCCCACCAACAATTCCAAGAGTCGAAAGACGAAGGACTTCTCACCGCGGGTGATCAGGAGGAAACGGCGCTCAGTTAGAAAAGGCAGATTCGCAAGGACAAACCCAATGACAAGCCAGAGCAGGGCCGCTGCCGCGACGCTCATGTTCCGAGCGAGATCCTGACCGCCGTGACACACCAGACCAGCAGAGGGCCAGGAAAGATTCCAAGTGCAAGGACCGTGAGCCCATTGACGGAGAGCAGCCAGCGCTGAATCTGACAGACAACCGGTGCTGGGTGGACACGAACGGGCTCATCAAAAAACATGACCTTCACGATGCGAAGGTAGAAGAAGGCGCCGATGAGTGAGGTCATCACAGCATAGATGGCCAGACCAACATAGCCAGCCGTCACAACAGACTCAAGGACAGCAAGCTTTGCATAAAAGCCGACCGTGGGTGGAATGCCTGCCAGAGAGAAAGCCACGATGAGCATGATCCAGGCCAGGTCGGGACGCGTCTTTGCAAGCCCCTTGAAGTCATCAAGCGTGTCGAACTCAACGCCTCGAGACGAGGCCAGGAGAATCACCCCGAAACTTGCAAGCGTTGTCAGGGCATAGGTGACCACATAGAACATCGAGGCACCATAGGCATTTACCGCGCCGTCCGTGCGCTCGCCGAGCACGCCCGAGGCGATTGCCAGCAGCATGAAGCCCATGTGGGCGATGGTTGAGTAGGCCAGCACCCTCTTGATGTTTGTCTGCACCAGGGCAACGAGGTTTCCCACCAGTAGCGACAACACGCAGAGCACCAGGAGCATCTGCTGCCAATCAGCTGCAACCCCAATGAGGCCTGAGACCAGAAGTCGTATGGTGATTGCAAAGGCGGCAAACTTTGGAGCCGCGCCAATTAGGAGGGTCGTGGCCGTTGGCGCCCCCTGATAGACATCAGGGACCCACATGTGAAATGGAACAACGCCGAGCTTAAAGGCCAGCCCTGCAACCAGAAAGACCGTACCAAAGACCATGACCAGCCGATCAGCAGAGCCGGCTGCGACCTTGTCTTGGATGGCCGTGATCTCTAGGCTGCCCGTCGCACCGTAGATCATCGACATGCCATAGAGCAGGAAACCAGATGCGAGTGCCCCAAGGACGAAGTACTTCATTGCCGCCTCGGTTGAGACCGCGCTCTCGCGACGCAGTGCAACAGCCGCATAGAGCGACAGGGAGAGGAGTTCCACACCCATGTAGATGGTCAGGAGGTGGTTGGCGGAGATCATCACAAAGCCACCAAGCAACGAAAAGAGCGCAAAGAGATGGAATTCACCAAAGCCCATCTCTTGATCGGCAATTGTTCTGCGAGCATAGACAAGCGTGACGGCCGTGGCCAGGGCGGCTGAGGCCTTCAGAAATGCGCCCATTGGGTCCATCACCACGAGCCCGTTCATGCCAATTGTGGGTGTGATGCTGCCGATCTCAAGGACCTGCCAGGCGGCGATCATGAGGAGCCCCACCACACTCGTCAGGTGAACCAGCCGGGCACGGTTGGCTGAGAAAAGGTCGAGCAACATGACAAGGGACAACAGCAGCAGCAACACAATTTCTGCAGACACGGTTGCAATATTGAGCACGTCCAGCGTCATGGCGTGGTCCCTGCAGGAATCTTTGAGACAGCAACATGGGATATCAGGTCATCGACTGATGCGGTCATGCGGTCGGTAAATGGGGCCGGCCACAGACCCATGAAGAGCACCAGGAAGGCCATGGCCATGAGCATTCCAAACTCTCTCCCATTGAGATCCTTCAGGGACGCAACGTGATCATTTTCAACCTCCCCAAATATCACCCGCTTGATCATCCAGAGGGTATAGGCGGCCCCGAGGATCAGGGCGGTGGCTGAGAGCAGGCCCACCCAGAAGTTGTACTTCACCGCCGCAAGGATCACCATGAATTCTCCGATGAAGCCGCTCGTGGCCGGTAGGCCAGCATTGGCCATTCCAAAGAAGACAAAGAGGGCTGCGAATTTGGGCATGCGATTGATGACCCCACCGAAGTCAGAAATCCGTCGCGTGTGCATTCGGTCGTAGAGCACTCCGATGCAGAGAAAGAGCGCTCCGGAGACAAACCCATGGGACACCATCTGGACGATCCCACCGACCATCCCGAGTGATGAAAAGATGAAGAAGCCCAGGGTTACGAAACCCATGTGGGCAATCGATGAATATGCAACAAGCTTCTTCATGTCCTCCTGAACAAGCGCCACCAGACCAATGTAGATCACGGCAACAAGCGACAGCACGATCATGAGGCCAGCAAGTTCGTGAGATGCATCGGGTGCAATTGGAAGCGAGAGCCTCAGAAAGCCGTAGGCGCCAAGCTTGAGCATGATGGCCGCCAGCACGACCGAACCCCCGGTTGGCGCCTCAACGTGCGCATCGGGCAGCCAGGTGTGGACAGGCCACATGGGCACCTTTACGGCAAAGGCGATGAGAAAGGCCGTGAAAATGAGAATCTGGGTGTCGAGGTCGAGGGGCATCCGGTGCCAGCTGGGAATCTCAAATGAACCGCTCTGGCTAAAGAGATAGATGATGGCAACGAGGGTGAGCAGCGAGCCCAGCAGGGTGTAGAGGAAGAACTTAAAGGCCGCATAGACCCGTCGCTGACCACCCCATATGCCAATGATGAGGTACATCGGAATGAGTGTTGCCTCAAAAAAGATATAAAAAAGGATTCCGTCTAGGGCGGCGAAGACGCCAATGAGCAGGCCAGAGAGAATGAGAAACGCCCCCATGTACTGGGCGATCCTGTCCTCGATGACCTCCCAGCCGGCGACCACCACAAAAATTGTGATGAGGGCGGTGAGCGGAACAAACCAGAGCGAGATGCCATCGATTCCGAGGAAATACTGGACGTTAAAGCGCTCGATCCAGGCAGCCTTCTCGACAAACTGAAAGCCCTTGTGGGCAAGCTCAAAGGACCCAACCAGAGGCAGGGTGATCAGGAAGCCAAGGACCGAGGCGCTGAGGGCGGTCTTGCGAACCAGAGCCCTGCCCTGTGCGGAGGCCTCTCTGGCACCCAGCAGCAGGATTCCAAATCCAGCCAGGATCGGAAACCAGATGGAGATGGAGAGCCAGGGGATCCCCGTTGACATCAGCGCGGTTGTCTCCGTCATCGGGGCACCGCAACTGGGCCAACCGACAGGGGCGCGAACCACCACAGGAGCAGTGCGACACCGAGGATCATCGCAATGGCGTAGTGGTAGAGAAACCCAGTCTGGCCAAGCCGAAGGATCGAGGCCAGGATCGCCACGAATCGGGCAGACCCGTTGACCAGGAATCCGTCTATGAGGCCCTGATCGCCTCGCCGCCAGAAGCTCAGCCCCAAACCATGGGCCCCCTGCGCAAAAAAGCGATGGTTAAAGGCGTCTAAGAAATACTTTTCCTCCAGGAGGCGATGCAGCCAAGACAGACGCGTGGCGATCGCCAACGGAATTGCGGGGAGCCAGAGGTAGAAGACGGCAGACAATCCAACGCCCGCTGCTGCAAGCCAGAACGGCCAGGTCACAACGGCGTGCAGTGCAAGGCCCCATGCCGAGTCGAAATGGCTGGCAAGGACAGCCATGGCCGGGTGGACTGGGTCCACCACGATGGCGCCCTGGAAAAAGTCACCAAAGAGGAAGGGCTCAATGAGGATGTAACCGGCAATCACCGATGGGATCGCCAGCGCAATCAAGGGGAGCGTGATGACGGGCGGTGATTCAT
>JAGYKN010000022.1 GCA_018401615.1 Burkholderiaceae bacterium
GGCGTTGAGATGGCAAACCTGCTTAGCTTTCTTGGACTGGGAAAATAAAAACGTCGTCACCACAATGACCCCCTAGGGTCGTCGTAGAACAAGCCGAGTCTCACCTGAGCCGAGCAGCCCCATGCCCAAGACCGCAGGCTCTTGTTTCAGGTCGTCATCGAGCCAGAAGAAAAGACATGGCTCGCCCTCGTGAGCGGACCAATGAACCGCAGCAGACAGCGCACCTTGGGCGGCCTGCGTGGCAAGGCCAAGCTCGGGAAGTGACGGCAGATAGACCGCCTGCCCTCGAGCGGTCGGGGTGAGGGTAAGGGTCTGGCCCACCGGGCCAGCGAGGATCGCCAAGTCGTGAAGGAGTCTTGATGGCGAGACAGCCATCGCACTCGTGATGATCAGGCCCTCGGCGTCATCGGCCTGGTCAATGGACAGGTCTTCACCCAGGCTTCCCATCAGACGGGACCAACGCGGGGAAAGCAGATGAGATCGCCCATTGGCCAAGGCAAAGGTGGCGGCTCGCCCACGCAGATGCCGTCCAAGCAGTGCCCTTGCCCCCTGTGCCGTCCCCGCCACACGTTCGGGAGACAGAGCAACCCAACCCACTGAGGCAACAAGACCCAACCATTCCCAGTCTGCCTCGCTGGGCAACCCGCCGGCTGCCTGATGATCAACGGGGATGGACTCGGACGAGGCGAGCTGGTCTCGTGAGGCCAAGAGTCTGCCCAGGCCTGCCAAAAGACCGTCGAGGGATTTCTCAAAATCAGTGGAAGGCGGCTCAGACATGAGGGGCGCAAGGAGTCACTGAGGATCTCCTGGGGCAACACGGGCCGAAGGCTGCCAATCGAGAGCGTCGGCCACAACTGCCTGCATCAGATCACCGTTGCCCCGCCTCAATAGGACCAGATGTTGAGCGCCTGCCCCAATGTGCAGTGCACCGCCTGCCTGGCTGGGATCAACAAGCCAGTCTGGCTCATGGGCAATCACCGGCAGCCCAAGCGCAAAGCCAAGCGCCGCGGTCTCCAGAGGGCTAGAGGCGCTCGAGCATGGATGAAAATCGGTGTAGGCAAGCACCTTTAAGACTTCGTGGTCCTGCAGTTCGTAGCGTGCGTGATTTCTAAATAGGACAAGCATTACCCTATGGTCTCCCAGATTGGATGCATCACCATTTCCGCGGTCTAGCGCATTCTTGAGAGGGCGCGCAGCATCTTGAGTCGCTTGGCTGGCAGTCCAAAGCGCTGGCTTCGTCTGAGCAGGGGCCTGGCCAGATGATGCCGAAGCGTGCTCAGGCTCATGTTGCGTTGGTCTGCAAACACGAGCAGGCCCGGGTGGTCTGCAATCAGGGGGAATTCCGCCAAGATCAGATCAATGCTGCTCTGCCCCTTCTTGAAGATGAGGATGTGTCGCAGATGACGGCTCGCTGCCAGGAGATGGCCGCGAATGGCCTCCTCCTGCTCATTGGCAGCCAATGGGTGGGTGCCGGATTGAATGAAGAGGTCATTAAAGGCAAAGAGGCGGTGGCCAACCTCACGCCGAAGGGCATCCTCGTCAAAGGCCAGAATGGCTGCCGACACCCGCAACCACGACGAACTGTGGGTTCGGGCAACAGCAATGCTTCGGCTAAGGCTAGACACCCGAATGGCCTGATCAGCCGGGCCGCTCGTGGGGCCTGGCAGCAGGTGCAACGCCTGCTCTGGAAGACGGCAGGTGGCATGCAGTGTGTCGGAGCGCAGAATCCTCTCTACATTTTGGATGCTCGTGCCGTGAAAGAGCAGGCTGTCTATTCCAAAAATCATGTGGCAAAGGCTTCCCTCTAGTACACATTCTCTGAGTGTAAGGCCCCTGGGACCCTTGGGTCTGGTCGGTATGATCCAGACTTTCGAGCCCCAGAGCAGGTATCAACCATGACCCGACTTTGTCTTGTCTTGATGGCGCTTGTGATGTCTGCAGGCTCTCATGCCCATGGTGCTGCCCCGGCAGATGCAGTCAAGCCATTGGTCGTGCTCATTGGCATCGATGGCTTTCGGGCCGACTACCTCGGGCGTGGCCACTCCCCCGTGCTCCTGGGCCTCGCAAATCAGGGGGCAGTGGCCCACGGCCTGACCCCGGTCTTTCCCACCAATACTTTTCCCAATCATGTCAGCCTCGTGACCGGTCGATTTCCCGGCCATCACGGCATTCTCAATAACACCATGGTCGACCCCCTCATCCCGCATCAAGTCTTTCGGCTGCGTGACCGTGCCGCAGTGACCAATCCTGCCTGGTGGTCAGAGGTTGAACCCATCTGGGTGACCGCCGGCAGGCAGGGGCGCATCAGCTCGACCCTTTTTTGGCCTGGCACAGAGGTCTCCATTGGAGGTCGGCAGCCCCGCGACTGGCTGCCCTACCAGCATGAGCTCACCTCGATGCAGAGGGCAAGTCAACTGCTGCAGTGGCTCACGGACATCCGTCCTGATCGCCCCCAGGCCGATTTCGCCACCCTCTATGTCTCGGAGGTGGACTCAGAGGGTCATGCCCACGGCCCAGACAGCCCAGAGGTCAATGAGGCAATCGCCCGGGTAGACCTTGCCATTGGGCACCTCATTGACGGGCTCAGGGCGGCCGGGCTCTGGCACCAGACCACACTGGTCGTGGTCTCTGACCACGGCATGAGTCTCGTGCCAGCCCATCAGATCATCGACGGTGCTGCACTCTTAAAGCCCTTTCCAAGGGCCAGGTGGGAATGGATCGGGGCAACCCCGGGGGTGGCCCTGGGGGGCGAAGCTCAGGAGGCCGTTCTGGCCGCACTTGCAGCTGCACAGAACCTGACGTGTTGGCCCAAGGGCCTTGCGCCAAGGCGGTTAGGGCCACTGCTTCATCGACGGGTACCGGACATTGTGTGCCTGGCAGCGGCCGGCTGGTCTCTGAACAATCGTCTGCTGAGCTTTCCCATTCCAGGCCAGCACGGATTTGATCCAGAGCACACACAGATGCAGGGGCTCTTCATCGCACACGGCCCGGCCATCAGGCCAGTCAAGCTTGGTCGCACATCGAGCCTTGAGGTCTACCCACTGCTCTGCGCCTTATTGGGCATCGAGCCCGCAGCCCACGACGCCAGCGGCATCCTGGCCTCCCAAGTCCTTCGGAAGTAGCTTCGCCACGACACGTGATGGGCCAGCCAGCAGATGCCTTATCCTGCAATCTTTTAGAGGAGGGTCTCGTCTGATGGTCACGAAAGACAGCCGGTCAATCCAGGCCCTGCGAGAGGACCTCGCCCTGGCCCTGAGGGCCGCCCACCACCATGGCCTTGGTGAAGGCGTCTGCAATCATTTCAGCATCGAGTTGCCCGATCGGTCTGGTCGCTTTCTGATCAACCCGAGGGGACTGCTCTGGTCTGAGGTCCAGGCCGCCGACATTGTCCTGGTCGATGCCAACGGAGCCCGCCTCGAGGGCCGCCACGATGTTGAACCTTCCGCCATGTTTATCCATGCGGCCGTGCACCGACTGCACAAAAAAGCCTGTGTGCTCCACAGCCACATGCCCTACGCGAGCGCCCTGGCCCTGACTCAGCCTGGCTGCCTCGACACCACCCTCTCCCAAAATGCCATGCGCTTTCATGGCCGAATCGCCATTGATCGGCGCTACAACGGACTGGCGCTTGATGCCTCTGAGGGCGAGCGGATCGCCTCGGTCATGGGCCAGGCTGACATTCTCTTCTTGACCAACCACGGCATCGTGGTCTGCGGCGATCGCATCGACCACGCATTCGATGACCTCTACTACCTGGAGAGGGCCTGCATGTCTGAGGTGGTGGCCCGTGCCACCGGCCTGCCCCTGGCCCCCTCGACAGCAGCCATGGCCCGACGCGTTGGGCGCCAGATGAACGAAGAGCGGCTGCAATCGGAACTCTTTTTCAAGGCGCTGCGGCGACACCTCTGAACCAGACGGCGCGGCCATGACGGCCAAGACTCTCTTGCTGGCCTCGCAGTCGCCAAGGCGACTTCAATTGCTCCTACAAGTCGCGCAACCATTGGGGCTGTGCGTTCAGACCTGCGGGTTCGATCCGAGCATTGATCCCGAATCCCTAGAGGCACAGGTGCCAGACGAATCGCCCAAGGCCTATGTGGTGCGTGTGACGCAAAACAAGGCCAGAGCCGCCTGGGCAAGCCGAGTCTCGCTGGGTCTACCACTCCATCCTCTGGTGACTGGCGACACCACCGTGTCACTCAATGAAGAGATCTTTGGCAAGCCCCGAGACGAGGCCCATGCAGCAGCCATGCTCAATCGCCTCTCAGGCCGCACCCACAGCGTCTATACGGCCGTGGGCATCCACACGGCGGCGTCTTACCAATGGGCACTGAGTCACTCGTCGGTCACCTTTGCAGACCTCCCGCAAGACTGGATCCATTGGGTGATCAAGACAGGTGAGCCGTTTGGCAAGGCGGGCGCCTATGCCATTCAGGGCCACGCCGGCATGATGATCCAGTCGATCAAGGGCAGCCCGTCTGGCATCATGGGGCTTCCTCTCTTTGAAACCACACAACTGCTGAAGGCCGCTTTGGCGACTCACCATGGCTGAGATCACTTTTTCCATCGATCGAGGACGCTTCAAAGGCCTGAGCCTCAGGGCCAAAAAGTCTGAGCAGTTGGCCTACTTTCACGACAACAACCTCACCGCCCAAGAGCGCCTGCTCTATCAGGTCTGGTCGAGCAGCGCCCTCAAGACACGGGTCTTTACGGCCGGTCAGATTGTGCTCTGCGCTGGCGAAGTGCCCCACGATGCATTTGTCCTCGTCACAGGTGAGGTCGAGCTCGCAACAGTCGGTGATGCATACAGGCTCGGTCCTGGCAGTGTCATCGGGCTGGCCCAGGGACTGGTCGGTCAGGTCCTCTCCCACGACATTCGCGCAAGCACCGTCATCAACTGCAAGGTCATTCCCATCGATGCAGCCTGCCGTGAGATTGCCGCATCAATCCCAGTCTCAAAGGGGCTCTTTCGGCTCACGCTTGGCCGCATTCTTGGTATGAGCACTGCCAGGCTGGCTTCGCTAGTCATGAGAAGGCACGCCCCAAGCATCCGATCGACCATGTCTTAGATGCCGCCCAACGCCGCAGTAGAGACGCTGCGCAGTCACCCTGGAGGTGGCAATCGACTTCGAGCGCCTCGTCTGTCTGGTGCTTGGAACAGAATCGATCCCCGATGAATGGCGACCCAAGCTCATGGCACCTGCTGCTGCCGCAGCCGCAGCACCGCCCCAGCCTGCAACGCCGCAGCCTGTCATGCCGCAGCCTGCACCGCCACCGCAGGCGCCCACATTCATTGAAGCGGTGCAGCCGGCCGAAGCGATGCCCATCGACGCGGTGCAGCCGGCCCCTGCGCGTGCCATCGAACCGGCCCCGCCTGAGGCAGAGCCCACAGGTCAGCGCAGATTCTCAGCCGAGGCCATTATCTTTAATCAGGGCGATGCGGCCAACGAGTTCTATGTGATCACCCAGGGCACCGTCTGCCTCTACAACCCAGGAGGCTCTCAGCCCGTGGCACGGTTGGGGCCTGGTGAGACCTTTGGTGAGCAGTCAATCCTCATTGGTGGCGTGCGAAGCCTCTCGGCCGTCGCAGAGACCGAGGTGCTTGCAGTCTGCCTACGAGCAGACGGCCTGCGCGCAGCGCTTGAGAGCGAGCCCGGGCTCATCAGGCCCGTCTTTGAATCAATGCTGCTTCAGCTCTACCTGCAAAACGACCTCACCAGCCGCGGCCACCCTGTCCTGCCCTAGCGGATGGGAGAGCTCACCCTCACCCAACTGACCCTCATCGGGCTCATCTTCGTCTGGAGTGGATTTGTGCGAAGCGGGCTTGGATTTGGTGGCTCGGTCTTGTCGCTCCCATTCTTTCTTTTGGTGGTCGATGATCCGTTGCTGTTTCTGCCCCCGATTGCCATTCACCTTCTGATTTTCTCGAGCTGGATCACCTGGAAGGGCTATCGTCAGACCAGGGTATTGGGTGGCGCCGCCAGCAACATCGACTGGCCCTACCTCTGGCAGGCCCTCAAGATCATGACCATTCCAAAGTTGATTGGGGTGATCGGTCTGCTCACCATCTCGCCGCAGATCATCAGCTCAGTGATCTTTGCCATCATCTCGGTCTATGCCGTGGGATACATTCTCGATCGCCGATTTGAGAGCAAGAATCCCTGGGTGGAGAGGGCCCTGCTTGGCCTGGGCGGCTACGTCAGCGGCACCTCCCTGACTGGCGCGCCATTGATCATCTCCGTCTTTGCAAACCATGTGGCCAAACATCAGCTGCGCGACACCCTCTTCGTGTTGTGGTTCATCCTGGTGGTCATCAAGATGGTCTCGTTTCTGATCGTGGGCGTTGACCTCCAACTCATTCACCAACTCTGGCTCTTTCCATGTGCCCTGCTGGGACACCTCATGGGAGAGAGATTGCATGCCAGGTTGGTGGCAGCCGAGACACCGACTTTTTTTCGCATACTCGGCGTGGTCTTGCTGATCACCGCCCTGATCGGCTTGGCCCGAGCTTTTTCGGCCTGGTAGGTGATAGCATTGTAGGTAATCTATGAAGACCGCCCCGCGACTCATTCTTTTAACAGCGTTTTTTTGCTTTTTAACCGGGTCCACCGCGATCCCAGCCCTTGCATCCACCCCGCCTCCAATCGACCTCATGTCACTGTTGCGACAGGGCAAGATCGATGAGGCTCGAATGGCCCTCGAGGCAAGGGTGAGGGCCTCTCCGGCAGACCTTGGCGCGGCCAACGATCTGGCCCTCTTCATGGCCACCGATGGAGACCTCGAGGGGTCTCGCAAAACACTCGAATCAGCCTTGCTCGCCAATCCCGAATCCGCCACCGCATTTCGCAACCTGCGGGAATTGGCAGGCCAGCAATTCTCAGAGAGTTACGCAAAAGCCATCGGCAAGACGCCGCCAAAAAAAGATGTCGCCCTAGACTCCAAAGGCCTTGATCCGGTTGCCCTCAGAAAGGCCATGGACGAGGGCCGCGTGGTCATCGCGGCAGCCGAGGCAGTCAGACGAGCCGAATTGGCAAAGGTTGTTGAACGCCCTGCGCAAGGGGTGCAGGACGTGCAAGCCCTACTAGAGGCGTGGGCCAAGGCGTGGGCCAAGAAAGACTTCAATCAATACGCGGGCTTTTACAGCGCCCGATTTAGCATTCCCGCCCACAAGACCCGCGATGCATGGCTGGCCTTTAGAAAGCCTCGAATCCTTGGCAAGAAGGTCATCGTCGTCGAGGTCTCCAACATCGTGATCACGCCAAGGGTGGCCGGAGAAGTTGAGGTGAAGTACGATCAACGTTACGAGTCCGGCGCCCTTCGGGTGCGGTCGCGCAAGACTCAAATCTGGGTGGCGGAGGATGACACATGGAAGATCAGGCTCGAACAAAATTAAAGCTGGCCCGATGGGCCAGCGCCCTTGTGGCCCTTGCAGCCCTCGCCTTGGCTGGGATGCCGAGCCAGGCCAACCCCCCAGCCTCGCCTGATGCCTTGCTCGAAGAGGCCGCCCGAGTTGCTGCAGAGGGCACTCCCGATCGTCTGGCTGCCATTGCCTCGCAGGCCGCATCCATTGAGCCCAAATCGCGTCTGGCCCACTGGCTGCAAGCGCAGGCCGTGCTCTCCTTGTCGGGCCAGGCAAGTGTCCTTCGCAAACCAGACCAAGACCTCCTCTCCGAGGCAAGGGCAAGGGCCTATGAGCGGCCCAGCGGCATGTTGCCCGACAACATCGTCTTTCTGGCGCAGGCCCAAAGCATGGGGCAGTACCTCCTGCTTGCCGACCTCTCTGTCTCACGAATCTATGTCTTTCGCTCAGAGCGGGGCGCGCCGCAATTGGTCGATGAGTTCTACACCACCCTGGGCCTCTCGGGTGCGCCCAAGAGAGTCGAGGGCGATCGGAAGACACCCATCGGCGCCTACCAGTTGCTAAAGGAAATCAAGAATCCTCGGGCAGACGGCTTTTTGGGTCGGCTTGCCATGACCCTGGACTACCCCAATGCCGAGGATCGACAGGCAAAACGAACTGGCTTTGGCATCTGGATCCATGGTGTTCCGGAAGACGTTCATGTTCGACCGCCCAAGGCATCCGACGGCTGCCTGGCCGTCTCGAACGACGACATGATTCGCCTGAAGAAATATGTCGAGTACGGCAAAACACACATCGTCATCACGCCGTCAGTCAACTGGCTCTCGCCGTCTGAATGGTCTGCCAGGGCCATTGCCGCCCGCAGGCGCATGGAGGCGAGCCTGCCGGGAACGCTTGCCATCTTTGAGATCGATCCATCTCGGCCCGTTGTGAGCCTGCGTGAGCAGTCTGGGGAGGTGCAGCGCATCCATTGGGCCCGTCAGCCCGGGCTAAGCTTTAATAAGTCGGATGATCTCGCCCTCTCGCCGCTCGTAAAAGAACGCCTATGACGAGCCCTGCCGCCCGCCCCTTAGTGTCACGTCAAGGAGGGTGGTGGCTTGTTGGAGTGTCGATTCTGGGCATTGGTGTGGGGCTCTACCGGGTGATGCACGAGCCCGAGGCCGTCCCTCAACTGCCTGTGGCCAGCGCAGTTGCACCGGAGCGGCCAAGCGTGGCGTTGCCACCAATACCCGGAGGGTCGCCCACGCCGGCCCTCATGACTGAGGCCAGTCTCGAATCTGCCGTTGAAGCCTGGCGAGCCGCCTGGGCCTCACGGGATCCCGCGGCCTACCTTGCCCACTACGCCACAGACTTTCCAAACCGGGCCAGCTTCGCAAGGCGCAAGTCCAACCTCCTAAATGGTGCAAGCATCATCGAAGTTGAGGTGGCCTCTGTTGCCGTGAGCATTGAAGACGGGCGAGGCATCACCAGGTTTACCCAGTTCTATCGCTCCGACTCCTATCGCAGCAAGAACCTCAAAGAGCTCATCTGGGTGGAGCAAGACGGTCAACTGCGCATCCTCTCAGAGACCGCCATCCGATAAGGTCTTCCTAGGGAAAATGCTAGGGCGGCCTTGGGCCTTGATGACTGCGAAAACCATAGACTTGCAGGTTGTCATCACAAGGAGCGTACCCGCATGAAACTTCCCTCATCCCTTAAGACGTCCCGCCGCAATGTGGTCCTGGGCCTTGGCCTGACGGCCATGGTCGGCCTTGCACCGGCGGCATCGATGGCTTTTCCAACAAAGCCCATCACCATGGTCGTGCCATTTTCGGCTGGCGGCCCAACAGACACTGTGGCCCGCACCCTGGCCCAGACCATGGAGAAATCCCTTGGCCAGCCAGTCGTTGTCGAGAACAAGCCCAGTGCTGGCGGCATCGTGGCCCCGGCTGAGATCGCGCGTGCCAAGCCAGACGGCTATCGCATCCTGATCCACCACATTGGCATGTCGACTGCGCCAGCCCTCTATCGCAAGCTCTCCTACAAGCCACTCGAGGACTTCGAGTACCTGGGCCTGATCAACACTGTGCCCATGACCCTGATTGCACGGCCAGATTTTCCCGCCAAGAACCTTCAGGATGCCGTGACCTATGTCAAGGCCAATGCCCAGAAGATCAACCTGGCCAACGCTGGACTGGGGGCTGCCTCACACCTGTGTGGCCTGATGTTCCAGTCTGCAATTGGGCAGGCCCTCACCACGGTCCAGTACAAGGGAACGGGGCCCGCCATGACAGACCTCATTGGCGGCCAGACCGATCTCATGTGTGACCAGACCACCAGCACCACCCCCCAGATCAACGGCAAACGTGTGTTGGCGCTGGCCATCACCACCCCCAAGCGGCTCGAGACCCTCAAGGATGTCCCCACGGCTGCTGAAGGCGGTTTTAAGAACTTTGAACTCAGCGTCTGGCACGGCCTCTATGCGCCCAAGGGCACCCCTGCTGCCGTCACCACCAGGCTCAACGCCGCACTCCGTGACGCCCTCAAGGACCCAGCCTTTCGCAAGCGCATGGCCGATCTGGGCTCCGATGTCTATTCCGACAACATGGCCACGGCCGCTGAGCACAAAAAGCTCCTGGCCGCCGAGACCGAGCGCTGGGGCAGCCTCATCCGCAGCGCAGGGGTATTTGCCGACTAAGCACAACCCCACGCTCTAGCGTTGATCTAGGGCGTGGGCAGTGTGCAGATCAGTAAGGTGAGCAGAAAAAAAAGCCCGGGTCACCCCGGGCTTTTTCGTGAGGCAAGCAAACGTCACTTGCGCTTGTTGACCGCATCCTTAAATGCCTTGCCTGCCGTGAACTTCACGGTCTTGGCGGCGGCAATCTTAATGGCTTCGCCAGTGCGGGGGTTGCGGCCGGTACGAGCGGCACGCTTGCCAGAACCAAAGGTTCCGAAACCCACGAGCTGAACAGAGTCGCCCTTTGCGACCGCCTTCACGATGGTTGCGACAATCGCACCCACCACGTCATCGGCCTTGGATTTGGAGATTTCTGTGGCACTGGCCACGGCTTCAACGAGATCAGCTTTATTCATGTTCCCTCTTATAGTGAGAAGAGTTGCGATAGGAACCCGGAGTGTAACAATGGTTTTATCAATTTGTGCAGGCCCTGGGGCATTCCCTAGCCTGTCTGTCACACTTTGATGCATGTCTTCGCAACACACCACTTGCACCAAACCAGACCAGGCCGCCCCTGCTGTCCACGCTCACGTGCGCAGTTTCGTGCGTCGCCAAGGCAAGATCACGGCCGCCCAACGTCAAGCCAGGGTTGAGTTTCAAGCGAAGTGGTCGCTGCCATACGAGGGCCATCCAATCGACCTCCCGCAGCTTTTTGGCAATGCGAATCCGGTGGTCCTGGAGATTGGATTTGGCATGGGAGAGACCACCGCCACCATTGCGGCCAGGAATCCTCAATGGAATTTTCTTGGCCTTGAGGTCTATGCCGCCGGCGTGGGTTCGCTCTTAAATCGGATTGAGCGCGATGGCCTCACGAACATTCGAATCATGGAGCAAGATGCCGTTGACGTGCTGGGCAGCGGGCTGGCTGAGTCGAGCCTGCACGGCGTCCACCTCTTCTTTCCAGACCCCTGGCCCAAGAAGCGGCATCACAAGCGCCGACTCATTCAGCCGGCAGTGGCCCATCTCATCGCGAATCGGATTCGGCCCGGTGGCTACCTCCACTGTGCGACCGACTGGCCCCACTATGCCGAGCAGATGCTCGCGGTGCTGGCAGCTGAGCCGCTGCTTGAGAACCGATTCAGCGGATTCGCCCCCCGGCCAGACTGGCGGCCCCTGACCAAGTTTGAGGCCCGCGGCCTGCGCCTTGGCAACCCGGTTGCAGACCTCATCTTCATGCGCCGTCCCACTCGAGCAGGCCCATCTGCCAAAGAACAATAACCATCCCACCAAAGACAATTCGGTAATAGGCAAAGCCACGAAAGGAGTGGTTACTCACAAAGCGGACCAGCCACCGCACCACCACCATGGCGGTCACGAAGGCCGCTGCAGTTCCAATGAAAAAAATTGGGAGCTGGTCCCAGGACAGAGCAGCCCGTGTCTTAAAGAGGCTGTAGCCCGCGGCAGCAAAGATTGTTGGCACGGCCAGAAAGAAGGAAAACTCTGTGGCGGCCTTGCGAGAAAAGCCAAACAACATGCCACCGATGATGGTCGCCCCTGAGCGACTCGTGCCAGGGATCAAGGCAAGTGCCTGGGCCATGCCAATCTTAAAGGCATCAGAGACCCGCACATCGTCGACTGTCTGAATCCTCACGCCCTCGGGATGCCGAGACTGTCGCTGCTCGGCCCAGAGGATCACAAAGCCGCCGACCACCAGCGCGATTGCAACCGGCACGGGACTAAAGAGGTGGGCCTTGACCGCCCCACCAATGAGGAGTCCCAGCACCGCCGATGGCATGAAGGCCACGGCAAGGTGAAGCAAGAGCGCGCTCTTGTAACCCTGGCCAAGGGCCTGAATGAAGCGCGCCCGGTAGAGCCACAATATGGAGAGGACCGCACCGGTCTGGATGGCGATGTCGAATGTCTTGGCCCGCTCATCGTCAAATCCGAGCAAGGCACCAAACAAGATGAGGTGGCCCGTCGATGAGACCGGTAGAAATTCGGTGAGCCCCTCAACCACCCCCATGAGCAGCGCCTTGACCTCATCCGGAAGGGCGCGCAGTGCTGCAAGCATGTCATCCATAACTGCGCATAATAAGGGGTCCACCCTCAATCTCTAAATCCAGGAGGCTTGCAGATGTCCGTCGAACAAAGCGAAGAGGCCACCGAGCTCGCTCGCTTTAACATGATTGCGCAGCAGATTCGCCCCTGGGATGTCATGGAGCCCCGCGTCCTCGCCGCCCTCGAGGTCATCAGGCGAGAAGACTTCGTGCCACCAGGACGACGCAGCCTTGCCTTTGTGGACACCGAGATTCCATTGCCCGAAGGCCAGGCCATGTTTGCGCCCAAGCTCGAGGCCCGTCTTGCCCAGGAACTCGATCTCCAACCGACTGACCAGGTCCTGGAGATCGGGGCTGGCTCCGGACACATGGCTGCCCTGCTCGCGCAGCTCTGCGATGTCGTGACCGCTGTGGAGATTCGACCCAGGCTCGTGCAGTTGGCGCAGGTCAACCTCCAGCAGGCGGGCATTGAAAATGTCACTGTGGCGCTGGGCGATGGCCTCTCGAGCCAAAATGGCTGGTCGAGTCGACAGTTCGATGCCATCTTGGTCTCGGGTGGCCTGCCCTTTGTTCCCGAGGGCCTTCTGGCCTTGCTCAAGCCCGGTGGCCGGCTGGTGGCCATCATCGGTCAGGCGCCCATCATGCGGGCCGTTCGCATCCAGCAGCGGCGCGAGTCGTTTGTCGAGGAGGGCCTCTTTGAGACCCTCACACCCATGCTCGACCATGCACCTCGCCTTCCTCAATTTAAGTTTTAAAGGATTTCCCACCTTGAACATGCAGCGTCAACTCCTTGGCCTCACCCTTGCGGCCACCTCAATCAGTGGTCCTGCCTTCGGATTGAGCCTCTCGGAGGCCATGGGCCATGCGCTTGCCCACGACCCCACCTTCTTGGCTGCCAGCCAGGCCCGAGAGGCTGGGCAGGAAAAGAGAGTCCAGGGCCGTGCCAACCTGCTGCCCTCGGTGGGCGCCACGGCCGATGCACGCAAGCTCGATGTAGACGGGGCGCCTCGCAAACTCGATTTCCGCAATTACGTGGTGAGCCTCAATCAGCCACTGCTCGATCTCGCGGCCCTGCGATTGGCTCAGCAAGGCAGCCAGACCGCCATTGCAGCCGATGCAGCCTTTGGCACGGCCAGACAAGACGCCCTGCTCCGACTGGCCGGGGCCTACTTCGACGTGCTCAATGCGCAAGAGGCGCTGAGCGTCACCCAGGCCGAGAAAAAAGCCATCGCCGAGCAGCTCGAGTCTGCAAAGCGCAGCTTCGAGGTGGGCACTGCCACCGTGACCGACCAGCAAGAGGCCCAGGCTCGGTTTGACCTCATCCTGGCCTCGGAAATTCGTGCTGAAAACAACCTCAACGTAAAGCGTCAGGCACTCGGTCTGATCATGGGCCAGCCCCTGCCCGCACGATTGCCAGACCTGCGGGCCAATCTGCAGATTCCCGCGCCCACCCCCATGAATGCCGAAGATTGGGTTGCCCAGGCACGCGCGGCCAATTTTGTGGTGCTTCGGGCCACGGCTGATCAAGAACGCGCTCGCCTCGACGTGAGCAGACAAGCGGCCGGCCACCTGCCAAGCCTCGACCTCGTGGCAGCCCGCTCGCGCTCGAGCGAGACTTCGGCCGTGTCAATAGGTCAGCCATCGGCCGACTCCAACTACGTGGGCCTGAGCCTCACCGTGCCCATCCTGGCCGGCGGCGCCACGACCTCGTTGGTGAGAGAGTCCTCGGCCTTGCACAACGAGGCTCGTCACAAGCTCGATGCCGCCAAGCTCTTGGCCGAGCAGACCGCCCGAGAGAGCTACCTCAATGTGGTGGCGGGCCTCGCGCAGATCAACGCACTGCGCGCGGCAGAGCGCTCCAGCCAGCTCGCCCTTGAATCCAATCGACTGGGCTACGAGGTGGGTGTGCGCATCAACATCGACGTCCTCAATGCCCAACAGCAACTCTTTGCAGCCCAACGCGATCTGGCCAAAGCCCGCAACGACACCCTGCTGGCGAGCCTTCAGCTGCGTGCGGCAGTTGGTGGCCTTGGGCCTGCCGACCTCGAGTCCATGAGCCAACTCATCAGCGCCAAGTAAGTGCGATCAACCGCCCCGCGGTGCTGGCTCGCAAATGACCCGGCCGCAGTTGCGGCGTCTCGGTAGGCAGGGCCGTTGGCGACAAGCTCGCGGGCGTGGGCAATCCACTCCGAGGCACTCCGAACCTCAAAGCCCGCTCCAGCCCGGCTGAGGTCTCTCGAGATGGCCTGGAAATTAAACATGTGCGGCCCAAAGAAGACCGGCCTGCCCTGAGCGCAGACCTCAATGGGGTTCTGGCCCCCAAGGGCCATGAGGCTGCCACCCACCAGCGCCAGGTCCGTGGCGGCCACATAAGAGGCCACCTCGCCCAGGGAGTCTCCAACCAGACAATCCACCTCGGCGCCAAGAGACAGCCCCGCAGACCTGCGCATCACCCGTAGGCCAGCCTTCTCCAAGATCTGCACCACCCGCTCAAAACGCTGCGGGTGCCGCGGCACGACCACCAAAAGGGTGTCTGCAGGGGTGTCGGCAGGGGTGCCCCGAGGGTTGGCCTCCACCCATGCCTGCCCAATGGCGGCCTCCTCGTCGTCTCGACTGCTCACCACGAGCCATGCCTTGGGCCGAGGCCACAATGCTCGCCAGGCCCGGCCCCTCTCGACCTGAGCGGCATCGGGGAGCACATCAAACTTAAGATTGCCCGCAATCACCATCTCGCCCGCGTATCCGGCCGCCCGCAACCGATCCGCATCGGCTGCCGACTGCGCCACAACCAGGCCAAGGCAGGACAGGGCTGGTCGCGAGAGGGCAGAAAACCGATTGAACCTCTTGGCAGAGCGTTCAGAGAGTCGGGCATTGATGAGTGCCATGGGCAGACCACGGCGCTGCGCGCTCGACAATAAATTCGGCCAGAGTTCGGTCTCCATCAAGAGCCCAGCTGTGGGCTGCGCCCAGCGCAAAAAACGCGCATTGGCCCACGGCAAATCGTAGGGCAGGTAGGCCTGCACAAGTCGGCCAGCCTGGATGAGATCGTCAAGCAGGTGGGCGCCAGTCTCCCGACCCGTGGGGGTTGAATGGGTGAGCACCACTCGTGCTGCCTGGCCAGCATCCCCGAGCCACTGGGTGATGAGGGGGGCGGCTGCCCGAGTCTCACCCACAGAGACCGCATGAATCCAGAGGATGGGCATGCCGGCTCTCTCTTGCCCAGAAAAGGCATTGCGGCCCTTGCCACCGCCTCGAAAACGCTCCCCCCAATGCCTGCGATAGGCAGGCTGACGGATCCCTCGCCACTGCAAGTAGACAACGAGCCACGGCAGCAGGCAGACACCCACTGCGGTGTAGAGCCAACGGCTCAAACCAGTTCCCAGCCTCTGAGCACCGCGGTCACCCGGTCTATGGCCATCGAGGGGCCCTCCAGGGAGGCGGCCTGCGGGGCCCAATCCAGGCCAAAGCGTCGGGCGGGGGTGCCCGTAAAGAGCCCCACCGTGGGGCGCCCGAGTGCGGCTGCCCAATGCGTGATGCCCGAGTCCACCCCCACCACCGCAGTGGCCAGCCTCAACACGGGGCGCAGGTCTTCGAGTGAGAGCCGGGGCAGGCATCGCCCCTGGCTGGCCTTGGCAAGGCGCATGGCCCGCTCGTACTCGGCAGGCGAGCCCCATGGAAACACCGGCAGCAGGCCTGACCGAAACAAGATCCTTCCAAGCCCAATCCAGTGGCCCTCGGGCCATTCCTTTTCAGGGCGACTGCTGCCGTGGGCCAACACCACCCAGCCACGCATGCCCATTGCATCGTCACGCTGGTGCAGGCCCACCGAACGCGATGCCGACTCTGCCTCCTCGGGCGTGTGGTCGTTGCCCCAGCCGTGGCCAATGTGCAGTGGGCCCTTGATGCTGTAGCCAAGGGCCTTGGAAAAAAGGGTGCGAAGCCTTGCGACCGCATGATCATTCGGTGGGCTGTGGACCTTGTGATCCAGGACAAGGCTGGCAAGGGGCTCGCGGGCAGAGGACCAATCAAATCCCCAACGCCCCCCTTTTGAGACCCTCGCCCGACTCACCAGCCAGGCACTCTTAAGGAGGCCCTGGGCATCGATCACCAGGTCGTAAGAGCGCTCCGCAAGGGCATCGAGGGCAAGGCGCACCTCGACTCGCGTCTCGCGAGACAGGAGCGACTTTCGCCAGCGCCGAAGGGCCACGGGGTGGACCCGATCAACCCATGCGCAGCTCTTTGGAATGGCAGCAAACCCCTCCTCACTCACCCAATCGACCACCAACTCGGGTTCGTTCCAATGCGCCTCTTGCAGGGCCGTCTGGCAGTGAACCAGGTCACCAAGCGAGCTGGTTTTGATGACCAGAATGCGGGGCATCAGAAGGGGAGTTGGGCGCTCGGCATGGCCACCAAAAGGCTGCTGCGAAACTCAGACTCAATTCGCCTGAGACCCTCTTGCGTGTCAGCCTCAAAGCGCAGCACCACCACCGGCGTGGTGTTCGATGGCCGGGCAAGGCCGAATCCGTCGTCGTACTCCACACGAATGCCATCGAGTGTTGAGCGCCCGATCGATGATGGAAACAGGCCATGCTCAATGAGTCGAGCCACCACACCATGGTGCTCACCCTCGGCAGTTCGTATCTGCAACTCCGGCGTGGAGATGGCATCTGGGAGGGCCTCCAGGGTCCCGCTCGGGTCATCGGATCGCGAGAGAATCTCCAGCAGTCGGGCAGCGGTGTAGATGCCATCGTCAAAGCCATACCAGCGGTCGTTGAAAAAGATGTGTCCGCTCATCTCACCAGCCAAGGGGGCCTTGGTCTCCTTGAGCTTGGCCTTGATCAACGAATGTCCCGTGCGCCACATCAGGGGCTGGCCCCCATGGGCGGTGATCCAGCGGGCCAGCAGCCGGCTGCATTTGACATCGAAGATGATCTCCTCGCCAGGTCGATGCTTCAAGACATCGGCTGCATAGAGCATGAGCTGGCGATCTGGCCAAATCACCCGACCCGACCGAGTCACCACACCCAGACGATCCCCATCGCCATCGAATGCCAGGCCGAGTTCCAGGTCCTGCTCCTGGACCACTCGGATGAGTTCTGTGAGGTTGTGAGGGTCCGCAGGATCGGGGTGGTGATTCGGAAAGGTGCCGTCAATCTCGCAATAGAGGGGCGTGACCTCGCAGCCCAGGCGGGCGAGCACGGCCGGGCCAAGTTCACCTGCCACGCCATTGCCAGCATCAACCGCAATACGCATGGGCCGGCTCAGGCTCACATCACTCACAATTCGACCCTCGTACTCCGAGCGCACATCCCGAGCGCTCCAGCCGCCCCTGCGAGAGACGCTTGCGAGGTGTTGATCCACCAGGCCCTGCTCCAGACTCGTGCGAAGGGCAGTGATGGCGTCTCCCGAGAGCGTGACACCGGCCACCATCATCTTGAGGCCGTTGTACTCGGGCGGGTTGTGGCTGCCCGTAATGGCCACGCCCGTTCCCGTTCCAAGCAGGTGGGTGGCAAAGTAGACCACTGGCGTGGGCACCATCCCAATGTCAATCACATCCACCCCTGCCGCCTGAAGGCCCTCTGTGAGGGTCTTGGCAAGGCGCTCGCCCGAGAGTCGACCATCTCGGCCCACCACGCAGCGCGGCTGGCCCTCCATGAGCATCATGCGGCCAAGGGCATTGCCAATTCGACGCACGGTCGGCTCTGTGAGGGTCTGATCGACCACGCCGCGAATGTCGTAGGCCTTAAAGATTGAGGGCTCCATCTTGGCAGCTGGGGTATTTGGGGTGGTTGGGGTGGTCGGGGTCATGGCAATCATGGGGAAGGAAAAGGGTGAAAGGGAAAGGTACGGCGCGCTGCTCTGCGTTCTATCTTACGATGGAGTGATATGGCGACTTATGCAATTGGTGATGTACAAGGTTGTGGCAGCAGCTTAGAGGCGCTTGTCGATCAACTTCCCCTTCGCCCCAGGCAAGACCGGCTGTGGTTCGTGGGCGACCTGGTCAACCGTGGTCCACGCTCGGCCGATGTCTTGCGAATGATTCGATCAGCTGGCCCTCGGGCCGTCGCGGTCCTTGGCAACCACGATCTGCACCTGCTTGCCGTCTCCTGTGGCGCCCGCAAGGCATCGCCCTCTGACACCGTCTGGGATGTCCTAAAAGACCACGAGGGTGCCGATTTGCTGCACTGGTTGCGCCATCGACCGCTTGCCCATGCGCAGGGCCGACACCTCATGGTCCACGCAGGTGTTCTCCCAGCATGGGGCACCCGAGAGACCCTCGAGCTGGCCAGCAGTGTCGAGCAACGCCTGCGAAGCGACCATTGGCAAGACTTCCTGCATGAGATGTTCACTGGCGCCCCAGCCCACTGGCGAGACAGCCTGCGTGGGCATGCTCGCCTGCGAGTTGTGCTCAATGTCTTGTGTCGGATTCGATTCCTCGATGCAAGGGGCAGGCTCGACCTAAAGTGCAAACTCTCGCCCGGCGAGCGGCCGCCAGGGCTGCGGCCCTGGTTTGAGGCGCCTGGCCGTCGCACCGCCCGGCAGACACTGGTGGTGGGTCATTGGTCCACGCTGGGGCTGCAGATTCGCTCAAACCTCCTCGCGCTCGACTCAGGCTGCGTCTGGGGAGGCTACCTCACAGCAGTCCGACTCGAGGACCGCGCCCTCTATCAACAACTCGCCATCGACTGACCAATCACCTCCTGAGCGTGGGCGGCCAGGGCCCGGCGGTCCATCTGCTGGGCCCCTGGAATCGGTGGGTGGACAATCGGCCGCGCCACCAGGCCTCGGCTTCGCATGATCTGGACCATGGAACCCACAAGGGTCATCTCGCCAACATAGGCCGCCAGCGACGAGGGTCGCCCAGCCTGCCAGTATTGCAAGGTCAGTGGCACCACCGGCAGGCCTGGCCGGTTCGCCACCACCACAAACAGGTTCGAGTGAAACGGCAACAGGGACAATCCGTCGCTGGTGGTGCCTTCGGGGAAGAACATCACCCGTTCGCCCGCATCGAATCTGGCCTCAACCGCCTCGATCACACCACGAATGGCCCCTCGATTGCCCCGCTCAATGTAGACGGTGCGGGCGGCCGTGACCAGCCTGCCCAGCACAGGCCACCTGGCAATGTCGGCCTTCGCAATAAAGGTCATCGGCTCCAAGGCGTGGGCCACATAGATGTCGATCCAAGAGACATGATTGGCCACCACCAGGGCCGGATGGGGGACCAGGGCCCTGGGCTGCGCCGGCCCCCGGATCTCTGGCTCGAGTCGCACCCCGCACCAGAGCAAGACGCCCCTGGCAAAAGCGCGCACCACCCAACGCTGAGACGACGCGGGCAGCCGATGATGAATGAGCAAGACCCAGGCAAGGCCCCCCAAGACCCAGAGACCGAGCGCGGGCGCACGCCAGGCCAGCCGAAGCCAGCCGCCACTGGGCGCTGCAGCCGGCTCGCTGTCTAGGCTAGCGACCGGACCGCTCAAAGACACAGCGGCCATCGACAAAGGTGGCCATCACGCGGCCCTCGAGCTCGCGGCCGAGGTAGGGCGTGTTGCGCCCCTGAGAAAACAGGGTGTCGTTCGTGACCACCCAATGGGCACTGGGCTCAAACAGACAGAGATCGGCCTGACCGCCCACTCGAATCTGTCCCGCATCGCGGGCCAGAATTGCTGCCGGCTTGTCGGTGAGAAAACCAAGGGTCTGTGGCAACCCAATGCCAGCCTCGCTGGCCCATTTGAGCGCAAGTGGCAGCAGCAACTCCAGGCCAATCACCCCAGACTCGGCCTCACCAAATGGCAACTGCTTGGCATCGTCGTCCACCGGTGCGTGGTCAGAGCAGATGACATCGATCGTGCCATCGAGCAGGCCAAGCCGCAGGGCCTCGCGGTCCCGCTGACTGCGAAACGGCGGGTCCACACGAAGGCTTGGGTCGAAGTCACCGATGTCGATGTCAATGAGGTGGAGGTGATGAACCGCCACATCGGCGGTCACCGGGAGACCCTCTGCCTTGGCCTTGCGGACCAGTTCCACACCGGCCGCCGACGAGAGTCGACAGACATGGAGTCGAACACCCGTTAGGCGCACCAGCTCAAAGAGGGTGAGCAGCCGAAGGGTCTCACTGGCCACTGGAACACCAGGCAGGCCAAGCCGCCCAGCCATCGGGCCGCTGTGGGCCACGCCCGATGCACCGAGCCAGGGGTCTCGGGCATACAGCCAGATCGGGTAATCAAATGTCTTGGCGTATTGCATGCTCCGGTAGAGGACCTGTGTGTCCACGAGTGGCCGAAGGGCCTGGGAGAAACCAACGCAGCCTGCCTCGGTGAGTTCGGCCATCTCAGTGAGTTGCTCGCCTGCCAGCCGAACCGTGAGCGCGCCCAACGGATGGACATGGGCCTGGGCGAGGTTTCGCGCCCGATGCTTGAGCATCTCCACCAGGCCAGGCTCATCAAGGGGCGGGTCGGTGTCGGGCGGGCAGACCAGCCGGGTCACCCCTCCGGCGACTGCTGCCTTCATCTCCGACTCGAGGGTGGCCCGATACTCAAAGCCCGGCTCGCGCAGCCTGGCCGAGAGGTCAATGAGGCCCGGTGCCACCACGGCGCCTCTGGCCTCTAAGACGCGGTCTGCGGTGAAGTCTGGCTGGGACTGACCCGCCGGCAGGATGGCCTGGATGCTGCCATTTGCAATAAAGAGGTCTTCATGGGCATCACGACCAGAGTGCGGATCGATCACCCTGGCCCCACGAATGATCAGCCGCGGGAAGTCGGGTTGCCGATGGGGAACCGAGATGATCATGGACGAGCCTTATTGAGAATGCTCATCACGGCCATTCGAACCGCGATGCCGAAGGTCACCTGCGAGAGGATCACCGACTGCGCACCATCTGCCACGGCAGAGTCAATCTCCACACCCCGATTCATGGGGCCTGGGTGCATGACAATTGCATCCGGTGCGGCAAGCCGAAGCTTCTCCTCGGTCAGACCGTAGTGCTTGAAGTATTCCTGGGGGCTTGGCAGCAGGGCGCCGCGCATCCGCTCGCTCTGCAGCCTCAGGACAATCACCACATCAACGCCGCTGAGCCCCTCTTGAAGGCTCGTGTGGGCGTGAACACCCAGCTCCGATAGGCCTGCTGGCAAGAGGGTGAGGGGGGCAATGACGCGAATATCAGGCACCCCCAGTGTTGAGAGTGCGTGGATGTCGGAGCGGGCCACCCGGGAATGCAGGAGATCGCCCACGATGGCCACCCGCAATGCCTGGAAGTCACCCTTGAAGTGGCGAATGGTAAACATGTCGAGCAGGGCCTGGGTGGGATGCGCATGCCGCCCATCGCCGGCATTCATGATGTGGATGTGGGGTGCAACCTTATTGACGTGCCGGGCAATGAGATACGGCGCACCAGCCTGCGCGTGCCGCACCACAAACATGTCGGCCCGCATGGCGGCCAGGTTGTCGATGGTGTCGAGCAGTGACTCTCCCTTGGCCGTCGAGGAGGCGCTCACATTGAGATTGACCACGTCGGCCGAGAGTTTCTTGGCGGCGATCTCAAAGGTGGTGCGGGTGCGAGTGGAGTTCTCAAAGAAGAGGTTAAAGATGCTCTTGCCAGCCAAGAGATCGGCGTTTCGAACCTCCATGCGCTCGAGGTCGAGAAAATCCGTTGCATGATCCAGAATGCCCATTACCACCGACCTGGGCAGACCCTCGGTGGAGAGCAGGTGGGTGAGTTCACCCCGGGCGTTAAGCTGAATCGACCTTGGCATCGAGCAGACCTTGCAAAAGGATGGCGGCCGCCTCGGCATCGACCGCGTCGTCACCAGGCGCCAGAGCCGAAGTGTAGCGCTCATCTTCTAGGATCACGGGCAGCCCGAATCGACCCCTGAGTTGATTGGCGAATCGTTGGCAGCGCGGGCCAAAGGGATGGTCTGCCCCGTCTGGGTAACGCGGCAGGCCCACCACCAGGCCGCAGGGCGACCACTCCTTCAGGAGCAGTTCAATCTGGTCAAAGCGGGCTGCGCTCGGGTCTGTCTGAAGGACCGTCAAGGGTCTGGCGCCACCCGTCAGGGTGTTGCCAATGGCCACTCCAATTCGCTTCTCGCCGAAATCAAAGGCCAGCCAGGTGCCGGCCAACAGGCTAGGCGCGGCCAAAGGCCCCCGAGAGATTTGCTGGGTCGACACCGAGCATTCGAAAGGCTGCCCCCAGGCGATCTTCTGGCGGCGTCTCAAAAAACAGCGCCGTGTCGTGAACCGGAACAGTGAGCCAGGCGTTGGCGCCAAGCTCTGAATCGAGTTGGCCAGGTGACCAGCCCGAGTACCCCAGGGCCACGAGGAATCGCTTCGGGCCCTTGCCCTTGGCACTGGCCTCGAGGATGTCTCGAGACGAGGTCAGGCCCAGCCCCTGAATGACCATGAGGGTGGAGCTCCAGTGGCCAACGGGCTCGTGGAGCACAAAGCCGCGATCGGTCTGAACCGGACCGCCCACCAGGACCATCTGCTCGCCCAGGGGATGGTTGTCTGTCTGCAGATCGATTCGATTAAAGAGGGTTCCAACCGACATGTCTGAGGGCCGGTTGAGCACAATGCCCATTGCGCCTTTGGGGGAGTGGTCTGCCACAAAGACCACCGACCCACCAAAGTGAGGATCAATTAGAGAGGGCATCGCGATGAGGAGTTGGCCTGCAACACTGGGGAAGTCGGCATCAGTCTGTGCTGACATGGCATCCTCTCCTGCCGCTCCCGCGGCATCATGGTGGTTGTTCCAGAGTTGCCCCATATGCCTTGATTCTAACCCTGGAGCCCCCTAGAAAGGAAAAGTTTTGTCCGCTGCCTCGCCCCCCACACCTGTGACCCTCGTCTGGTGCCGCCGAGACCTTCGGCTCGAGGACCACGCTGCCCTGGCCCTGGCCCTCTCAAGGCCTGGCATGGTCCTGCCTGTCTTCGTGTTTGATCGCGCCATCTTGGAGCCGCTGGCGCGATTCGATCGCCGGGTGGCCTTTATCCATCAGAGCTTAGAGGCAATGCAGGCAACGCTGGCAAGCCTGGGCGGCGGCCTGTGCGTGGTCCATGGCCGAGCAGAGGAAGAACTCCCACGGCTGGCAGCGGCATTCCAGGCCACCCGCATGGTGGCGGCCCGAGACCATGAGCCCAGTGCCATCGCACGGGATGTCGCAGTCGAAGAGGCCCTGCGGGCCATGGGGGTGTCAACAGACTGGGTGAAGGACCAGTCAATCTTCGAGCACCAAGAGATTCTCACCCAGGCAGCAAAGCCTTTCTCAGTCTTCACACCCTATAAGAACGCCTGGCTCAAGGCCTTCACGCCTGCGCAGGCTGCTGCCTTTGAGAGCGGGCCGCAATGGCTAAAAGGCAGGCTGCTCAACAAGCGGCTTGCCGCCATGCCAAGCCTTGATGCGCTCGGATTCGATGCGACAGCAGGAGACGATCTCAAGACAAAGGGCTCGCAGGCCAACGCCCAGGCCTTGCTGCAAGACTTTCTCAGACGAATCGATCACTACCAAGCAGCCCGCGACTTTCCCGCCCTGCGCGGGCCCTCCTACCTGTCTGTGCACCTGCGGTTTGGCACCATCAGCATCCGTCAGTTGGTGCGAGAGGCCATGGCACGCATTGCATCGGCTGCGTCCGAGCAAGACGCCACCGGGGCACGGACCTGGCTCTCTGAACTCA
Organism: Burkholderiaceae bacterium; assembly: GCA_018401615.1. Taxonomy (GTDB): domain Bacteria; phylum Pseudomonadota; class Gammaproteobacteria; order Burkholderiales; family Burkholderiaceae_A; genus Hahnella. The sequence continues at coordinate 23,738 of JAGYKN010000022.1, forward strand.
TCTGGCGAGACTTCTACATGCAGATCCTCGCCAACTTCCCACATGTGGTCCATGGGAGTTTCAAGCCGCAATACGACAAGATCGAGTGGCGAGACCCCGCCTCAAATGACTGGTTTGATGCCTGGTGCGAGGGCCGCACCGGCTACCCCCTGGTCGATGCCGGCATGCGACAACTCAACCAGAGCGGCTACATGCACAACCGGCTGCGCATGGTGGTGGCGAGCTTTCTCACCAAGGACCTGGGCATTCATTGGAAACACGGCGAGGCCTATTTCGCCAAGAGGCTCAATGACTTCGATCTCTCGGCAAACAATGGTGGCTGGCAATGGGCTGCATCAACGGGCTGCGACGCACAGCCTTACTTTCGAATCTTCAACCCAGTCAGCCAGAGCGAGCGGTTCGACCCAGCGGGCGCCTTCATCCGACGCTATGTGCCAGAGATCGCGCACCTGGGCAACAAACAGATTCATTCACCGTGGCTCGCGGCAGGCTTTTCAGCCAAGGGCTATGGGGGGCCCATCGTGGACCATGACGTGGCCAGAAAGGAGACGCTGGCCCGATTTGCCGTGCTCAAGGATGCACCGGGCGCGCAGGACGCGCCCTGAGTGGACGGGTCAGAGCAGTGGACAGGTCAGAGCTCCACCATTTCAAAATCAGATTTCTGGGCACCGCACTCCGGACACGTCCATGTGATGGGGATGTCGTCCCAGGCCGTGCCGGGGGCAATGTCATCGTCCGGAAATCCGGCCGCCTCGTCGTAGATCCAACCGCAGATCAAGCACATGTAAGTTTTCATAAGGAGTGTCAGTCTAGAATGACCGTATCTTAAACCAGCCCGCCCCAGAGACCCGTGAACCAGCCAAGCATCGCCCATAGCCAGGCCCTCTTTGCCCAAGCCCAGAAGACCATTCCCGGTGGCGTGAATTCACCGGTCCGTGCATTCCGATCGGTTGGCGGCACACCACGATTCTTCACCCGAGCCCAAGGTGCCTACCTCTGGGATGCAGATGGCAATCGGTATGTCGACACCATCTGCTCATGGGGCCCAGCCATTGTTGGTCATGCACGCCCCGAGGTCATCGAGGCGGTTCAGCGGGCAGCCGAGGGTGGCCTCTCATTTGGAGCCCCCACGCGCGGCGAGGTTGAGCTGGCCGAGTGGGTGCGCGATCACCTTCCTTCAATGGAGATG
>JAGYKN010000023.1 GCA_018401615.1 Burkholderiaceae bacterium
TCGAGACAGTTGGTTCGCCTGATCTCGAGCTCGCCCCCCTTGCCTACTCTCGGGCCATGATGTACGAATCGCTGGGTCAGACCGAGGAGATGGAGCGTCTGCTGCGGGCGCTGCTCTCTAGGCAGCCGGACCATGCCCATGCCCTCAACGCGCTCGGATACAGTTTTGCAGACCGCGGGCAGCGGCTGCCCGAGGCAAACGAGCTGATTCGCAAAGCGGTGGGCCTGGCCCCAGACGATGCCCACATCCTCGACAGCATGGGGTGGGTCCTCTTTCGCATGGGTCAACTCGCAGAGGCCAGGCAATGGCTCGAGCGGGCACACAAGAAGCAGCCCGATGCGGAGATTTCCGCCCACCTCGGAGAGGTGCTCTGGGCCCTCGGCATGGCAGAGCGCGCGGTGGGCATCTGGAAAATGGGCCTCAAACAGGATCCCCACAACAAGGTGCTTGCCCAGACGCTTGAGCGACTCGGGGTCCGCATCGAGTGATGCGGTTGGTCCCCCTGCTGGTTGCCCTTGGTCTCTTGCAGGCATGTGCGTCCGTGCCCCATCAGCCTGTGGAACTCGACCCGCCCAGCGCTCAAGGCCGCTTTGTCTTGTTCGGAGCAGGGCTGGCCACCCCCATACAGGGCCGATTTGAATGGTGGCCAGCCCGACCAGGGGCCAACCCAGTTGGGGCGCGCCTTGCCATCGCAGACCCATGGGGGCAGCCACAGGGTGAACTCACGCAGGCAGAGGGGCAGCAAGACTGGGCAGCCTGGTCCATCAGAGACCCCCGAGGCAAGGCGGTGAGCCCAGCCAGGGCCCAACGCTGGGCAGCCCAGACACTGGGAATTGAACCGGACCAACTCGACACGCTTGGGGCCCTGTTGGGGAGGGTCGCCCAAGAACTCTCCATCGCCGCAAATCAGACCAATCGCATCGAGGCGAGCCTGCCGAGTCAGCGAGGGCCCCTGGCCATCAGGGTTCTCCCCGACCCCGCTCGCCCATGAGCGTTTGGCTTGCCCCTGCAAAGCTCAATTTGTTTTTGCATGTCTTGGGGCGTCGTCAAGATGGCTACCACCTGCTGCAGAGTCTGTTTTGCCTGATTGACTGGTGCGATGAGCTCGAGTTCATGCCAAATCAGCTGGCCACAATTACCCGGCAGACCCAGCTCGACTGGCCCGAGAGCCAAGACCTCAGCATTCGAGCAGCAAAGGCGTTGCGAGCCGTTGGCATCGAGATGGGGGTGCTGTCGGCCCGGGCTGGGTGCGCCATCTCCATTAAAAAATCGATTCCCAGCGGGGCGGGCCTTGGCGGGGGCAGCTCCGATGCAGCCACCACACTGCTGGCACTCAATGCCCTCTGGCAGCTCGGTCTGTCTCGCGACCAGCTCTCAGAGATCGGCCTGGCGCTCGGTGCAGACGTTCCTTTTTTTCTGTTCGGCAAGCCGGCCCTGGTCACCGGGATCGGCGAGTCCATGACCAGCCTCACGTGTGCTGCCGCCTGGTTTGTTGTGGCCGTGCCACCCGAGCCGATCTCGACCCAGACCATCTTTGAAGATTCGCAACTCCAGCGAGACAATCCGGCGCTGCCAGCCGATGAGCTGCTCGCCGCCTGTCAGGCCAGTCGCTGGGTGGGCGGGCGCAATGACCTCGAACCCGTTGCCCACATGCGATTTCCGGTGGTGCGGGATTGGGCAGATCGACTGAAAGCCCATGCCCAGTCGATCGGCCTGCCCACGGAGGCCGTTCGCATGAGCGGCAGTGGCGGGGCACTGTTTGTGAGTTGCGCAACCCAATTTGAGGCGGCCGAGCTGGCGAAAACCCTGGTCGAGTCTGGGTTTGACGCCGATCGCATTCGGCTCTGCAAGACCCTTGCTCGGCACCCATCGGCTGAACAGTTACCATAATGGCTTGAAGTAACCACTGGGGAGTCGCCAAGTTGGTCAAGGCACCGGATTTTGATTCCGGCATGCGAGGGTTCGAGTCCTTCCTCCCCAGCCACCGGTCCCTCGGGGTCGCTTGACTGGAATCTCACTGACCATGGCGGAACGACTCCCGGTTGGAAATGGCTCATCAGACGGCATCATGCTGTTTACGGGCAACGCAAACCCTCGGCTTGCGGCTGATGTCGCCAGGCACCTCTCCATCCCACTCGGTCGGTCATCGATCGGCCGCTTCTCGGACGGCGAGGCGACTGTCGAGATTCTCGAACATGTGAGGGGCCGGGATGTCTTTATCCTGCAGCCGACCTGCTCTCCGGCCAATGATCACCTCATGGAGGTCATGCTCATGACCGACGCACTGCGACGCGCCTCGGCAAGTCGCATCACGGCGGCGATCCCCTATTTTGGCTATGCCCGACAGGACCGCCGGGTGCGGTCGGCGCGCGTCCCAATCAGTGCAAAGGTGATTGCCAACATGCTGCAGTCGGTCGGGGTTGACCGGCTGCTCACCATGGACCTGCACTCCGATCAGATTCAGGGGTTTTTCGACATTCCCGTCGACAACATCTATGCGGCACCCATCATCTTGGCCGATGTCTGGAAGCACGACTACCCAAACCCCATGGTGGTCTCTCCAGACGTGGGCGGCGTTGTTCGGGCCCGGGCGTTTGCCAAGGAGCTCGATACCGACCTTGCCATCATCGACAAACGCCGACCCAAGGCCAATGTCTCAGAAGTGATGAACATCATTGGCGATGTCAGTGGCCGCACCTGCCTCATCATGGACGACATGGTTGACACGGCTGGCACCCTCACGAGAGCGGCCGACGCCCTCAAGGCAGAGGGGGCCCTCAAGGTCATTGCCTTCTGCACCCACCCTGTGCTCTCGGGTGGTGCTGTCAAACGCATCTCTGAGTCTGCCCTCGACGAACTTGTGGTCACAGACACCATCCCACTTGGCCCTGAGGCTGCGCAATGCGGCCGCATTCGTGCCATCACCTGTGCCGGGTTGATGGCTGAGACCATGATTCGCATTGCCAAATCCGACTCGGTGAGCTCGCTCTTTCTCGTCTAGAGAGCCGCCCCACCCGGGCCTCTGCCGTAAAGCGCGCCGTGGGGCCCATGAGGCTGGCCTGGCAGGCCCGGCGCCATCCAGACTGGCGCATCGCTGGTACACTCCTAGCCTTTGCCTTCAAGGCTGGTCGCGGCCTGAAGACCCAAACCTTTTTTTGCGGAGAGCAACATGAAATTTTCCACGTCTACCGTGGTGGCCGTCCGCCGCTCTGCCGAAGGATCGCGTGCGAGCCGCCGCCTTCGCCGAGATGGCAAGCTTCCTGGCATTGTCTACGGCGGCAAGGGCGAACCCATTGCCATTGAGATGGATCACAACCCAGTGTCCCTGGCGCTAAAGGTTGAATCCTTCCACGCCTCCATTCTCAACCTTGAACTTGACGGCAAAAGCGAGCAGGTGTTGCTGCGTGATTTTCAGATGCACCCCTTTAAATCGCAGGTCCTTCACATCGACTTCCAACGCGTTGAGGCCGATCAACTCCTGCACAAAAAAGTGCCCCTTCACTTTGTCAATCTTGAAATCTCGCCAGCAGTAAAGGTCGACGGCGCCATCGTGAGCCATGTCCTCAATGAGCTTGAAATCAGTTGCCTGCCAAAGGACCTGCCGGAGTTCGTCGAGGTTGATCTCTCCAAGCTCGGGGTCGGTCATCCTGTTCATGTGAAAGACATCTCCCTGCCCGCAGGCGTCACGCTGGTGCTTCATGGCCAGGACAACCCAGTGGTGGCCACAGCCAGCAAATCCGCTGGTAAAGACGAGCCTGCCCCCGCCTCGGGCGCCCCAGCAGCCTAAGGCTGCTCGTCAACAAGAGTCGCCTGCGGCCATCGCATCATCATGGCCATCCGACTCATTGCCGGCCTGGGCAACCCCGGAGACGAGCATGCCGTCACGCGCCACAATGCGGGCTTCTGGTTCGTTGATGCGGTGGCCTCGGCTGGCCTTGGCGGCGGGGCCTGTGTCTGGAAGAATGAGCCTCGATTCAAGGGGCACCTCGCCAAGTGCCCCTCACCCGGCATCGGCTCCCACAGCCTCTGGCTCCTAAAGCCCAGCACCTTTATGAATCGCTCGGGTGCGGCCGTGCAGCCGTTGCTGCAGTTCTATCAGATCGATCCAACCGAGATGCTGGTTGTTCACGATGAACTTGACCTCCTACCTGGTCAGATTCGACTCAAACAAGGCGGCGGACATGGTGGACACAATGGTGTGCGAGACATTGCAAACGCTGTCGGCTCGGTGGATTTCTGGCGCCTGCGAATTGGCATTGGCCACCCAAGGTCCCTCGGACTCGAGCAGGCGGTGGCCGACTTTGTCCTCCATCGGCCGAATTCGGCCGATGCCCAAGACATTCAGGCCGCGCTCAGCCGATGCATTGATTGCCTTCCAGAGCTTTTGCTCGGACAGACAGATGCCGCGCAGCGCCGACTCCACACCGACCCGCCCTCCAAGACCCTTCCCTTGAAAGGAACCTGATGGCACTGCAATGCGGAATTGTTGGACTGCCCAATGTGGGCAAGAGCACCCTCTTTAATGCGCTGACAAAGGCAGGGATTGCAGCGGAGAACTACCCCTTTTGCACCATTGAGCCAAACACGGGCATCGTCGAGCTGCCAGATCCGCGTCTGAACCAACTCGCAGCCATCGTGTCTCCGGAGCGCATCATGCCGGCCACGGTTGAGTTCGTTGACATTGCGGGCCTCGTGGCTGGGGCAAGCAAGGGCGAGGGGCTTGGCAACCAGTTCCTCGCCAACATCCGAGAGACCGACGCCATCGTCAATGTGGTTCGCTGCTTCGAGGATGAAAACGTGATCCACGTCAATGGCCGAATCGATCCCCTGGCCGACATCGAGACCATCGAGACCGAGCTCGCCCTGGCAGACCTTGCGGGCCTTGAAAAGCAACTCATCAAGGCACAAAAGCTCTCGCGCTCTGGCGACAAGGAGGCCACCAAACTGGTGGCCATTCTCGAGAGGTGCCAGGCCCAACTCGATCAGGCCAGACCCGTTCGTGGCCTGGCCCTCGATGCTGATGAGCGGGCACTGATTCGCCCTTTCTTCTTCATCACGGCCAAGCCGGCCATGTTCGTGGCAAATGTTTTAGAGGGTGGGTTTGAAAATAACCCGCACCTCCTGGCACTCGAGGCCTATGCAGCCAACCAAAACGCACCCGTGGTGGCCATCTGTGCCGCTGTGGAGTCTGAGATTGCGGACATGCCAGACGATGACAAGGCGGTCTTTCTCAACGACATGGGCATGTCGGAGCCCGGGCTAAGCCGCCTGATCCGGGCTGCCTTTGGCCTGCTTGGCCTACAGACCTACTTCACGGCTGGGGTCAAAGAGGTGAGGGCCTGGACGGTGCGGGTGGGCGCCTCGGCACCCCAGGCTGCCGCAGTCATCCACACCGACTTTGAACGGGGCTTTATCCGAGCCGAGGTCATTGGCTTTGATGATTATGTCGGCTGCAAGGGCGAGCAGGGGGCCAAGGAGGCCGGGAAGATGCGGCTTGAGGGAAAGGACTACCTGGTCAGAGATGGCGACGTCATGCATTTCCGATTTAACGTGTGAGTTGCGCCAGACCGAAATAAACCTGACCCGCGCGGCCCGCCCGAACGAGCGAGAGTTCATTGGCCTGTAGGTGCGCCTCAAAGCCGCCCTCGATGGGGTTGTCGGACTCGAGGTAGAGGCAGCCGCCTGACGAGAGATGCGGGGCCGTGATGGCCACCATGCTCGGCAGGCGGTGGTCTGAGAAAGGCGGGTCGAGAAAGATGAGGTCAAAGGCCTTGGCATCCTTGCCCATGGCTCGCTGACCGAACCAGGTCGCCGCATCCGCGCAGAGAATCTCCACCTGGGGAGCATCGAGACGATTGCGTGTTTGCGTTAAGGCGGCCACCACCTGCGGATCGTGATCGAGCAACAGCACTGAGACGGCACCCCGCGAGGCAGCCTCAAAGCCCAGGGCCCCTGAACCCGCAAAGGGGTCCAAGACATGGGCCTCTTCAAGTGGCGTGGCCATCCACGCAGCAAGCCAATTAAAGAGGGTCTCCCTCACGCGATCAGGTGTTGGCCGCAGATCCGGTCGATCGGGCACAGGAAGCAGGCTTCGCCTCCAGCGCCCGCCAATGATTCGGACCTGCCCTGCCCCACCCGCCGGGCTGGATGCCCTCAAGGCCTTGCCGCAGGCGCTGGCTCGCCCACCATGACCACTGTCATCTGATCCACCGCGAGGCGACGAGTCAAGGCATCGCGAATGTCTTCCTGGTTCACCGCTGCGATGCGATCGGTCCACTGATCAAGGTAATCGATGGGCAGGCGGTAAAACGCCATCTGGGCGAGGTTATCGAGTAGCTTGCGATTCGAATCGAGCCGCAGGGCAAATCCGCCCAGGAGGTTTTTCTTGGCTGCCTCGAGCTCATCTTGGGTCGGGCCGTCTCGAACGAATGTGTTGAGAACAGACTGCACCACCGACAGCGCCTCGGTGGCCCGGTCTCGTTGTGTCTGCAGGCCGATGAAGAAGGGGCCCGTCTGGGCAAGCGGCTGAAAGGTCGAAAAGACGCTGTACGAGAGCCCGCGTTTCTCGCGCACCTCTTGGGTGAGGCGAGCCGTGAAACCGCCGCCACCCAGAATATGGTTGGCCACTGTCATGGGGAAGAAATCCTGACGATCAGCTCGGCTCATCATGGGCAGGCCAAGCCAGATGTGACTCTGATTTGCTGGGTGAGGCAGTCGAATCTCTGCCGCCGTGGCTGGTGCAACAGGCGGCAAGACAGCCAGCCAGGCAATGTCGGTGCGGATGGCGAGGGCCTGATGTGCCTGTGACTGCACCCTTGCGCCAAGGGGCTCAAGAACAGCATCCACAAGGGCCTTTGCCTGGCTCAGGCTGAGGTCTCCCACCAACGATATCGAGATGCGCTCGGGCCGCCAGAAGCGCGCATGAAAAGAGGCCACATGCTCGGCGGTGATGGCCTGGTAGGCGGCCTCATTGGGCTGTCGGCCATAGGGGTGGTCCGCATACATGGCCGACCAGAGCGCCCGGGTTGCCAGGGTCTGAGGACGCGTGAGGGACTCCTTTAACCCAGAGACTGCTCGAGACCGTTCCCGTTCAAAGATCTGTTGATCGAATGCCGGTTCCGACAGATGCCTGCCAGCCCACACAACTGCCTTCTGACGAACGGAGGCCTCAGATAGAAACCGATACCGAATGCTGGTGCGGTCTTGGGAGACCGACTCCGAGCGCTGAATGGCGAGCGCTGCCATTGCGCGGCCCATCTCCTCTTCTGCGATGGCCGGGCGATCCTCAACTGCGCGAAGGCCCTTGGCCGAGAGGCTCGCAGCAAAGCCAGCCAGGCCCTCCAGGCCCTTTGGATCCCACCGACTGCCCGCATCAATCTCAATGGCAAGGTCCACCATTGGAATGTCGCGTGCAGCAACAAAGAGCACCTCCACACCTTGTGCAGATCGAAACTGCTCAATGCGCTGGGCGGTCTTCTCAACAGCGGTGATGCCCACATCAATCGTCTTGATGTCAGCCAGTGCGGGGGGGGCTGCCCAGACCCATGGGGCCAATGTGAGCCAGGCCCAGCCGAGGGCCCAACCACTCAAATTTATCTTCATCAAGCCTCCTTCGTGGTCAGCTTAGTGTCTCAGCGGTGTGGAAGAAAAGCCCCTTGGGGCAGCGCCTGCGACTGGCTGTGGCAGCAGTTCAATCAGGGTGGATTGATCTTCTCGAAGATATGACGCAGCAACCCTCTGGACATCGTCGGGGCGAATATCGTCGAGGACCTTGAGCCAATCGGTGGCGTCAGATATCGGCCTACCAGCAGTCAGAAGGCGGCCTGCTTCCATGGCCTTTGAGAAGAGAGAATCTTGCTTATAGACCTGGGATGCCTTGGCCTGAAGCCGAATGAGATCGAGCTCATCTTGATCGACCCCCTGAGACGAGATCTTTGCGATCTCTGCCTCGACATCTCTTAGCACCTCCCGAACGCCGGTCCCAGTCGCTGGTGTGGCCTCCACCATAAAAAGCCCTGGCCCGCGAGACACGGCATCTGCCTGGGTGCCAAAACTCACCGCACGACGGCTCTCTCTGATGAGGCTGCGCTGAAGCCGGCCAAAATTGGGATGGTCCAGCAGGGTGGCAAGGACCGAGAGGGCCACGACATCGCGGGCCTTGGGGTTGTCTGTCGAGAGTGGTCCATCGGTCGGCCCGAGGGTTGGCGCCTTCCAGGCCTTAAAGAAAAAAGCATTCTCAGCAGGCGCTGAGACCTGGGCCTCTCGGGCACCGAGTTGCTTGGGTTCGAGGGCGGAAGGCGGGGTGGGAAGCGGCTTTGCAGCCCAGTCTTTATAGAGCTTGGAGACATGCTCAAAGACTGCCTTTGCATCCACATCACCCGCCACCACCACCGTGGCATTGTTTGGTGCATACCACTGGTCGTACCACTGCCGAGCATCGTCGGCCTTGAGAGCCTTGAGGTCTGCCATCCACCCAACAATCGGATGACGGACTGACGACGACACGAATGCCCGGGACATGAGTGCCTCGTAGGCCAGCCCAGAAGGGCTGTCGTCTGTGCGGAGTCGGCGCTCCTCCATGACCACCAGGATCTCTTTTACAAACTCTTCGTCCAAGAAGCGCAGGTTCTGCATTCGATCGGCTTCAAGGGCCATGACATCAAAGAGGGCATCCTTGTGGAGTTGCTGGAAGTAGCCCGTGAACTCTCGAGAGGTGAAGGCGTTTTCCCGCCCGCCCAGGGCTGCAACCCGTCTGCTAAATTCCCCCGGGGCAAGGGTCTTGGTGCCTTTAAACATCATGTGCTCGAGCACATGGGCAAGGCCCGTCTTGCCAATCTGCTCGTCCATCGAGCCAGCCTTGATCCAGACCATGTGCAGTGCTGTTGGCGCCCTGCGATCTTCAAAGACCACCACTCGAAGCCCATTGGGCAACGTCTGGTCAAGGCTCGGGCCCAGCCCTTGTTGGTTTGCCATGGCAGGGGCCTGACCAGTCGCGACCAGGCAAAGGAGAACGAGGGCCGCAAGGAAGGCGCCTACAATTTGAGGGCGGCGATGGCTGGCCGCCTTCATTCCAACTTTATTCATTTCAATTTTATTCATTTCAAAAAAGACCAGCTCATTCATGATGGGTTTCCTCAAGACGGTTGGATTTTCCCGGCTCCGCTCGGGCCTCTCTAAGACGGGCGCTTCCCTTGGCCGTCTCTTGGGTCGCCCAATGGTCGACGAGGCCTGGTTCGAAGAGGTTGAATCCACGCTGATCATGGCAGATGCTGGGGTTCGCACAAGTCAAGACCTTGTCGCGGCCCTGCGAAAAAGTCTCAAGAGCAGCCCGATCGATCCCGCCTCGAGCCCCGATGGCCTCTCGAATCGACTCATCGAGATCCTCTCAAAACAGCTCGGCGCAGTTACCGCGTCGCCCCTGGCCAGCCTGTCGGGGCCCCGAATCATCATGGTTGTGGGTGTCAACGGGGCTGGCAAGACGACCTCGATCGGTAAATTGGCCCACCATTATCAATCACAGGGCGAGCGTGTCCTATTGGCAGCCGGCGATACCTTTCGAGCAGCGGCCCAAGAGCAGCTGCAGGTCTGGGGCAGTCGCAATGGCATCGACGTCATTGCCCAGGCAAAAGGCGATCCCGCGGCAGTGGCCTTTGATGCTGTCAAGGCCGGGCAGGCACGTGGGGCAAGTCTGGTCATCGTGGACACCGCTGGCAGGCTTCCCACCCAGGCTCACCTCATGGAGGAACTCAAGAAGGTCAAGCGGGTGCTGGCCAAGGCCATCGTCGACGGGCCCCATGAGGTCTGGCTCGTGGTCGACGGTGGCACCGGCCAGAATGCCGTGGGGCAGGTCAAGGCGTTCGATGATGCACTGGGGCTAACAGGGCTTGTGGTGACAAAATTAGACGGGACTGCCAAGGGTGGGGTCCTCCTGGCCCTGGCCCACGAGCGCCCTGTTCCAGTCCGGTTTGTTGGGGTGGGCGAGGGGATTGAAGACCTCCAACCCTTTGACCCAGACGCCTTTGCCGCCGCCCTTGTTCAGGCCTAAGCCTGCGGGACACAGTCAACAAAATAAGCCCGACGCCCGTCGATGTCTTGCTCGACCAGTCCGTGTATGTCGGCCTCAAAGCCTGGAAAGCTTGCATTGAACTCTCGTGCGAACTGCAGGTAGCGCACGATCGTGCGGTTGAAACGCTCGCCTGGTATGAGAAGCGGAATGCCTGGTGGGTAGGGTGTGAGCAGGCTTGTCGTGATTCGGCCCTCGAGGTCATCGATTGGGATGCGCTCGGTCTTGCGGTGGGCCACCGAGGCAAATGCCTCGGCAGGTTTCATGGCCGGCTCCATATTGGAGGTGTACATCTCGGTTGTCAGGCGTGCAATGTCGAAGGACTTGTAGGTGTCATGGAGCTGCTGGCAGAGGTCTCGCAGGCCCACCTTCTCGTACTTTGGTTGGGCCGCGCAGAACTCAGGAATCACGCGCCACATGGGCTGGTTTTTATCGTAATCGTCCTTGAACTGCTGGAGCGCCGTGAGCAGCGTGTTCCAGCGGCCCTTGGTGATGCCAATGGTAAACATGATGAAGAACGAATAGAGGCCCGTTTTTTCAACAATCACGCCATGCTCGGCCAGGTACTTTGTGACCACTGAGGCGGGGATGCCGCGGGCATCAAACTCCCCCTTTATATTGAGGCCCGGGGTGACGATCGTCGACTTGATCGGGTCGAGCATGTTGAATCCGGGCACGAGCTTTTCAAAGCCATGCCATTCATCGTCAGGCTGGAGCTCCCACTGCTCGCGCTTGGCCATGCCGTGGCTGTCAGGCTCAATCTCGTGAGGCCCCCAGACCTTAAACCACCAGTCACTGAGGCCGTACTCATCTTCCACCTTGCGCATGGCACGACGAAAATCGAGGGCCTCGACGATGCTCTCCTCCACCAGCGCGGTCCCACCTGGGGGCTCCATCATTGCTGCTGCCACATCGAGCGATGCAATGATGGCGTATTGGGGGCTCGTCGAGGTGTGCATGAGATAGGCCTCATTAAAGAGGTCTCGGTCTAGTCTTCGGGTCTCTGACTCCTGGACCAGAATCTGAGATGCCTGGGAGAGTCCGGCGAGCAGCTTATGGGTGGACTGGGTTGAGAAGATCATCGGGTCATGCGGCCTTGGCCTGTCTTTTCCAATGGCATGCATGTCTTTGTAGAAATCATGGAATGCCGCATGTGGCACCCAGGCCTCGTCGAAATGCAGGGTGTCGACCGTGTCGCCCAGGACTTTTTTAATCATCTCCACGTTGTAGAGGACGCCGTCGTAGGTGCTCTGCGTGATGGTGAGGATCCTTGGCTTTGCCTGCCCGCCCGCCACCGCCTTGGCCCAGGCCTCACGGGCAAAGGGATTGCTCTGGATTTTTGCTGCAATGGCAGCCGGCTCAAATTCGCTCAGTGGAATGGGACCAATGATGCCAAGGTGATTTCGAGTTGGCATGAGAAAGACAGGGATGGCACCCGTCATGGTGATCGCATGGAGGACACTCTTGTGACAGTTTCGGTCGACCACGACGATGTCGCCGGGGGCAACAGAGGCATGCCAGACGATCTTGTTTGAGGTGGATGTGCCGTTGGTGACAAAAAAGCAGTGGTCGGCGCTACAGATTCGTGCGGCATTCTTTTCAGATTCGGCGACCGGGCCGGTGTGGTCAAGCAGTTGGCCAAGCTCATCAACGGCATTGCAGACATCTGCCCGCAGCATGTTCTCACCAAAGAATTGGTGGAACATCTGTCCCACGGGCGCCTTGAGGAATGCCACCCCGCCAGAATGGCCCGGGCAATGCCAGGAATAGGAGCCGTCTTGGGCGTAGTGCAGAAGCGCCCTAAAGAACGGTGGCGCAAGCGAGTCTAGGTAGGACTTCGCCTCTCGGATGATGTGCCGAGCAACGAACTCTGGCGTGTCTTCGAACATGTGAATAAAGCCATGGAGCTCTCGCAGGACATCGTTTGGAATGTGGCGAGAGGTTCGGGTCTCACCATAGAGGTAGATCGGGATCTCAGCGTTGCGAAATCTGATCTCACGCACAAAGGCCCTTAGGTTTCGAAGTGCGTGCGTGACCTCCTCTTTGCTGCCACCACCGAATTCCTCGTCGTCAATCGATAAGACAAAGGCCGATGCCCTTGACTGCTGTTGGGCAAATTGAGAGAGGTCCCCGTAGCTGGTCACGCCAAGGACCTCCATGCCTTCCTTCTCGAGGGCATCGGCCAGCGCACGAATCCCCAGCCCGGAGGTGTTTTCGGAGCGGAAGTCTTCGTCGATGATGACGATTGGAAAGCGGAACTTCATGGTCAGGCCTTTCTTGAACGTTGATTGATCTTAGGGCAAAACACACTTGGCACTCAAAGGAGGTGAGTGCTAAAATCAGGCATTGATCCCCGATGCCACTGACGCCACATGACCAGTTCAGCCCTGACCCTTCTTCCCCTTAGCCCGGGTGCCAACCTTGAGGCTTACCTGCGGACTGTGCAGTCCATGCCTTTGCTCACGGCTGGCCGCGAGCAGGATCTGGCGCTGCGTTTTCGCACGCTCCAGGACCTCGACGCAGCCCGCGAACTGGTGCTCTCTCACCTTCGATTGGTGGTGGCGATATCGCGGCAATACGGCGGCTATGGGCTGCCCCAGTCAGACCTCATTCAGGAGGGCAATGTCGGGCTCATGAAGGCTGTGAGGCGCTTTGACCCCACACGCGGGGTGAGGCTGGTGTCATTTGCACTGCATTGGATCAAGGCCGAGATCCACGAGTACATCCTTAAAAATTGGCAGATGGTCAAGGTCGCCACCACGAAGTCACAGCGCAAGCTCTTTTTTAACCTGCGCGCCCTCAAACGAAGCCTTGGCGCTGAATCAGGGGTGACACCGGAGCAGGCCTCTGAGATTGCGCAGACCCTGAGGGTTTCTCCTGAAGAGGTCTTTGAGATGGACCGCCGCCTGGCTGGCGGAGACACGCCACTCGAAGGGCGGCTTGTCGATGGCGAAGAACAGGCGGGTCCGATTGCCATGCTGGCTGCAGAGCAGGCCGACCCCTCGGAGATCGTGGCCCAGGCGCAGGAGACCGCGCAGACCCATGCTCGTGTCACGCAGGCGCTCGCCACACTTGACGCCCGCAGTCGGGCCATCTTGGTTGCACGCTGGCTTCACGATGAAGACGAGAAAGCGCCCACGCTGCATGAGCTGGCCGCATCCCATGGGATCTCTGCCGAGCGGGTGAGGCAAATCGAGGTGGCAGCCCTGAAAAAAGTAAAGCAGGTGCTTACTTAGTACTGGCTGAACCAACCCTGTAATGCGGTTATCCTTGTGCAATGCAGACAGCCGTATACCCAGGAACCTTCGACCCTTTCACCCGCGGGCACGAAGATTTGGTGCGCCGCGGCGCCAAACTCTTTGACCGACTCGTCGTGGGTGTGGCCGAGAGCCGAACAAAACACCCCTTTTTCAGCCTCGCTGAACGCAGCAACATCGCCCAGGAAATACTGAGTCATTACCCCAACGTAGAGGTTCGGCCGTTTCTAGGGTTGTTAAAGGATTTTGTCCGTGAACTCGACGCCAATGTGATCATTCGAGGGCTTCGGGCGGTGTCTGACTTTGAGTATGAATTCCAGATGGCAGGCATGAACCGTTACCTCATGCCCGACGTCGAGACGCTGTTCCTCACGCCCTCAGACCAGTATCAGTTCATCTCGGGATCCATCGTGCGCGAGATCGCTGCGCTCGGCGGTGATGTCAGTAAATTTGTCTTCCCGTCAGTGGAAGACTGGCTCAAGCGCAAGCTAGAGGATCAGGTCAAAAACGGCCCAACATAGTGATCCACGAGCAGGGCCCCAAAGAGCCAGGCCAGGTAGGCAATCGAGTATTTAAATGTCTTTCGGGCAAGGGCCTCGCTGTAGGCCCGATAGAGTTGCCAGGCCAGGTAGAGGAACCGCAATCCCAAGGCCAACGCCGCCAGCAGGTAAAGCCAACCCGCCAGTCCCATCGCGGTGGGCAAAAGACTCACGGCCAAGAGCAAAATCGTATAGAGCAAGATGTGAAGGCGTGTGAACTGAGGCCCATGGGTGACGGGTAACATGGGCAGGCCTGATCGTGCGTAGTCTTCTGTTCGGTAGAGTGCCAACGCCCAGAAATGCGGCGGCGTCCAGACAAAGATGATTAGAAAAAGGATCCAGGCCTCGGGTGGCGTCTGGCCCGTTACAGCCGCCCAGCCCAGGACCGGCGGCATTGCACCGGAGGCCCCTCCAATCACGATGTTCTGAGGCGTCAGGGGCTTTAACACCAGGGTGTAGATGACGGCGTAACCCACAAAGGTGGCCAATGTCAGCCAGGCCGTGAGCGCGTTAACAAAGACAAACAAGACATAGAGGCCCGCACCACCCAGGAGGCCTGAGAAGATCAAGGTCTGAGGGACTGTGAGGGTGCCAGACGGCAGCGGTCGCCACGCTGTTCTGGCCATTTTCGCGTCGATGTGTGCCTCCACGAGGCAATTGATGGCTGCGGCCGCAAAGGCCACCAGGGTGATGCCGAGGGTGCCGGCCACAAGCGGCTGCCAAGGCACCATGCCCGGGACTGACAAACACATGCCGATCACTGCGCAAAAGCTGATGAGCAGATTGACGCGCGGCTTGGTCAGGGCCAGGTACTGTCGCCCAAGGGCGGTCAGCGAGAGGGCGGGGCCTGCGGCGGAATAGGGCATCCGATCAGCCGATTCGAGAGGCTTTGAGAAGTTTCATGAGATCGGTCTTGATCCTTGTGGGGTCTGCATCAGTGGGAAAGCGCATCATGAGGTTTCCAAGCGGATCCACCAGCCAGAGGTGGGCTGCCTGCCCCCGAGATTGCTGCAAAAGAGGCCAGGCAGCAAGATCTTCAGGTCGAACACCCAGCACCCAGGTGCCGCTGTAGTCGTCCTTTAAGGTCGTCGGCGCCGACACGCTGCCGTCTTGTGGGATCAACCAGACCCGCTCCACCCGGTCTCTCTCACGACCCGTTGCGAGTCGAACCTGCCGCTGCACCCAGAGTTGTTGTTCACACGTTGCGTCGCAGGCGGGAGGACCCACCCTGATGAGCAGCCATCGGCCGCGAAAATCAAGCAGGCTTGAGAGACCCTGACGCGCGTCGTCTTTGGGCAAGGCAGACAAGACATCAACAAAGCCTGACTCACGGGTGGCTCGCACCAGCGTGCTCACGGGGAGGCTCGAGACAGTCAGTTGCGGCTCAAGGAGATCACCATGGTTGGTGCGACCCTCGGGCCTCACGCCGTAATACAAGACGTAAGACGCCACCACTGGGGCGATGCAGACAGCCACCACCACCCAAAACATGGTCATTGAGCGAGGCTTGGCGGGGATTGAGGGGGAGGTGGTCATCTGGGTTTCAATGTGGGTCAGGTTTCTTAAGATGAGGCGCCTCGGCGCAGACGCCATCCGAACACGAGTGCCACGAGGGTCATGAGCCACCACTGGATTGCATAGCCCTCGTGCTTGGCGATGTCCTCACGATTCGGCGTTGGAATCCGACGGATCAGGTCATCCGCCTCTTCCGAAGTCTGCCAGAAGATCACCGGCCAAGTCCGCGCAGGGTCGCTGGTCATCGAACCAGTTAGCCAGCTGGCTGCCGCGGTTGGGTCAAAGTTCTGCCAGAGCGCGCCGCTTCTGAGGGTTGCCTCGGCCGACTGCAGCTCGATCCGGCGCATCAGACTCGCCATGGCAACTGCCTCTATGGTGACGTTGGCGTCGCCTGACAACGGGGCAAAGAGCTCGCCCGATTCAAATTCGCGAAGCCTGCGTTCAGCCTGGCCGGGGGCCTTGCGCGCCCAACCACGGTTTACCCAGGCAATGCTGCCGTCGAGCAGCTCGACTGGCGTGAGGACGTGGACACCAGCCACACCCTCATGGGCGCGGTTGTCTAAATAGATGGTTTTTCCAGGCAGCCATCGCCCCACAAGGGTGGCCACGCGCCGATCCATCTCAGAGGCCAGCGCGTCTGCTCGCCACCTGGCCGACTCGCCTCCCGGCGCCCAGACCACAGCCCCGAGCCCAGTCGAGGCGGCCCCCAGAAGGCTCGCCTTCTCGGCCAGGGCAGCTTTCTCCAGGCCCCGCCCCCATTGCCACAGACCGAGCGCGAGGGTAAGACTGGCCACAACGAGGCAGGCCCAACTGGCTGCGCCAATGGGGCGAATGGCCTGTGTTACCGAATTTGCCATTATGATTTGCGTCCTATGTCTAAACTCTTCATCGCCCTGGCCTTCCTTGGCATCATTGGCAGCCTTGGCTCGGCATTGTTTTATTTGATGCGAGACAAGGGTCAGAGCAACAAAACCGTGAAAGCCTTGGCGATACGAGTTGGACTGTCCATCTTTTTATTCATATCGATCTTGGTTGCCCACCAACTCGGCTGGATCGAGACCTCTTCACACCGATTTTAAAAACCTCGGTCAAAAAAAAGCCACCGGATGGTGGCCTTTTCTACCCAGGCCGGCCTGCCTAAATCCAGTAGACCACCACGTAGAGGCCCAGCCACACCACATCGACGAAGTGCCAATACCAGGCTGCGCCTTCAAAGGCGAAGTGGCTTTGAGGCTTGAAGTGCCCCTTGAGCACTCGAAACCAGATCACCAGCAACATGATGGCACCGAGCGTGACGTGAAACCCGTGAAAGCCCGTGAGCAGGTAGAAGGTCGAGCCAAAAATGCCAGAGGAGAGCTTTAGGTTCAGGTCGGAGTATGCGTGCATGTACTCATACATCTGGAACCCGAGAAAAATAAAGCCAAGTACGACTGTGGCGCCGAGCCAGACCAGGACCCTCTCTCGATGGTCCTCGCGCAATGCGTGGTGGGCGATGGTGAGCGTGACACCAGAGGCAAGGAGGAGGGCCGTGTTGATGGTTGGGATCCAGAACGGGCCCATCGTTTTAAAGCTCTCGACCACCCCGGCGGGACCCACATTTGGCCATTGGGCCGCAAAATCAGGCCAGAGGAAGGCCTTGTGGTCGAGGTCGCCAAGCCAAGGCATCGCAATGACGCGGGCGTAGAACAAGGCACCAAAAAAACCGGCAAAGAACATGACCTCACTGAAAATGAACCAGCCCATGCTCCAACGAAAGCTTGCATCGACACGATGGTTGTATTGCCCCGTTTCTGACTCATGAATGACGGCAGCAAACCACCCCACAAACATATAGGTCAGGATGACTGCTCCGAGGGCAAAGCTGTAGATGCCATAGTCGCCATCATTGATGATGGAAGACAGCCCCACCATGAAAAAAAGCATGGCAACCGACCCAACAAGCGGCCATTTGCTCGGACCGGGAACAAAGTAATAAGGGGCAGCCTCGTGAGATGCAACGCTCATGAACGATTTCCTTTCATCTGGTCAGCCTGCAATGCCTCTGACCAGCAACACCAGGGTCAATACAAACAACAATCCCATCAGCAGCCCAACGAGAACGACATGGACAGGGTTGAGTTGTGCCATGTCTGCGTCGTGGGCCGTGCCCTTGCGGACACCGAAGAAAGACCATAGTACCGCCGCCAAGGTCTGACGAAAGCTGCCGCGACGTTGCGAGGCGCTTTTGAGCTCATCGAGCGGCGCCATCTCAGCGCACCAAGGTGGCAGGCAGAGGCGCCTGGGCCATCGGGAGGCCCACCTCAAAGAATGTGTAGCTCAGGGTGATGTTGCGAATGCCATCTGGGAGCTTGGGGTCGATCACAAACACCACTGGAAATTCTCTGGTCTCGCCACCTTTTAGAATCTGCTCCTCAAAACAGAAACACTCGAGTTTCTTAAAGTGGGCGGCTGACTGCTTTGGTGCGTAGCTCGGGATGGCCTGACCGGAGATGTCTCGAGCCTCGAGGTTCTTGATGTCATAGATGACGGTGATGAGTTCGCCCGGGTGAGCGTCGACCACATTGTTGCGGGGCTTAAAGACCCAGGGCCCGTGGGAATTCGCGTCAAACTCCACCGAGATCTTGCGAGAGGTGTCGACCTGCGTGTTTTCAGCAAACCGTTTGGCCTCGGCGTAGTCAAGCTTTTCTTTTGACGTCAGGATGTTGATTCCCGTGATCTCGCAGATCTTCTCGTAAAAAGGCACGAGCGCAAAGCCAAAGGCGAACATCAGGATGGCCAACATGAGCAATTTGCCCATCATCCGCTGATTGTCTTCTCGCTGAGCTTGCATGATCTCTAGTGGGTCGGAAAGAAGATGAATTTCAGGACAATCCCCACGAAGAAGACCCCCGCCACCGAGGCCAGAATCAGGGCGAGGCGCAGGTTTGGGGGTTGTCGGTTGGGTTGCATGGTGTGGTGACCAGTCATTTCACGACCGGTGGCGTCTCAAAGGTGTGAAACGGTGCGGGGGAGGGAACACTCCACTCCAAGCCATACGGGGCATCCCACGGATTGTCCGCTGCCTTTGGACCACCCCTGATGCACTTGATCACAATGTAGATCAGAAGCAGCTGGGTAAAGCCAAAGATAAAGGCTCCCACAGACGCCACGGCGTTGAAGTCAGCAAACTGCATCGGGTAATCGGCGTAGCGGCGAGGCATTCCGGCTAGGCCAAGAAAGTGCATCGGAAAGAAGGTGATGTTAAAAGAGATCATCGAGAGCCAGAAGTGCGTCTTTCCGAGGGTCTCGTCGTACATGTGGCCGGTCCACTTGGGCAGCCAATAGTAGACACCTGCAAATAGAGCAAACAGAGAGCCCGCCACCAGCACATAGTGGAAATGGGCCACCACGTAGTAGGTGTCGTGAAGCTGAACGTCGATCGGCGCGACCGACAGGATGATGCCGGTCAGGCCCCCAATGGTAAAGACGATGATGAATCCGATTGCAAAGAGCATCGGCGTCTCAAACGTCATGGACCCCCTCCACATGGTGGCCAGCCAGTTGAAAATCTTCACCCCTGTGGGAACAGCGATCAGCATTGTGGCGTACATGAAAAAGAGCTGGCCCGTGAGCGGCATGCCAGTCGTGAACATGTGGTGGGCCCAGACCACAAAGGAGAGTATTGCGATCGAGGCGGTCGCATAGACCATCGAGCTATACCCGAAGAGGGCCTCTTGCGGGAGAAGGTCGGGATGTGATCTCGAGATGATGCCAAAGGCCGGCAGGGATCATGATGTAGACCTCGTGCCCGAAGAACCAGAAGATGTGCTGGTACATCACGGGGTCACCACCTGCCGCTGCATTGAAAAAGTTGGTGCCGAAATGTCGGTCCGTAAGGGTCATGGTGATGGCCCGGCCAGCACCGGCATGACGGCAATCAGCAGGTATGCGGTGATGAGCCGCGTCCAGACGAACATCGGCATCTTCATGAGGGGCCGTGCTCCGGTGCCCGCATGTTAAGATCGGTGATGATGTTGATCGATCCCATGATCGGAAGACGCGCCCAGCAGGGTGCAATGCAAGGATGGCCATGTCCATGCCAACGCCCATCTGCGTGGAGAGCGGCGCATAGAGTGGTCCATCCTGCCGCAGTGGCGCTGCCAGGCACAAAAAAGGAACCAACCAATAAAAATGGCCGCGGGCACCATGAGCCAGAAACTAAAATTGTTCATCCGGGCAAACGCCGCGTCGGACGCGCCGATCTGGAGGGGGATCATCCAGTTCGCAAAGCCAACAAAGGCCGGCATGATCGCGCCAAACACCATGATGAGGCCGCATCGTGGTGAGCTGGTTAAAGACCCGGGCTGAATGAGCTGCAGGCCAGGCTGGAAGAGCTCAGCTCGAATACCAAGGGCGAGCACGCCGCCGATCATCAACATTGAGAGACTAAACCAGAGGTAGAGCGTCCCGATGTCCTTGTGGTTGGTGGCAAACAGCCAGCGCTTTAGGCCATAGGGGTGGTCATGGGCATGGTCGTCGGCTGCGTGGCCACTGGGGTCAAGAACTGCACTCATGTGTTTCTCCTCACTGAACTGTTGCTAGCGCCGAGCCCGAGAGGGCGGCTGATTTTGATTTCTGCTCGTTTACCCAGACCGTGAAATCCTCGGCCGAAACGACCCTCACCACAATCGGCATGAAGGCATGTTGGCTGCCACACAACTCAGCGCAGTGGCCATTGTAGGTGCCGATTCGGTCAGCCTTAAACCAGGTGTCGCGAACGAAGCCTGGGATGGCATCTTGCTTGACCCCAAAGGCGGGCACCATCCAGGCGTGGATGACATCATTGGCCGTTGTGACCACGCGGATTTTCTTGCCAACGGGAACCACCAACGGGTTGTCGACCTCGGAGAGGTAATCGAGGGTCTTGTCTTGTTGATTGATGCGCTGCTCGTAGGGCGTGGTGAGGGTGGAATAAAAGGCAATGCCCTGACCCTCGCCCTTGAGATAATCGTATCCCCACTTCCACTGGTAGCCGGTGGCCTTCACGGTGATATCGGCATTGGTGGTGTCTTTCTGAGCCATCACAATCGGGGTGGCGTAGACCCCGATGACCACCACAATAAGAAAGGGGACGACCGTCCAAGCGATCTCGAGCGAGGTGCTCTCGTGGAAGTGAGCCGGCTTGTGACCTTTGGACTTGCGATGGGCATAGATGGAGTAAAACATCACGCCAAAGACAGCCACGCAGATCAACAGGCAGACGATCAACACAAAGTTGTGGAGGGTGTAGATGTTTTCTGCAAGCTCGGTGGCGGGAACGCGCAGGTTGTAGCGCGTCGTCATGTCGTTGGCAAGTGCCACGGCCGACAGGCCGGCAGATAGGCATCCCGCCGAGATTTTTGTCAACAACTGCGTCATCCGGTTCATGCTGTTTTGTCTTCCCGTCATCACTGAGATAAGGAGGGCGCCCCAAAAAGCGCCCGCTTTAGATCCACTACAAACTTCCTGCGACTCGCCTGATCCACGAACCGTCCAAGCGGCACGACCTGCTGACCAGATCGCAGGTTGACCAGGCTGCTGCGGTCATCTTCCCACTCCACTCGAAGCCATTGCCGGGGAACATGAAATGCCATGCGTCGAACACCCTGGACCAACTCCACCGAGACGCCCTGAGGAGACACCTCGATGCGCTCATGATCGCAGGCGTGGCGAGAATACACAAAAAAAGCCACGCCCAGGGCCAGACACTCCACCACCGCAAACGGCAACACCACCCAGGCACCCTGGCTCGTCCAGAAGGCGGCAAAGGCAAGCGAGAGACCAGCCAGAGAACAGAAAATGGCTAGAAGTTGGCCCGGCGTGAGGCTGCAGTTGCGGCGAAGCACCCAAACCATTTGGCCTGCCCCATCGGCTGTTTCGTGCCACTTGAGGCCTTCAACATCATCGGTCATCAGAACCAACCTTCATCGGTCTTGCCGCTCCTGGATCAACGCCTTCATCACCCACCTGTGGCGCCCTGAGCACCGCAATCTATTGAATCAAAAAGTATATACCGATTGACAGATATGGTTGAACAGCCTTCCCGCCACACTGGATTTGCGCCAAAGCCTCTGCGGATTGGCCAGATTGGCTCAACTGAATCGATTGCGCGGAACAAATTGCATGGGAGCGCCCTGCGCCAGCGACTTTTTGAGCCTGGGTTCGGCCCTCCAGGCGTGACCATAGACCAGTTCAAGGCTCAGCCGAATGCGACCATCCGATCCAACTTGCGACTCCAGCAAGTCTTGCCAAGATGCGGAGGGCATCTCAGACCAAGACCCAGCCGGTGGGCGCCACGGGAATGTCTGAATGTCATTCGAGGCCACACGCCAATCTTGATAGGTCAAGACCAAACGCTCAGACTCCAGCACTGGGTCCGCCAGGCCGGCCCGAACGAGGGCATCCCCAAGGTCGTGCATGTCCGGCATCCAGGCGCCAACCATTTCCGCTGGCCAGCCCAACGCCGCCCGAAGCCCGGGGAGGGTGGATGGACCAAGCGATGCCACGGTGACGACGCCGCCATCAGCCAGAC
This sequence comes from Burkholderiaceae bacterium, assembly GCA_018401615.1. Lineage (GTDB taxonomy): Bacteria > Pseudomonadota > Gammaproteobacteria > Burkholderiales > Burkholderiaceae_A > Hahnella. The sequence continues at coordinate 21,925 of JAGYKN010000023.1, forward strand.
GACTGCGCAGACCGGCCCACCATGTGTCGGGATCAGTTGCAGACAAATGCGCACCGATCACATCGATGCGGCCGAAAGGCCCTTCAGGCCATGGGTCGTTGGCCGAGCAAGACACAAGCTGGCCACCCCTGGTTGTTGAGTCGCTCGACATGACAGCGCCGGGCAGGCCCAACACCCAGCGCCGAGGATTGGGCGAGCGCAGCAACTCCGATCGATCTTGCACCCCTGCCAGCCAGGCAGACACCACCGGGTGGGCAGACCCCTCCGGGGTTGATTCCGACGATTGACCGGTGTCTGAGCGCATGCCTGCTGAGTATAGTGACCGATGCCCTGGCTGCCCCTGCTCCGAGCAATGTTTTGTCCGCATCAAACGGGCGAAGACCTGCTTGGCCCACCCCCGGAGTCAGGCTGGCGAACCGTGGCACTGCCATCCGGTCTTGCCATCACGCTCTGGTCAGCAGGTCGGTACGACTCCCATCTCGCCCAGACCATTCGCAAGGCGAAATATGGCCCACGGTGGGCTGCTGGGCGCTGCCTCACAGACCTCATGGCCCACACGGGGCGATCCGGCATCTGGCAATTGCAACCAACCCTGATGCCGATTCCACCCGATCCCGCTCGTCTGGCCCGCAGGGGTTTTCACCTGCCAGCCGAAATGGCAAAGCAGCTTGGCCGACAGCATCGTTGTCCCGTGTTGCTCCGTTGCCTCGACAAGCCGCTGTCCACCCCCGTGCAGGCCGGTCTTCGACGCCGAGATCGACTCGAGGGCCTGCGGGGGCAGTTTGAGATTCGAGGCACCTTGCCCAGGCACTCCCAGGTCGTGCTCGTCGACGACGTTTTCACAACGGGCGCGACCCTGGCTGTTGCCGCCCTGGCGCTCAAGGACGTTGGCGCAGAGGTGATCGGGGCAGTGGTGCTGTCGGTGGTGCAGGCCCCGCTCGAGCCATCGCTAAAATCACGGCATGTCATGCGAGCCCTTCCACGTCGTGCTGGTCGAACCTCAGATCCCACCAAACACCGGTAATGTCATTCGCCTGTGCGCCAACACGGGTGCCCGACTGCACCTGATCGGGCCGATGGGCTTTCCGCTCAATGACGCAAAGATGCGACGGGCAGGGCTCGATTACCACGAGCGCTGCCTTGCCCAGACGCACGTGGATTGGACGAGCTTTCTCGATGCAGCCAGGCCACCAAAAGGTCGGTCGTTTGGACTCACAACCAAGGCGGCCACCTCGGTCTTCGACTGCGCCTTTGAGCCCGGAGATTGGCTCTTTTTTGGATCCGAAACCTCGGGCCTCTCGGCAGTTCAGCGGGACTGGTTCACAGAAGTCCGGCTGCTGCGACTGCCCATGCGATCTGGCAATCGAAGCCTCAACCTCTCGAATGCGGTGGCGGTGGTGGCTTATGAGGCGCTTCGGCAGACTGGGCTGCCCACGGGCTAGACAGATGATTCATCGGCTGCCTCTCGCGACAAGAGCCTCGTGAGGGCTTCTGCGGCGCTCAGATGACCCGCGAGGACAGCGCAGACAGCCTCCGTGATGGGGAGCTCCACATCGAGCTCTGCGCCAAGCGCCTGGATGACTGGCGCGGTGAGAACACCCTCAGCCACGTGTCCCAGCGAGGCAACGCTCTGCCTGAGCCCCAGCCCGCTCCCCAGGGCCATGCCGACCCGCCGATTGCGGGAGAGATCGCCCGTGCAGGTGAGCACCAGGTCACCCAGCGTCGATGGCCCGATAAATGTCTCGGCCTGAGCCCCCATGGCTGCCCCAAGCCTTGCGGCCTCAGCAAGGCCCCTCGTGATGAGGGCGGCGCGGGCGTTGGCCCCCAGCGCGAGTTGATCGGCCACACCCGCGGCAATGGCCAGGACATTTTTAATTGCCCCGCCGAGTTGAACCCCCACAAGGTCATCGGTGGCATAGACCCGCATGCTGCCGCCATGAAGGGTCCGAGCAGCCTGCCTTGCCCAGTCCATGTCATGGCTCGCCAGACTCAACGCCACCGGAAGCCCCTGAGCAACCTCCTGGGCAAAGCTCGGGCCACTGAGGGCCCCCATGGGCCAGGTGGCGAGCGCCCCCCCAACCAGGTCTGATGGCCACGCAAAGGAGCCGTCTGCCCGTTGGGTGACCCCCTTGGAGAGCCACAAGAGACCCGCCCCCTGAGGCGGTTGTGGCAGTTGCTGCGCAACCGCCCGAGACAGGGCCTCAAGGCCCGCCACCGGCGAGGCCAAGATGAGGAGTCCACCCGGTTGCCGACGTGCTGCCTGGTCCCACCCAACCAAGGCGGCCTTGAGATCGCCGGTCACTTGAAGGCCTGGGGGAAGGCGGTGTCCTGGCAGATAACGGGCATTTTCCCGCGATGATGCACATGACAAGGCCTGATCTGGGTCTCTGGCCCACAGCCAAACGCCTGCCGCAGCGGGGCGCCGGGCCAACTGTATCGACAGGGCCGTCCCCCACGCCCCGGCACCCAGCACAAGGACTGGGCTCTCTAGCAAGAGGCTCTACTGGGGAAGGACGAGGCCACTCTCTGGGGCGCCGCTGGCCGACTGCTCGCCGGCGAGTCTGGTGAGTTTTTGCTGGAAAAAACCTTCCCAGTTGATTTCCGAGAGGTGCACAGGCGGGAAACTCGACCGCTGAATGAGATCGGCAATGTTCGATCTAAGGTAGGGATAGACGATGTTTGGGCATGAAATGCCCTTGAGCAACGCCCGCTGCTCGGCCGACGCACCCTGAATTTCAAATATCGCAGCCTGCGTGGCCTCAACGAGAAACCCAACCTGATCCCCGAGTCGACAGGTGATGGTGCAGCGCACACCAACCTCGACCACATCATTGCCAAGCTCTAGCTCAGTGGTGTCGATCTCAAACTCGAGGCGCGGCTCAGAGGTGTCCAAAAACACCTGAGGGGCCTGCGGGAT
>JAGYKN010000024.1 GCA_018401615.1 Burkholderiaceae bacterium
CCCCGCAACTGGGCGGGCGGGCCCGGGGTCTGCTGTGGGAGGGCCTTCCCATCGACAATGGGCAGCACCTGTTGCTTGGCTGCTACGAGGCAACCCGGTCTCTGCTGGCCTGGGCGGGTGCCTTTCCGAAGGCCTGGACCCAGACGAGCCTTGAGTGGACGAGCATTCGATCGGGCTCACAGCCCCTGGGGCTTCGCATCCCCAGCACCGCCTGGCCCCGCAGGCTGCTCGATGCAGCCCAGGCCGCACCGCCAATCGACCTGGTCGGCTGGCCCCTGGGTGCCCGCTGGGGGCTGGCCAAATTGCTCTTTAAAGCGCGCACCTGTGGTTGGCATGCAAGCGGCAGTGCAGCGGCCTGGTTATCGCCCCTCAGCCTAGACGCCACTGTGCGTGAGGGCTTCTGTCGGCCCCTCATTGAGGGTGCACTCAACACGGAGTGGTCACAGGCCAGTGCGGCGGTTTTTCTGCGGGTCTTGAAAGACTCAATCGGCGCCGAGGCTGGCGCCACAGATGCGCTCCACCCTGCTGAAAACCTCAGCGCCTCAGGGATCAATCAGATTGCCTCTCGCCTTGAGACCTCGGGCGTGCAGATTCAGATGGGCAGTCGAGTCAGTGCAATCCACCCAGAGAACTCGCGCTGGCGTCTCGAGGGCGATGACCAGGGCGGCCTCTTTGATGAGGTGGTCTTTTGTCTGTCTGCTCGGGACACGGCCCGAATCTGGTCTCGAAGCGAACTCCCCGGCACCCCCGAAGTCGACCGCTGGTCGCTTGTCGAGCCTCGGGGGATTGCAACCCTCTGGCTCGATTGGCCGATGACCCTGGGTCGGTCCCTGCCTGCCCATCGGCTCAATGCCATTGCCACCAGCACTGGCACCGTCATTGTGGGGTTGGCCCGACCGCCTGGCCCATGGGGGCAGGTCTTGAGCTTGGTGGCCAGCGCCGTGCCACCAGCGTCTGACTGGACGCAGGCAACCTCGGCACTCTGGGAGGCTGCAGACCTCTGGCTGGCACCCCAGGCGGCTTGTTCCATCGCGGCCCTGCGGCATCGGATCACCCACGAACGACACGCCACCTGGGCCTGCACCGCCGATGCAGTCGACTCAGGCGCGGCGTGGGGCAGGTCCTCTCTGGGAATCAAGGGCCTGTGGCGGGCGGGAGATGACCTCTGCCCGGGCTATCCGGCGACCATTGAATCTGCCGTTCGGTCTGGCCGCCAGACGGCCGACTTGCTACTCCTCGAAGAAGGCCAGGAGGGCATCAGACAGTCGTGAGACTGGCCTCACGCAGAGCCCCGTGATGGCCCGCTTCGGGGCATTGCCCTCTGGAACAATCGCCCTTGTGAATCCGAGGCGCGCAGCCTCTCGGAGGCGCTCCTGCCCCCTTGGGGAGGGACGCACCTCCCCGGCAAGGCCCACCTCACCGAAGACAACGAGTCCGGCCGCCAGAGGCTTGTCACGAAGAGATGAGACCACTGCTGCCAGGATGGCAAGGTCTGCAGCAGTCTCCTGAATGCGAACCCCACCGACGGCATTGAGGTAGACATCTCGATCGAAGCTGGGGATGCCTGCATGACGATGCAGAATCGCCAGCAAGAGCGCGAGCCGCTGGGGATCCAGGCCAACACAGAGGCGTCGCGGCTGGCCCGAATGGGCCTCATCCACCAGTGCCTGCACCTCGACGAGCAGGGGGCGAGTTCCCTCCTGCGTGACCACCACGGCCGAGCCGGAGACGCGGTCTGCGGGCGAGGAGCCCCCGCTGAGTTGGGCCTGCGTGAGAAAGAGGGCCGACGGATTGGTCACGGGCTTGAGCCCACGGTCGGTCATGGCAAAGACACCGAGCTCATTGACCGTGCCGAATCGGTTCTTGACCGCCCGCACCACCCGAAAGGCAGCCTGCGGGTCGCCCTCAAAGTAGAGCACTGCATCGACCATGTGCTCCAAAACACGCGGCCCAGCAAGGGCGCCCTCTTTTGTGACGTGGCCCACCAGAAAGAGGCCGCGTCCAGTCTCCTTGGACCATCTCGTGAGTTGGGCAGCGCACTCCCTGACCTGCGACACCGAGCCGGGCAAGGACCCAATCTGATCAGAGAAAACGGTCTGGATGGAATCAATCACAACCAACTGAGGCTTGGCCTGCTGGAGGAACGCCAGGATCTTCTCCAGGTTAATTTCAGACAGGATCTGGATCCGTTCAAGGACAGGCTCCGAGAGGCCAAGCCGACGGGCCCGCAGTGCCACCTGATCAGCAGACTCCTCACCTGACACATAGAGGACATCGGCTGCGGCAGAGATGGCAACGTGTTCGGCAAGGGCCTGCAGCAGCAGCGTGGACTTTCCAATGCCTGGGTCCCCGCCAATGAGAACCACACCACCCGGCACCATCCCTCCCCCAAGGACCCGATCGAATTCATCGAGTCCCATGCTCCAGCGCGGCAACGCCGCAACCGAGACATCACTGAGTCGCTGCACACCCATCGAGGGGGCGAATCCAGCACCACGGCTGGTTGCCTTTGGCGCCGTGGGCGCACGCCCGAGTTCGAGCGTGTTCCATGCCCCGCAGCCATCGCATTGGCCCTGCCACCTGGCATGGGGCTGGCCACAGGACTGACAGAGAAACGACGCCTTGTCCTTGGACACCCATCAGCCCCCGGTGTGGCGCGGGACGCGAGGCGTCACGCCCGTGAGCAATTCATAGGCGGTGGTGCCGCAGGCAGCCGCGACCTCATCGACCCCTAGGCCATCTCCCCAGAGTGTCACTGGGTCTGCCTCATCGAGATGCGGGTGGTCGGTGAGATCGACCGTCAACATGTCCATGGAGACCTGACCCACCAATGGGCACCGGCAGCCCCTCACCAAGACTGGCGTGCCATCAGGCGCAGTTCGTGGATAGCCGTCTGCATAGCCCGCAGCCACCACACCAATTCGGCTCGGGCGCATCGCGGTCCAGCGAGACCCATAGCCAACGGTCTCACCAATGTTGAGGGCCTGGATGCTGATGACCTGCGTCTCTAGGCTCGCCGCGGCCATCAGGCCGAGGCCAGAGGGGCTGACCGGTTCGTATCAGACGCAAAGGGGCTTGCCCCATAGAGGCTAAGGCCTGGGCGCACCCACTCGGCCGGCTGTGCAAGTCCGCACCATGTGGCCGCGGAGTTGCAGGTGGACCGAGCCTCGTGCGGGGGGACATCGAGGGCATCGAGCCAATCGCAAAAGACCTGCCGCTGCGAGTCGGTCCCACCCGGCTCCTCTGCCCGCGCGAAATGGGTCAGCCACCCCACTGCATGGCCGCTGTTGCGCAGGGTCTCAGCGGCAGCCTTCAGGACCGGTGCATCGGCTGACTTGAATCCCAGGCGATTCATGCCCGTGTTGAGCTTGAGCCAGTGTCGAATATTGTTTGAGACAAGCCCAGCCTCAAGGGGCTCACGCCACCAGGAAAACTGCCGAGCATGGTGAAAGACCAGGTCGGCCTCAATCGCCAGGACCCGCGAGACATCGGCGGGGCCAAAGAGGCCCTCGAGCAATAGAATGGGCTTGGTCCATCCGAGCGCTCGAGCCGCCTCGGCCTCTGCAAGATCCAAGACTGCCAGCCCATCGGCCGCTGCAAATGCCTTGACGGCAAGCGCAACGCCATGCCCGTAGGCATCAGCCTTTGCGACCGCCCAGAGCCGACGATCAGCAGGCGTGGCAGCGCGAATCAACTGGAGATTGTGGGCAAGCGCGTGTGGACGCAAGACCAGGGCAATTGGGCGCGGCATCTCAGGATTGTAGAGAAGCCTGCGCCTGCGCCCGTCTTAAGGCACAGAGCCCTGCCCAGGCCTCTCGCTTTGACCCAATGGCATAGAGCGGCGGATCGATGGGCAGTTGCATCGAATGCAGGGTGGTCTGATCGGCCATGAGTGCCAACTCGATCGCAGCTGCCCGAGGCTCGGCTCTCCAATCGATCTCAATCGTGCCCTGCCCGAACCGGGCAATGACCATCTGCTCCACGAGGTGGCGCACAGGCGGGCGGTGCCATGGCCCGCTGAGCCGAAGGACGAGACGGCGGGTCGGCCTGGGCCGCAGCGTCCATTGGAGATCGAGTTCGAGTGCCGAGAGACCCAGGGCGGTGATCACGCTGCCACCGCCTCTTCACGCAGCCTGCACATGAGGACCAGTGCATCCTCTCGATGCCCTGCGGCCGCAGGGTAATAGCCGCGACGGGTTGCCAGTTCCACAAAACCATTGCGCTGATAGAGACGGACTGCCCCGCTGTTGCTTGGGCGCACCTCCAGGAGGAGTTGCTCAAAGCCTTGGGCTCGGAGTTGTCGAACGAGTTGATCCAACATCCATTGGCCAAGACCCCGCCGCTGACGGGCGGGCGCAATGGTGAAGTTAAGCAGATGGGCCTCGTGAACAACTGGCATCCAGACCAGGTAACCCACCATCGCACCTTGATCCACCAGCTTGAGGCCGTGGTAGCCAGCAGCCAGGGACTCATCAAAATTCACAGATGTCCATGGATGGGGATAGGCCTGATGCTCGATGACCATGACCGATGCAATGTCGCTGCGCAGGAGTGGCTCTAGCACCAGGCTTGCGGCCACAGCCCGCTCGGCGATGGTCTGGGCAACTCGATCCCTGACATAGAGCGGCTGGGCCTGTGCGGGCAGCAGAAGGGGTGCCTCGGCGATGCGGCCAGACACGAGTCGATGTTCGACGATTTGCATCGCCAGCATCGCCAGGCAGATGCCCGCGGGATGACCGTCCTCGGGCACGAGTCGTGCACCGGCAAGACCAGCCTCAAGCTGTGGAACCACCCGAGGATCGCCAACCAGGCTCAGGTCCTCACGGTGCGCGGCCCAATGGACGATTCCACGAAATGACTCGCCGAGCCGAGCATCGAAGCGAATGTCAAAGACCTCATCGCGCAACCTCTTTTGATTGGCTGAGGTCTGCGAGAGCAGCGCCATCGCAATGGCCTCAAAGCCGCTCACGGTCTGGATGCGAAGGCCGCAGGCCAGGGCAAGCCCCTGGGCAAGGCCAACTGCCATGCGCAGGCCAGTAAATGATCCCGGCCCGTGGCAGACCACCAGCCCTCGGAGGTCGCCAAGCCCAATACCGGCCTCCTTGCAGAGGCTCTCGGCCATTGGCAAGAGCTGGGAGGCCTGGGCCTGACCTGCTGGCGTCTGGCGCTCGAGTCTGTGGCCCGGCTCAAGGGCCAAGACCACACTGGCCACCGAGGCAGAGGAATCAAATGCCAGGAGCGGCCAGCCATATTCCAGAGATGGGGTTGGCAGGACCGTCCTCAAGACGCACCCATGGCCTCAAGCATCACGATGGCTTGGGCGGCGATGCCCTCCTGGCGCCCCGTGAAACCGAGCGACTCAGTTGTGGTGGCCTTCACATTGACCCATTCGGCGCCAGTGTCTGCGCGGATGTTTCGAACCATTTGATCGATGAAGGCAGACAGCTTTGGGGCCTGTGCCACGACCGTGGCATCGACCTGGCCCACCCTGAGCCCAAGCGCGGCCGCCCGGGCAACGACATCCCGCAGCAGCACCCGACTGTCAGCGCCCGCATATGCCGCATCGGTGTCTGGGAAATGCCGACCAATGTCGCCCAGGCAGGCTGCCCCAAGCACCGCATCAGAGATGGCGTGAAGCAAGACGTCTGCGTCCGAATGACCAAGCAGCCCCCTGCTGTGGGGAATCAAGACGCCGCCCAATATGAGTGGGCGTCCCTCGACCAAGGCATGCACGTCAAATCCTTGTCCAATGCGGCTGCTTGATCCGGTCTGCGCCATGTCGTGAAAATCCTCTGTGAAGGTCATCTTTCGGTTTCCCGCAGCCCCCAAGACAACCAGGGGCTGAGCGCCCATGGCCTCCATCGCACTGGACTCATCGGTCGCATCCGGACGGGCCTCGAGTGCCTCGATGAGCGCATCAAGTTTAAACATCTGCGGCGTCTGGGCAAGCCAGAGGCCGTCACGCGAGAGGGTTGCCTCCACGCTCACCTGGCCAGCACCACTGGCCTTTACCCGCTTGACGGTGTCAGGCACCGGGGTGGCCAGGAGCCCCCCCTGCCCCTGTGCCAGAACAGACGACACGAGTCTCTCAAGGTCTTGCGCACTGAGCCATGGCCGGGCAGCGTCGTGCACGAGAATCCAATCGTTGGCACCGGCCGCGCCAAGACAGGACCGAAGCAACCGCAGACCATTTAAGACTGTGGCCCCTCGACTTGCGCCGCCGCCGCGGCAGGCCAAGACATGGGGGGCTGCGATGCCACAGGCGGCCCAGTGTTGATCGGCCGGTGAGAGCATGACCAGGTGACCACCGAAATCTGCCCGCTGCTCTAAGGGGCTCAAGGCATCAAGGCTTCGCTGTAGCATCGGCCGCCCCTGGATGGACCGATACTGCTTTGGCAATCCTGCGCCTGCACGCAGGCCTTGGCCGGCAGCCGGGATAATGGTCCACATCAGCGCCAGGCCGGGCCCACGTTGGCCCGCTCGGGAGCAGACCCAGTCAGTGGCCAAGGGGTCTTCGGGCGAAACAGGAGAAGTTGGTTGCATCCCTCTAAAATTAACAGATGACGACCCTCACACAGGCAGACTCACCGCTTTTGTCGCCGCTTGCGCTCTATGGCCTCGCCGGTCTAAAGCCAGGCCAATCCATTGCCCTGCCCAGGCCACATGGCTCAGCCGACAGCCTCATGGTCGCGGGCTGGCTGGCGAGCCTTCCACCAGCGCAGACCCGCGTGGCCGGGGCCGGTGCCCTGCTCGTGACACCCGACGCTCAGACGGCAGGCCGGCTGGCCGCCGAGCTCCCCTATTTTTTACCCGGCCGCTGCATCCGATATTTTTCGGACTGGGAGACCCTGGCCTATGAGGCCTTCTCCCCGCACCAAGACCTCATGTCTGATCGTCTGCTGACCCTCTACGAGGCCCTACAAGGCAGCCTTGACCTCATGATCGTTGCGGCGCCCACCCTCTTGCAGCGTGTCGCACCGCCCTCCTTTCTGGCCGCCAATACCTTTTTCATCAAGCCAGGCCAGACCCTTGGCCTTGAACGGCTAAAGGAACAACTCCGAACAGCGGGCTACAACCCCGTGAGTCAGGTGGTCTCACCTGGCGAATACGCGCTGCGAGGCGGATTGGTCGACCTCTACCCGATGGGCAGCAGCCTGCCCTATCGAATCGAACTGCTCGACGACGAGGTCGACTCCGTGCGGGTCTTTGACCCAGACAGCCAACGCACCATCCATCCAGTGGCTGAGATCCGGCTTCTGCCGGGGCGGGAGTATCCGCGTGATGAGGCCGCAGCAATGCGGCTGCGGTCCAGATGGCGAGAAACATTCGAGGGCGATCCGTCCCGCTGCAGCCTCTACCGTGACGCTGCCAACGCCGTGTTCGGTGCAGGCATTGAGTACTACCTGCCCCTGCTCTTTGAAGAACCCCTTGTGAGCCTCTTTGACTTCTTGAATCCATCGGCTGAGATTGCGGTCATTGGCCAGGCAGACATGCCACTTCAGGAGGCGGCGCGAGACCTCCACACACGCTACGAGTTTTTACGCCACGACATGGAGCGCCCGGTCCTGGCACCGAGTGCGCTCTACCTGGCCCCAGATGAAGTCTTCTCGGAGATGAGCCGGTGGAGCCGCTTTGGCCTGCATCGCGATCCTGCCGACTCGGTTACCCAGGCTGCAACAGATATTCGAGCCGACCGCCGCGCCGCCAACCCACTGGCGAGGCTTGCCACCGTTGTTGCAGCCGCACGCGAGGCCGGTGAGAGGGTGGTGCTCTTTGCAGAGACCCCCGGCCGACTCGAGACCCTCGTCCAATATCTAGAGCGCGACGGACTCCAGGCGCAGACCACTGCAACGTGGCAGGAGGTCACGACCGCCAACACCGGACCAGCTCAGCTGCTCGTGGGTGTCTCACCCCTCCAGCAGGGTTTCATCGCACCCTGGCTGGGCCTTACTGTGGTCACCGAGACGGAGCTCTTTGCCGACATGGAGCGCCGAAGGCGCCACGGCAAGCACGATAAGCCGACCAATGTCGACGCAATCATTCGAGACCTCTCAGAGCTCAAGCCCGGCGATCCGGTTGTTCACCTCCAACACGGCATCGGTCGCTACCAGGGGCTCCAGCACCTTGATCTCGGCGAGGGCGAGACAGAGTGCCTGCACCTCGAGTACGCCGCGGGCACCAGCCTCTTCGTTCCGGTCTCTCAGCTGCATCTGATCGGTCGCTACAGCGGCGCAGACCCCGACCAGGCCCCCCTGCACAGCCTGGGGAGCGGCCAGTGGGACAAGGCCCGGGCCAAGGCTGCCAGGCAGGTCCGTGACACCGCAGCCGAGTTGCTCAACCTCTATGCGCGGCGCGCGGCACGCGTGGGCCACTCCTTTCGGTTTGAGGCCGTCGATTACGAGCGCTTCTCCGATGGGTTCGGATTTGAAGAGACCCCCGATCAACTGGCAGCAATCCATGCCGTCGTTCAGGACATGATCCGTGACAAGCCAATGGACCGACTGGTCTGCGGCGATGTTGGCTTTGGCAAGACCGAGGTGGCACTCCGGGCAGCCTTCATCGCGGTCATGGATGGGAAACAGGTTGCCGTGCTCTGCCCCACCACCCTGCTGGCAGAGCAACACATGCAGACCTTTCAAGACCGCTTTTCAAGCTGGCCGGTCCGGCTGACTGAGCTCTCTCGGTTTAGAAGTCCCAAGGAGATTCAGCAGGCCCTCGGGGGAATGGCCTCAGGCCAGGTTGACATTGTGATTGGCACCCACAAGCTGCTGTCTGCCCAGGCTCAGTTCAACAGGCTGGGCCTGGTCATCATCGATGAGGAGCATCGCTTTGGTGTGCGACAGAAGGAGACTCTCAAGAACCTGCGGGCTGAGGTCGATGTCCTCACGCTGACTGCCACACCGATTCCGCGAACCCTTGCCATGAGCCTTGAGGGCATTCGAGATTTCTCGATCATCGCCACAGCCCCCCAGAGGCGCCTCTCGATCAAGACTTTCGTTCGGCGAGAGTCCTCCTCAACCGTTCGGGAGGCCCTGATTCGAGAGCTCAAACGAGGGGGGCAGGCCTATGTCCTCCACAATGAGGTCAACACCATGCAGCATCGGCTCGAGGAGCTTCAGCAGCTGGTGCCAGAGGCCCGCTTTGGGGTCGCCCACGGTCAGATGGACGAACGAGACCTCGAACGGGCGATGCGCGATTTCCATCAGCAGCGCGTCAATGTCCTGCTCTGCACCACCATCATTGAGACAGGAATCAATGTGCCAACGGCCAATACGATGGTCATCTATCGGGCCGACCGATTCGGCCTGGCGCAGCTCCATCAGTTGAGGGGACGTGTTGGCCGATCGCATCATCAGGCCTATGCCTACCTCATGGTTCCAGATGGTCAGACCGTTACCAAGGATGCCGCCAAGCGGCTCGACGCGATTCAGTCCATGGAGGAACTCGGCAGCGGCTTCTTCCTGGCCATGCACGACATGGAGATTCGTGGCGCTGGTGAGGTCCTCGGAGAGGGCCAGTCGGGCGACATGACGGAGGTCGGCTTTCAGCTCTACAACGACATGCTCACAGAGGCTGTCTCTGCCCTGAAGGCTGGCCGTGAGCCAGACATGGATGCGCCGCTCAAGGCCACCACGGAGATCAACCTGCACCTGCCAGCGCTCATGCCCGCTCAATATTGCGCAGACATCCACGAGCGGCTCTCGCTCTACAAGCGCCTGGCCAGCGCCGAGACTGCGGAGGAGCTCGACGAACTCCAGGAGGAGCTCATTGATCGATTCGGAAAACCACCCGAGCCCACTCGAGTCCTCCTGGAGACCCACCGGCTCAGGCTAAGGGCCCGCGAACTTGGTATCCGTAAGATGGATGCGACCCATGAACACATCAGCTTTCAATTCCGTCCCGAGGCCGCAATCGATCCTGCCAGGGTCATCGCCATCATCCAGAGGGACCAACGATTCCGCCTTGCGGGACCAGACCGCATTCGGATGGCAGCCCAATCCGAGGATCTCCAGCGCCGGATGGTTCACATCCGAGAGGCATTGATCCTCCTCTTTCCCATTTCGGGCTAGGACCATGACGGCCCACCTCGTCATCACACCTGGGATCACCCAAGACTGCTCACCATGCCCCCTTGAGAGGAGTCTCATCTCGGCGCTCGAGGGTCTTCTCGGCACAACAGGCATCGCCCTCAGGGGCGGGGGCCATCGCTTCGAGGCCATTGAGGCCGCACAAGAATCCCAGACCATCGAGGTTGTGCGCCTCGCCCAGGAATTCCGTTTTGACTGGGCCTGGATTGCCCACGGACAACAACTCCGTGACTTCCGGGTCCTGGCCATGGACATGGACTCCACCATCATCAACATCGAGTGTCTCGACGAACTCGCAGACTTCTGCGGCCAGAAGGCAGCCGTTGCTGCCATCACAGGCGCGGCCATGCGAGGCGAGATCACCGACTATGCAGAGAGCCTGCGCCAACGCGTGGCCCTTCTGAAGGGCCTATCCATCACGGCGGTGGACCGCGTCATCCAAGAACGACTCCGATTCAACCCAGGGGCGGCAGACCTGATCTCTGCGGCAGCAGCTGCCGGCCTTCGCACCCTGCTGGTGTCGGGTGGGTTTAGCCTCTTCACCGATCATGTCTCGCGCAGCCTGGGAATCCATGAGGTCTGCTCCAACAGGCTCGAGGTCGAGTCCGGCCGACTGACAGGTCGGCTGATTGAACCGATTGTTGATGGCCAGGCCAAAAAGGCCGCCGTGCTCGGGCTCTGCGAGCGACTCGGCTGCGACGCCTCAGCGGCCATCGCCGTTGGCGATGGCGCCAACGACCTTCCAATGATGGCCGTTGCAGGGCTCAGCGTTGCCTACCGGGCCAAGCCCGCGGTCGCCGCCATGGCGAGCAGGGCCATCGAATATGGTGGCCTAGACAGCCTGTTGCTCGGATGGAATGAACCGGTCGATCCCGCTGTAAATGAGGAAATGCTCGCCTGAGCAACGTCCGAAGAGACTGAGATTCACCCTGCGGGCCATGTCGAGTCCCATTTGTGTCACACCGGACCGAGACAATAGAAAGGGGATGCCCATCTGGGCCCCCTTGATGACCATCTCAGAGGTTAGGCGCCCTGTGGTGTAGAAGATGAGGTCGTCTCCCAAGAGCCCCTCGAGCCACATGCGCCCAGCGATTGCATCGACCGCATTGTGCCGGCCAACATCCTCAATGAACATGAGCATCTCAGCGCCGCGAAACAGGGCACAGCCATGGACGGAGCCAGCCTGCTTATAGACCGAGTGGTGCTGGCGCACGCGATCCACCACCGCCACCAAGGTGGGCTGGTCAAGCCGGGCGCCCGGGTTGAGCGCGATGCTCTCAAGGTCGGTGAGAATATCGCCGAAGATGGTGCCCTGCCCGCAGCCTGTTGTGACCGTGCGCTTTTCCTGTCGCTCCTTGAGCGCCTTGATGCCATTGCGGGTGACCACGGAGGCAGCCGACACCTCCCAATCGACCTGTATCGACACCACCTCATCGAGGGCCTGAACGAAGCGTTGATTCTTCAGATAACCAAGGACGAGAGCCTCAGGTGCCCCACCGAGGGTCATGAGTGTGACCAACTCCTGCTTGTCCACATAGACGGTGAGCGGGCGCTCGCCAGGAATGAAGATTTCTTTTTCCCGGCCGCGCTCATCGACGACCGTGACGGGCGCGACCAGCGGCACCGCTGAATCAGAGAGGGTGGGAAGATGGATGGTCATCGAGTTGGCAGCGTAAATAAAAATGGCGGGTCAGCGACCCGCCATTGACTGTGCCCTGACGGCGTTAGACCGGGGGCCACTTCTTCACTGCGTTCCCCTTGAGACGAACCTCACTGCGCCTAGGTTGAGAGCCGACCACGATGGTCTGCACCGCTTTTCACATCCTGGTACCAGAGATCATGATGCTCCTTGCCCCAGTTTTCATCGACATAACCGCTGCTCATGCCCTGGTACGCGCCCTCCATGCCGATGGAACCGATGTAGATGTGCCCAACCGACATGGCCATGAAGACAATCGAAGACACGCCATGAATGACGCTGGCCAACTGCATGTCACCCCGAGCGAAATATTCCACGCCGGGGATGATGGAGTTCAGCACCCACCCAGAGGCAGAAACAATCAATCCAAGCGCGGTGACCCCAAACCAAAACCAGAGTTTCTCGCCACCGTTAAAACGATGGCTCGGACCCTTGCCCCCGGCAGTGAGCCATTTGAGATCCTGCGCGGTCGGCATGTTGTCTTTCACGTAGAGGACGAAAAACACAACCACGCTGATGGTGAACACCGGGCCGATGAGGTTGTGGACGTTCTTCAACAGCCAGGCGAGTGGCCCGTAGGCATCTCCACCGAGGATGGGCAGTAGAAAATAGCGACCCCAGAGCAGGATGATCCCGGTGACTGCCAAAATGACAAAGGTGATGGCCATCGTCCAGTGCGCGTAACGCTCCATGGCAGTAAAGCGCAGCATGAGTTTTCCTGATGCGCCATCATGGAGACGAATCGTGCCTTTGAGCAGATATGCAAGGCCCACAGCAAAGATGGAAATGGCCAGCAACCAGCCACCAAAGACCGTGATCACGCCGTTTCTGAAGAGCCGCCAATCGTTGCCCCCGGACTGAATGAGCACCCCAGCCTCTGGCGTGGAGACCGAGCTGTAATGTTCCACATCTCGGTTCACCTCTCGCCACACCGGACTGTTGTTCGCCGGCTGCGAGGCATCGCGCTCTATCTGCTGGGCCGCCTCTGACGTGAGCTCGAGAACATTCTGGGACTGAATGCCTGGCAGACTTGCGGGCTGAGCAGGAGGAGCCGACTGGGCCAGTACGACAGACCCTGAAAGCCCAACCACCAGCGTGAGAAGGCCGTGTTGCAACAGCCGCGCAATTCTATTCATAGTGGCTGGGCCCTTATGTAGTCGTTTTGTGCTTGCGCACGCTCCTTGATCGCCTTTTGCCAGCCTGCAGAATCACCCGAGGTGAAGGTTTTTTCCGCATAGTTGTTGTCTGCACCGGCATAGGGCTTTTGATCAGGCTTGGCCCCAGACGAGGTCACGGCATCCGGCGCCTGACCACAACCAGCCAGCGCGATCGTCGCGGCTGCGACGAGCAACACACGATGTCGGCCCATGATCAGCTCCGCTTTTCAGGTTGCGGCGCAGGCTTCTTGCCGTAGGCTGTGCCCCAGCCGAACAGCTCGGCACCTGCGGCCTTGCCGTTGGTCTGGCGGACGGTGACCCTGCTGCGGAAGATGTCTGCAATGGTGTCGCCATCGCCTGCGAGCAACGCCTTGGTTGCGCACATCTCTGCACAGGCCGGCAGCTTTCCCTCGGCCAGGCGGTTGCGGCCGTACTTCTCGTACTCGGCCTTGCTGCCGTTTTTCTCGGGACCGCCTGCACAGAATGTGCATTTGTCCATCTTGCCGCGCATTGCGAAGGCGGCATCCGACGGGAACTGAGGCGCACCAAACGGACAGGCATAAGAGCAGTAGCCGCACCCGATGCAGACGTCTTTGTCGTGCAGAACCACGCCCTCGTTGGTCTTGTAGAAACAGTCCACAGGACAGACAGCCATGCAAGGCGCGTCTGCACAGTTCATGCAGGCCACGGAGATTGACTTTTCCGCCCCCGCGACGCCGTCATTGATGGTGACCACTCGACGTCGATTGACGCCCCATGGAACATCGTGCTCGGCTTTGCAGGCGGTGACGCAGCCGTTGCATTCGATGCAGCGTTCTGTGTCGCAGATGAATTTCATTTGTGCCATTTTGATGGTCCCCTTTAGGCCTTGACGACCTGACAGATCGTGGTTTTGGTTTCTTGCATCATGGTGACCGCATCGTAACCGTAGGTTGTGGCGGTGTTGACTGCCTCACCTCGAACGATCGGGGCAGCACCCTCCGGGTAGGCCGCAAGCATGTCTTTACCTTGCCACCAGCCTGAGAAGTGGAACGGGATAAAGACAGTGTCTGGTCCCACTCGATCAGTGACCATGGCCTTGACTTTGATCTGGGCGCCAGTGGGTGATTTCACCCAGACCCATTCACCGTTGCGAATCCCTCTGGCAGATGCAGCCCTAGGGTTGATCTCAACGAAGTTGTCCTGCTGGAGTTCGGCAAGCCAACGGTTCGATCGGGTCTCCTCTCCACCACCCTCGTACTCCACCAGTCGACCAGAGGTCATCACCAGCGGGAAGCGTTCATGGGCCTTGTCTGCAATGGCCTTGTCCTGAACCGACTTGAACAAGGTTGGCAGGCGCCAGTGCGTCTTCATGTCGTCGTAGGTGGGGTATTTGGCGACAAGGTCTGCACGGTTGGAATACAACGGTTCGCGGTGCTTGGGCACGGGGTCTGGGAAGTTCCAGACAACCGCACGAGCCTTTGCGTTGCCGAAGGGGTGGCAGCCATGCTTCATGACCACCCGCTGGATGCCGCCGGAGAGGTCTGTCTTCCAGTTCTTGCCCTCTGCTGCTGCTTGCTCATCTGCAGTGAGTTCGCCCCACCAACCAAGTTTCTTCACCAGTAGGTGATCAAACTCGGGATAGCCCTCTTTAATGTCTGCACCACGACTGTGAGAGCCCGATTCGGCAAGCAAATTCACGCCATCCCTCTCAACACCGAAGTTGGCGCGGAAGTTTCCACCGCCGTCCATGACATGACGGGAGGTCATGTAGAGGTTCGGCGAACCAGGGTGCTTGATCTTGGCGGTGCCGTAACAGGGCCACGGTAGACCAAAGTAGTCGCCAGAGAGGTCGTAACCGGTTTCTTTGTCCTTGCCAGCCTTGGCGCGCAGGGTCTTCACATCGAAGAGGTGCATGTTGCGCATGTGGGCCTTGAGGCGCTCTGGCGTCTGACCGGTGTAGCCAATGGTCCAGACTGCCCGATTGATCTCACGCAAGATGGATTCCACCTCGGGCTCGGCCCAGGTCTTGCCGGCGAACTTCGACTGCAACATCTTGAAGTTCTTCGACATGTCTTTGCCAAAGCCCAACTTGTCGGCCAAGGCCTGCATGATCACGTGGTCGGGCATGGACTCGAACAGGGGGTCTATGACCTTCTCACGCCACTGGATGGAGCGGTTGGACGCCGTGATGGAGCCGGGACATTCAAACTGGGTGGTCGACGGCAGCAGGAAGACCTCACGATTCGGATTGACCTTTGCGCCATCGACTGGGTGGGCTGCCATTGCAGCCGTTGCAGTTGGATAGGGGTCCACGACAACCAGCAGGTCGAGGGCATCCATGGCCGTTTTCATGTCGAGGCCACGGGTCTGGGAGTTGGGCGCATGGCCCCACATGAAGAGACCCTTGACTGCGTTGGGCTGATCCATGTTTTCCGGCTTCTCGAGCACTGCATCCACCCAACGAGACACGGTGGTGCCGTTCTTGGTCATCATGCCGGGGGAGAAACGCTTCTGGATGTCTTCGAAAGGCACACCCCAGACAGCCGCATAGTGCTTCCATGAGCCCTCGGCCAGGCCGTAGTAACCGGGCAGTGAGTTGGGGTTCGGGCCCACATCGGTGGCGCCTTGAACGTTGCAATGGCCGCGGAAGATGTTTGCACCACCGCCGGTCATGCCGATGTTGCCCAGGGCGAGCTGCAGCAGGCAGGAGGCGCGGACCATGGCATGGCCAGTGGTGTGCTGGGTCTGACCCATGCACCAGACGATGGTGCTGGGCCGGTTCATGGCCATGGTTTTAGCGGCTTGAAGCACTTCGGCCTCTGGCACGCCAGAGACCTCTGTGACGCGCGCTGGGGTCCACTGCTCCATGACCTCTTTGCGAACAGCATCCATGCCGTAGACACGGTCGTTGATGTACTTCTTGTCTTCCCAACCGTTCTTGAAAATGTGGTGCAACATGCCGAACAAAAAGGCGACATCGGCACCCGACCGAAGTCGGACAAACTGGTCTGCCTTGGCCGCAGTGCGGGTAAAGCGTGGGTCGACGACGATGACTTTGCAGCCGTTTTGTTCTTTTGCTGCGAGCAGGTGAAGCATGGAGACGGGGTGGGCCTCCGCCGCATTCGAGCCGATGTACATCGCTGCCTTTGAATTGCGCATGTCGTTGTAGCTATTGGTCATGGCGCCGTAGCCCCATGTGTTTGCAACGCCAGCAACGGTGGTGGAATGGCAGATTCGAGCTTGGTGGTCGGTGTTGTTCGTGCCCAGGAAGGCCATGAACTTGCGAAGCAGGTAGGCCTGTTCGTTGTTGTACTTGGAGGACCCCACCACGAACAGTGAGTCTGGTCCGTTGGCCTTCATGATGGCCTGCATTTTTTTGGTCACACCGTCGAGAGCTTCATCCCAGCTGATGCGCTTGTACTTTCCATCGACAAGCTTCATGGGATACCGAAGGCGGTGGCCGCCTTCTCCATGCTCTTTGATGGCGGCACCCTTGGCGCAATGTGCACCAAGGTTAATGGGGGAGTCGAACACCGGCTCATGACGGGTCCAGACACCATTCTCAACAATTGCATCGATCGCGCATCCGACGGAGCAATGGGAGCAGACGGTTCGCTTGACTTCAATCTTGCCCTTGCCGTCTTGCTGGCGGACCGCCTCAGGGGAGGCTTCGGCCTTGCGGACAAAGGTGAGTTGTCCGGCGGCAATTCCAACGCCCACCCCGACGCCAGAGCGCTTGAGGAAGGACCTGCGGTCGAGGGTCGGCATGCGGTTATCGAGTGCGCGGGATAGGCTGGAGACGAAGCCGCTGGCCCTCGAACCCGGTGCAAGTGCTGTCTTTTTACGAAGAATGGTCATGGTGGTTTCCCTTTGATTCGTTGCTTAGACCAGGGTGGTCTGGTAGTAACGCTTGACATGCTCGGTGAGTTGGTACCCCTTGTTCTCGCCATCGTCACTCGAGGGTGAGGACGGGGCTGCACCAGCAGCCAATTGAGCTGGCCCCGATGACTGAACCACAACTGCTGCTGCAGAAGCGGCAACAACCCCTCCAATTCCGAACAGTGCCTTGCGGCGGTTTTCAATGATTTTCATCTATGACTCTCCAGTTGTGCGGTTCATATACCAGAAATACTATGCTTCTTATGCGCGGCGGATTATAGGGCTAACCCTAGGATTCGGGAAAACCCCCTGCAGCCACCTGGGTTGCCCCAAAAATGTCAAAGGCCTGTTGTTCGATCTCGAAAAAGCCTCGCGAGAACTGAGCCACTGCCGCATAGAAACGGGCCTTCGGGTGCGAGTCAATGCGCTCGAGCAACTCGAAGACCCAGTTACCAAGGTGGGCCTGAAAAAAAGCCTGCTGCTGCTCCAAGAGGCTGCGGCCGCTTGCAGCAGTGTCCAAGTCACCCGCCACCAGAAACCGCATGACCTCACAGAGGCTGGCAAGGTGGTCTTCCGTCTCGGAGGAGGACGGATCGCGCTCGATGCCCATCTCTGCAAGATCAGACCGAAGCTCAACCAACGGCGCCCGATTCTGGGCCCCCGCAAGGTAGAAGGATCCATTGAGCATGACCTCTGGCTTGCCCACGCTGTAGAAAAGGGTGTCGTACTCAGCCCGTGACGCCACGGGGGCCTGCTCTGCCGCGACCAATAGAAGGGCACGCCAGGCTTGGGTCAGGGGGGCGTCGTCGGCCGGGTCTGGCTTTGGAGAGGCTGCCAGTCGACTGAAAAACACATCGGAGGGGGGGGCTGCAAAGAGCTCGGCAATGAGCCCATAGGTGTCGGCTCGCGCCAGGTCCTCTTCGGACTGGCCATGATCGAGCGCGGCGCTCGGAGACACCAGGTTGATCTGTTGAAAGTCTGTCATGCCTCTTTCTCCACCATGTCAACGACCCTGCAGTCACTGCACATTTCTAGCCGCTTGACCTTGTCTCCGGCAAAGGCCGGATGACCACCGATTCTCAGCAGCATGGCCTGGAGGCCCTGCTTGGTGGCAAAAGGCTTTCCACAGCGCGTGCAGCAGAACGGCTCAGCCCGATTGAGGACCGCAGGTTCTCGCCGGACCGCCAATTCGCCAATTCGGGGCGCCAGCGTGATTGCAGACTCGGGACAGGTCGTGACACAGAGCCCACACTGCACGCAATTTTTTTCAATCAAGGCCAGAAGGGGTTCTCCGCCACCGTCCTTGAGGGCCTGCTCCGGGCAGGAACCCACACAGGACATGCAGAGGGTGCAGCGATCAGTGTTGACCTCGATCCCACCAAGGGGTGAGCCGGCTGGCAGGGCAATCGGAAAGGCAAGCGACCCCTGCCGAATGCCCTCGCGAATCAGGTGATCCATGACGGTCTCGAGGGCTGTTCGCTTGTCTGATCCGATTGCAAATGTTCCAGCCTGTCGAACGGCGCAGGGTTCGATGGGTTGATTCAGAAATACCTCGAGGGCAGCAACCTCGTCAGAGGCAGCCAGATGCAGCCGAATCCGTTGCCCTCCGAGGCCGAGTCCATTGAGAATGGCGTTGGCAATCGAGACCTGCTTGGCAAGTGCGTCTCGATACTCAGGCGCCTCTTGTTGGGTGAGCAAGATGGAGACGGCCTGTGCGCCATAGGACACCGCCGCGAGCCAGACCTCCAGACCAATGCTTGCTGGGTGTTGAACCTCTAGCGGCAAGAGATGGGGCGGAAGACCAGGCCCCTTGCCAAACATGGCCCGACGGCCCACCGCCTCAATCTGATCGATGGCCGCCCGCGGAGACGACGGCTGGTCCCA
>JAGYKN010000025.1 GCA_018401615.1 Burkholderiaceae bacterium
GGCCCGCTGCAACTGCTGCTGCCGAGCCGCCCGATGACCCGCCGGGGATGCGGGATCGATCCCAGGGATTTCGGCAAGGGCCGTAGGCACTGTGTTGGGTGGCCGAACCCATTGCGAACTCGTCACAATTGGTCTTGCCCAGACCCACCATGCCAGCGTCTGCGAGCCTTGAGACAACCTCGGCATCAAAGGGGCTTCGGTAGCCCTGCAGCATTTTGGAGGCCGCCGTGGTCGGCCAGCCAGTGGTCACAAAGACATCTTTGTGAAGCACGGGAATGCCCAGAAGGGGCGACACCTCGCCGCTGTCGAGCCTCGTCTGGGCGGCTCTTGCCGCGGCCATGGTGACATCAGAATCGGTCGACAGCACGGCACCCAGGCCCAGTGACCTCGCCGCATCGCGATCAATTGCGCGAAGATGATCCTGGGCCAGCTCCACCGCACTGACCATGCCTGCGTCGAGTGCGCGACGCAGGCTCGCCAGGTCCGCATAGAGGAGATCCATCGTCACTCCACAACCCTGGGCACCAGAAAGAAGCCACCTGCTGCCTCGGGCGCATTGGCCATCAGGACCTCCCGCTCTGGAAAGGCCTCCAGGGCGTCGTCTCGCAGGCGCAGGGGCAGGTCGTGCGGATGCGCCATCGGCGCGAGGCCTTGGACCGGCGCCGATTCAAGCTGACCCACCCAGCCAACGATGTCAGACAGAGACGCCCGCAGGGCCTCGGCCTTGCCTGGGTCTAGGGAGAGTTTGGAGAGTTTGGCGAGCTTGTCGAGGGTGGCGGGCGTGAGGGTCACAGTGGAAATGTGGATAATTAAACCCCTGATTATCCTCATTCTCTGACTGACCCACCCGGATCTCCACATGCTCGGTTCCCTACGCGGATTTTTCTCCCAAGACTTGGCCATTGACCTTGGCACAGCCAACACCCTGATTTATGCGCGAGGCAAAGGAATCGTGCTCAACGAGCCCTCTGTTGTTGCCATCCGCTACGAGGGCGGACCCGGCGGGAAAAAAACCATCGAGGCAGTCGGCACAAAGGCCAAACAGATGCTTGGGAAAGTCCCGGGCAGCATCGAGGCCGTTCGGCCAATGAAAGACGGCGTCATCGCCGATTTCACTGTCACTGAACAGATGCTCAAGATGTTCATCAAGATGGTCCACCCCAAGAAACTCTTTTCACCCAGCCCCCGCGTGATCATCTGTGTGCCCTGTGGCTCCACCCAGGTCGAGCGCAGGGCCATCCGAGAATCGGGATTGTCTGCCGGCGCCAGTCAGGTCTACCTCATCTATGGTTTCAATGGCTGCCGCCATCGGCGCGGCCTGCCCATCTCGGAACCACGCGGCTCCATGGTCGTTGACATCGGCGGTGGCACCAGTGAGATTGGCGTGGTCTCTCTTGGTGGGCTGGTCTACTCAAGTTCGATTCGAGTGGGCGGTGACAAATTCGACGAGGCAATCGTCAATTACATTCGGCGCAACTACGGCATGCTCATTGGCGATCAGACTGCAGAGGCCATCAAGAAAGAAATTGGCTCTGCCTTCCCGGGCAGCAGTGCCAGTGAGATGGAGGTCCGGGGTCGAAACCTCAGCGAGGGCATCCCTCGCAGCTTCATGGTCTCAAGCAATGAGATCCTCGAGGCGCTCACTGACCCCATCAGCCAGATCGTGGTGGCCATCAAGAACGCCCTCGAGAACACGCCGCCCGAGTTGGCCGCAGACATCGCCGAACGGGGCATTGTGATCACCGGTGGTGGGGCGCTCCTACATGACCTCGATCGTCTCTTTGCGGAGGAGACCGGCCTGCCCGTCTACGTGGCCGACGACCCATTGGCCTGTGTGGTTCGGGGATGCGGCGAAGCCATCGAGAGGATCGATGAGTTGAGCGCGGTGCTCTCCACAGAGTAGACCCGTCATCCTTCGGATCTTGGCGCTCTCTCAGACCCCTCCGCCCCTCTTTCACCAGGGCCTGTCGGCCCGCATCAGGCTGATCGTCGCTGTCGCCGCAGCAGCCGCCCTCATGCAGCTGGACTTCCACCTTGGTTTCGCACAGCCCCTGCGTCAAGGGATCAACGCTGTGTTGTATCCCATCAGCGAGCTGCTCATGCTGCCAAGGGACATGGCCATCTCGTCTGCCCAGCACATGACCAGTATTCGGGGCCTTCGAGAAAAAGTGGCCCAGATGGAGCAGCGTGAAATCGAGCAGGTCCAGACCCTCCTGTCGATCCAACAGCTCCAGTCGGAAAATGACAACCTGAGAAATCTCATGGGCCTTGTCAAGCCTCTGAGCCGCTCCTCGGTGGTGGCAGAGATACGGTCAGCACGTCCCTCGCCCTTGCATGACCTGGTGGTCATCAATCGCGGCCTTGAGCATGGCATCACCAAGGGCGACCCTGTCCTCAGTGGCGAGGGGGTGATCGGGCAAGTCAGTCGGGTCTTTCCCATGAGTTCAGAGGTTCGGCTGCTCTCCGACAAACAGTTGTCCGTGCCGGTTTTCTTGCCCCGAGTGGGCGTGCGTGCCCTGACCCGAGGTGTGGTCGGAGAAGACTCCTTTGAGTTGCGCCATGTGAATCTTGCAGCCGATATCGCCGTGGGAGACATCGTGCAGACCTCCGGCCTCGATGGCCTCTACCCTGCTGGCCTTCCCGTGGGCATCATCCTCTCCGTCATGGAGCGCGATGCCTCCCCATTTCCGGTGATTGTTGCCAAACCGATTGCCTCTGCTGCTGTTCAACAGCAGGTCTTGGTCCTCCAGACTGCACCGTCGCAATGAACCGAGAGACCATTGCCCGAGAGCCCTCCGTCAGGCTCATTGTCTACAGCTTTGTTGTGGCAGTGGCATTTAATCTATTGCCGTGGCCGCCTCACATGCCCCTGCCCGATGCCGTGGCCGCGCTCTTGGTCTTCTGGGCGGTGCAGGCCCCAAGAAAAATGGGCCTTGGCCTGGCCTGGGTCCTGGGCCTTGTGATGGACGCCCAACAGGGTGTCCTTCTCGGCGAGCATGCCCTTGTCTATTCGCTTCTCACCTTCGGCGCAGTCTCACTTCACCGCCGGCTCATGGGGTTCGGCGTGGCGGGACAGTCTCTGCACCTCCTGGCCCTCTTCCTGGCTGCCTTGCTCGTCGGCGCCCTCATCCAGTGGCTGGCAGAGGGGACACCCCTGTCGAGCTGGGTTGTGGTCCAGTCAATCGCCAATACCCTGGGCTGGCTTGTCGGCCACCGAATCCTCTTGACCATCCTAAAGCGCAGGCCCGGCCGACGTCCGGTGAGGCCCCCCAAGACCGCGATCTAGCATGGTCACCGAGACCCGCACATCCTCTGACTTTCGAAGACGGGTCACCGTCGCGGCCATCGCGGTTGCGATCTGTATCGGTCTGCTTGGCCTTCGACTGGCCACGCTGCAAGTCTGGCAACACCAAGACCACGCAACAAAGGCAGAAAACAACCGCATTGCACTGCTTCCCATGCAGGCCCCTCGCGGGCTGATTCTCGACCGCTATGGCGAGGTCCTTGCCCGAAACGTTGCTGGCTTCTCGGTTGAACTCGAACCCGGCACGACGGTCGATGTGGACCCGCTCATCGAGGCCCTCACGCCCCTGATCAACCTCACACCTGCTGATATTCGGCGCTTCAAACGAGAATTGGCAAGTGCTCGAAAGTTTGACCCCATCGCCTTTAAGACCAAGCTCACCGACGAGCAGGTCGCCAAGGTGGCAGTCCGAATCGAGGCCCTGCCTGGTGTGCGAATCGAACGACGACCCATCCGCGCCTATCCCTATGGTGAGTCGTCCTCTCACCTTATCGGGCACATCGGCCGTGTCTCTCAATTTGATCAAGAGCGCCTCGAAAAAGATGGGGAGGTGCAGCTCTACGCTGGTGTGACCCATATTGGGAAACTCGGCATTGAGAAGAGCTACGAGGCCACCCTAAAGGGTGATATTGGCGTCCAGAAGATCGAGATCGCCTCGAGCGGTCGCATCATTCGAGAACTGGGCGTCAGGCCAGCAGTGCCTGGTCGCAACATTCAACTCTCAGTCGACTTCGGACTCCAACAACTCGTTGAGGCGGCCTACGGCAATCGACGCGGTGCGATGGTTGCGATGGATCCAAATAGCGGAGAGATTCTTGCATTTGTCTCCATGCCCAATTTTGATCCCAACGCGTTTGTCGACGGCGTTGATCCCGACCTCTGGGAGGGCCTCAACACCTCTCTTGACAAGCCCATGTTAAACCGTGCCCTGCGCGGCATCTATCCCCCAGGCTCGACCTACAAGCCCTTTATGGCGCTGGCTGCCCTGGCCTCTGGTGAGCGAAACCCAGAAGACACCATCCAAGATCCCGGCTACTTCATGCTCGGAAGCCATAAATTTAGAGACAGCCGGCCCGAGGGCCATGGCCGCGTGGACCTCAAGAAGTCAATCGTGGTCTCAAGCGACACCTATTACTACAGACTGGCCATGGACTTGGGGGTCGACGGCATCTTTAAGTACATCGCGCCGTTTGGTTTTGGCCGCCGCACGGGCATCGACATGGAGGGAGAGGCCGCTGGCATCCTTCCCTCGAGTGAGTGGAAGATGAAGCGATTTGGCGTGGCCTGGCTCACTGGAGAGACGCCATCGATCGGCATCGGCCAGGGCTACAACGCCTTTACCATGTTGCAACTCGCAAGGGCCACTGCAGCCATTGCCAATGGCGGAAAATTGATGCGACCCCGTCTGGTGCGTGCCATTGAAGACCAAAACGGTCGCTATGAGCCCTTGCCGGGTGAGGTGGAGGAAGTGCTCGATTTTCGTCCAGAGTGGATCGAATTTGTGACGCAGGCCATGGTCGAGGTCAATCAGTCTGGCACCTCGGCACGGGTCATGGCGGGCACCCCTTACAAGGTGGCTGGCAAGACGGGGACCTCTCAAGTCTTTAGTGTCAAGCAAGGCGAGAAATACATTGAGAGTCGAGTGGCCGAGCGG
This sequence comes from Burkholderiaceae bacterium, assembly GCA_018401615.1. Classification (GTDB taxonomy): domain Bacteria; phylum Pseudomonadota; class Gammaproteobacteria; order Burkholderiales; family Burkholderiaceae_A; genus Hahnella. The sequence goes on from JAGYKN010000025.1 coordinate 4,959, forward strand.
CTCAGAGACCACTCCCTCTATGTGGCGTTTGCGCCAGCGGAGTCACCCACCGTTGCCATTGCCGTGGTGGTCGAGAACGGCGGGTTTGGGGCTGCGGCCGCAGCCCCAATTGCGCGCAAAGTCCTCGACTTCCTATTGGTCACGCGCTCGCAACCCTCGAACCTCAAATAGCGTGGAACAACGCAAGGCACAGACCGGCTGGAGGGCCCTGGCGTTTTGGCTCAAGCAACGCTTTAACCGTCTAGATCAGCCCCTCTTTTGGACAACCATGGGCATCTTTCTGGTGAGCCTCTTTGCCGTCTACAGCGCCAGCCACGACGTTCCAGATCGTTTCCTGGGCCACATTCGAAATCTCCTGTTGTCTCTGACGCTCATGGTGCTGCTGGCACAGGTTCCGGCCATGCAATTTCAGAAGGCAGCCGTGCCCCTCTATCTGCTTGGGATCGTCTTGCTCTTGGCCGTTGAGTTCATTGGCGAGACAAGCAAGGGGGCCACCCGCTGGCTTGACATCGGCATCACCCGTGTTCAGCCCTCGGAGCTCATGAAGATTGCCATGCCGCTGATGCTGGCCTCCTTCATCCATCAACGGGAGGGCCTCAAGGGCTGGCGAGATTGGGTATTGCCCGTGTTGTTGTTGGTCGTCCCGGTGGCGCTCATCCTCAAGCAGCCTGATCTTGGAACCGCAATCCTGGTTGGTGCCTCGGGCTTTTTCGTTCTCTACCTCAGTGGCATTCCGTGGCGCCTGCTCCTGGCGGTCACGGTCTTGGCCGTGGGCGGCGTGGTGGCCTTGGTCGTCTTTGGCGACACCGCCTGCGGGCCCGGAGTCGATTGGCCGGGCCTCAGAGACTACCAACGCCAGCGGGTCTGCACGCTCCTCGATCCCATGCGAGACCCGCTCGGAAAAGGCTTTCACATCATTCAATCGGTGATCGCCGTGGGGTCTGGTGGCATCTTCGGAAAGGGATGGCTCCATGGCACGCAGACCCAATTGGAGTTCATTCCCGAGCGTGCCACCGACTTCGTCTTTTCTGGCTTTGCTGAGGAGTTTGGCTTTCTGGGCTCCACGCTGCTGCTGAGCCTCTACCTGGCCGTGGTGCTGCGCGGCCTCTGGATCTCGCTGGGGGCGCCAACTCTCTTCGGAAGGCTCCTGGCAGCAAGCATCTCGCTCATCATTTTCACCTATGCATTTGTCAACCTTGGGATGGTCAGTGGCATTTTGCCGGTGGTTGGCGTTCCCCTGCCATTTCTGTCTTACGGTGGAACGGCCATGTTGACCCTTGGGGTGGGGATGGGGCTTGTCTTTAGCGTGGCCCGGGATCGATCCCGCGTCACACAAGGCTTTACGCTGCACAGCTAGCATCCATGTCTGCATTGGCCACATTTGATTTCATCATCGTCGGGGCAGGCAGTGCGGGCTGCCTCCTGGCCAACCGTCTCTCGGCCAATCCAAACCACCGGGTCTTGCTGCTCGAGGCTGGCGGGAAAGACGATTGGTTCTGGATCAAGGTGCCCGTGGGCTACCTCTTTACCATCGCCAACCCTCGGACCGATTGGTGTTTTAAGACCGAGCCTGATCCGGGCCTGGCAGGCCGAAGCATCCACTACGCCCGCGGCCGTGTGATTGGTGGCAGCTCGTCGATCAACGCCATGATCTACATGCGTGGCCAGGCCTCTGACTACGCGCGCTGGCAGGCCAAGACCGGCGACGACCGCTGGGCATGGGGCAGCGCCACCTCCGGCCAGACCCTGAGCACACTCATGGCCCTTGAGGATTATTTCGAGGGAGCCAACCCATGGCATGGGCAGGGCGGTGAGATGAGGGTCGAGCCTGCGCGCGTTCGTTGGCCGATTCTGGATGCCTGGCAGCAGGCCGCCAGGCAACAGGGCATTCCCGTCATTGAAGAGTTCAATCGTGGTGACAACTTTGGCAGTGCCTATTTCCATGTGACCCAACGCAGGGGTCGACGCTGGTCGATGGCCGATGCATTCCTGCACCCCATTGCACACCGGCCCAACCTCACGATCTGGACACAGGCCCAGGCACTTCACCTCGAGTTCTCGGCGCTCGACCGGGCCCCCACCTCCTGCGGGGCCTGGACAGGCGCACGTCAGCGCGCCTGTGGTCTCACCCTGCTCAGAGATGGCCAGAAAATCACGGTGCAGGCCCAAAAGGAGGTGATTCTCTGCGCCGGCGCCATTGGCTCGCCTCACCTGCTGCAGGTCTCAGGCATCGGGCCCGCCTCGCTGCTCAAGGCCCATCAGATCCCGGTGGTCCTCGACCTGGCGGGTGTGGGCGAGAACTTACAAGACCACCTCCAGATTCGCACCGTCTACAAGGTTCGTGGGGCAGCCACCGTGAACAGCCTCTATCGCAGCGCCTGGGGACGCGCAAAGATGGGCCTTGACTACCTCTTGTTTCGACGCGGCCCAATGACCATGCCCCCCTCTACCTTGGGTGCCTTTGGCAAGAGCCATGCCGGTGCAGAGACGGCAGACCTTGAATGGCATGTTCAGCCCCTGTCGCTGCCTGCCTTTGGTCAGCCCCTGCACCCCTTCGATGCCATCACCCCCTCGGTCTGCTACCTGCGGCCGAGCTCTCGAGGGGTGGTGGCCATCCAACACGCTGACCCATTGGTTGTTCCCAAGATTGATTGCCGCTACCTCTCGACTGAAGAAGACCTTCGGGCCAGCATCAGTGGCCTGGAGCAGACCCGCGCCATCATGGCCTCGCCAGCGCTTGCCGCCCATGGGCCAGAGGAGTTCCTTCCCGGCCCACAGGTGATCACCGAGGCGCAGCTTGCCCAGGCTGCCCGAGAACTGGGCACCACCATCTTTCACCCTGTGGGCACCTGCGCAATGGGCCGCGTCGACCCGCACGGGCATGTCGATGACGCCTCTACGGTTCTCGATTCTGACTGTCGACTCCGAGGCGTTGCGGGCCTTCGGGTGGTCGATGCCTCGGCCATGCCCATGATCATCTCGGGCAACACCAACACACCGGTCATGCTGATTGCCGCCCGCGCGGCGCAGTCCATCCTCTCGCAACCCCATCACTAGAAAGAGTTCGCCATGCGCATTCACCACCATGATCACTACCCCCTAAGGGCCAAGGGATTGCGCGATTTCGGTCACGGCATTTATTCAGTCGACTCGGGCTACCTGCGTGATGAATTGGATGCCGTGCACCTGCTGGTTGAAAAGGGCCGACTGGCCATCATCGACACGGCCACGGAGAGGTCGGTGCCACGGACCCTCCAGGCCATCGAGGCGCTTGGACTCTCAGTCGAGTCAGTCGATTTCATTGTGCTCACCCACGTGCACCTCGACCATGCCGGCGGGGCTGGCGCCCTCATGGCCGCATGCCCCAACGCCAGACTCACCGTGCACCCTCGCGGCCTTCGTCACATGCTCGACCCAAGCCAGCTCTGGGCCTCGGTCTGCTCAGTCTACGGAGAGGAGATGGCCCTTCGAGAATACGGCCCCCTCACCCCGGTGGCAAAAGAGCGCATCATCCAGACCCCGGAGGGCTCGAGCATCTCGCTGGCCGGACGCACGCTGGCATTTTGGGATGCCCCGGGCCATGCACGCCATCATGTTTTTATCCAAGACTCTCAGACTGGTGGCATTTTCACGGGTGACACCTTTGGCATCTCCTATCGGGAGCTCGACACCCCCAAGGGCTCATTCATCTTCGTCACCTGCCCGCCCACGCAGTTTGAGCCTGAGCCGCTAAAGGCCTCCATCGAACGGGTCATTGGGGCCCAGCCCCCCGCGGTCTACCTCACCCATTACTCTCAAGTCAGAGATGTATCGGCTGCCGGGGCCCAGCTGCTGCGGCAGGTCGACCAGTACGTCGACATCGCCATGGCACGTCGCGACCATGGGCCAGAACGTGCCAAGGCCATCGAGGCTGACCTTCACGACCTCATCGGGGGCCAGGCCCGGCAGATGGGGGTGACCCTCGATGACAAGACCCTTGGCAATGTATTGGCTCTTGACCTACGGCTCAACGCCGACGGGCTCTCCCACTGGCTTGAGCGGCTATAATCGGGCGCTTGACGCCCACCGATCGCCCCTCCTCCTTTGCAGCTGTTCTCACAGAGTCCCCCGCCTTTGGGTTGCTAAGGCAGGCCCTCGCGCAGCGCATTCTGATCATCGATGGGGCCATGGGCACCATGATTCAGCAGCACCACCTGAGCGAAGAGGCGTATCGAGGCTTGCAAGGCAAGGCAGCCGTGCCGCTGGTGGGGTCTGCTGCCGAGGTCCTTGCTGCCGCGGTGGCCACAGGCATTGATGTCAAAGGCAACAACGAGCTTTTAAGCCTCACGCAGCCTCAAATCATCTATGACATCCACGAGGCCTACCTGGCAGCGGGTGCGGACATCATCGAGACCAACACCTTTGGGGCAACCTCTGTGGCGCAGGAGGACTATCGCCTTGCCGAGCTCGCCACAGAGATGAACCTGGCCTCTGCGCGGCTCGCCTGTCAGGCCCGCGACCAATTTAGCACCCCAGAGCGGCCCCGCTTCGTGGCCGGAGCCCTGGGCCCCACCCCCCGAACCGCCTCGATCTCGCCCGATGTCAACGACCCTGGCGCGCGCAACACCAGCTTTGATGAATTGGCCACTGCCTATGGTGCTCAGGCCCAGGCACTGATCCAGGCAGGCGTTGACCTGCTCATGATCGAGACCATCTTTGACACCCTCAATGCCAAGGCCGCCATATTTGCCATCGAGACCCTCTTTGAGGCCCGTGGTCAACGCATTCCCGTGATGATCTCCGGCACCGTCACCGACGCATCCGGCCGAATCCTCTCGGGCCAGACCGTTGAAGCGTTCTGGAACAGCGTGCGCCATGCCCAGCCCATCAGCATTGGCCTGAACTGTGCGCTCGGTGCCGCCCTCATGAGGCCCTATGTCCAGGAGCTCTCCAAGCTGGCCGACGTGCCCCTTTGCATCTACCCCAATGCCGGCCTGCCCAATCCAATGGCACCCACCGGCTTTGATGAGACCCCACCGATCACCTCTGGCTTTCTCAAAGAGTTTGCCGATGCGGGCTGGGTAAACGTGGTGGGGGGCTGCTGCGGCACCACCCCAGAGCACATTGCTGCCATTGCCGCAGCCGTCGACGGTTTCTCTCCGCGCATCGTGCCAAAGGTGCCCCCGCAGCTGCGCCTCTCGGGTCTTGAACCCTGCAACATCAATGAAGCCTCGCTCTTTGTGAATGTGGGTGAGCGCACCAATGTCACTGGCTCCAAGCAGTTTGCGCGGCTCATCCTCTCGGGCGATTTTGAGAAGGCCGTTGATGTTGCCAGGCAGCAGGTGGAGAACGGCGCCCAGGTCATCGACGTGAACATGGACGAGGCCATGCTCGACTCATGCGCGGCCATGACGCGATTCCTCAACCTGATCGCATCGGAGCCCGACATCTCCCGAGTGCCCGTGATGATCGACTCCTCCCGATGGGACGTGATCGAGGCTGGCCTCAAATGCGTGCAGGGCAGGGCCATCGTCAACTCCATCTCCATGAAAGAGGGCGAGGCGGAGTTCATCCGCCAGGCAAGGCTCTGCCGAAAATACGGCGCTGCAGTGATCGTGATGGCCTTTGACGAGCAGGGGCAGGCCGACTCCCTGGTGCGCCGTCAGACCATCTGCTCACGGGCCTACAGCCTGCTCACGGACGTCGTGGGCTTTCTGCCAGAAGACATCATCTTCGATCCCAACGTCTTTGCCATCGCCACAGGCATTGAGGAACACGACCGTTACGCCGTCGATTTCATCGAGGCCACCAGGTGGATCCGAGAACACCTGCCCCATGCAAAGGTCTCAGGCGGGGTCTCGAATGTGAGTTTCTCCTTTCGAGGCAACGACTCAGCACGAGAGGCCATCCACACCGTCTTTCTCTATCACGCGGTGCGTGCAGGCATGACCATGGGCATCGTCAATGCCGGTCAACTCGGGGTCTACGAGAACCTCTCCCCAGAGCTGCGTGAACATGTCGAGGACATCGTGCTCGCCCGCCGACCCGATGCCACCGAGCGGATGATCCAATTTGCGGAGCAACTCAAAGGCGGCACCAGGCGCGAGGAGGAAAAACTCGCCTGGCGGGAGCTGCCCGTTGAAAAGCGTCTCGAGCATGCCCTGGTGCATGGCCTCACCGAATTCATCGTGGAAGACACCGAGGCCGTTCGAGCCGCCATAGAGGCCCGAGGAGGCCGGCCCATCGAGGTCATCGAGGGCCCGTTGATGAGCGGCATGAATGTGGTGGGAGACCTCTTTGCCGAGGGCAAGATGTTTCTGCCCCAGGTGGTGAAATCGGCCCGTGTGATGAAGGCGGCCGTGGCCCATCTTGTGCCTTACGTTGAGGCTGAGCAGGCCGCCAGCGGCACGACCCAGGCCAAGGGAAAGATGATCCTTGCCACGGTCAAGGGCGATGTGCACGACATCGGCAAGAACATTGTGTCTGTGGTGCTCCAGTGCAATAACTTTGAGATTGTCAACCTCGGGGTCATGGTGCCGGCCCAGAAGATTCTCCAGGCAGCCAAAGACCACAACGCCGACCTCATTGGGCTGTCTGGTCTCATCACGCCGTCTCTCGAGGAGATGTCTCAGGTGGCGCGCGAGATGGAGCGCGATGACTGGTGTCGATGCAAGCAGATTCCATTGCTCATTGGCGGGGCCACCACATCGCGGATTCACACGGCCGTGAAGATCGCGCCCCACTACACCGGGCCCGTGATCTGGGTGCCGGATGCATCACGCTCGGTGCCAGTGGCGCAGGCCCTCACGAGTGATGCGGCCCAAAAAGGAGCCTATCTAGGCGATGTCTTTCGCGACTACGCCAAGCTGCGAGAGCGTCATGCGGCCAAGGCAGCCGTAAAGATGCTCACGCTCGATCAGGCCCGGGCCCATGCCCCCGCCATTCAAATACAACCGGCCCCTGTTCCAAAGGCCATGGGGCGTCGCGTCCTCAAGTCATATCCACTTGAAGACTTGGTGGGAACAATTGACTGGACACCTTTTTTCCAGACCTGGGATCTCGCCGGTCCGTTTCCAGCCATTTTGGAAGACGAAGTCGTGGGCGAACAGGCTCGGCAGGTCTATGCCGATGGCAAGGCCATGCTCGCCAAGCTCATCGAGGGCCGCAAGCTCTCGGCCAACGGGGTGTTTGCGCTTTTGCCGGCCCGACGAACTGCCCCAGAGGACATCACGATCTACTCAGATGAGTCACTGTCCACACCGGTGCTCACCTGGCATGGCCTGCGCCAACAGACCCACAAGCCCAGCGGCGAATTTAACAAGTGCCTTGCCGATTACGTGGCGCCCATCGATGCCGATGTCGCCGACTACCTTGGCTGCTTTGCAGTCAGCGTTCACGGCGCTGATGCCCTGGCCCAAGCTTATGAGGCCAAGGGCGATGACTACAATGCCATCTTGGTCAAGGCCCTTGCGGATCGACTTGCGGAGTCCTTTGCCGAGCACCTGCACCAGCGCATCAGAACGGAGTTCTGGGCCCACCACCCAGAAGAGGCCCTCACCAATGACGACCTCATTGCAGAGCGTTATCAGGGCATTCGACCTGCACCAGGCTACCCGGCCTGTCCAGACCACAGCGTGAAGGCTGCTCTCTTTGAGGTGCTAAAGACCCATGACATTCAAATGTCCCTCACCGAAAACCTTGCCATGCTGCCCGCCTCATCCGTGAGCGGCTTTTACCTCTGGCGCCCAGAGTCGCAGTACTTCAACCTTGGCCCGATTGGCGAAGACCAACTCGCCGACTACGCCTCACGGGCTGGGGTCTCTGACCGCGATGCGCGGTCTCGCCTCGCCACGGTGCTGGGCTAATCACGCTCCCAGACCACTGGTTGAGCGGCCGCTTGGGCCCGCTCGAGCATCTCTAAGACTGGCACCAATCGACGCGACAGGCCCACTGGCCAATGCTGCGGATCGGCCTGGGCGGCCTCTGAGAGGCCACCAGACGACTCAATTGCCTCTAAGCTCGCTTGCAGTTGGGCCTCGGCCTGGGCATCTCGCTGCCGGGCCACCAGGCGAGCGGACTGGGCCTGGGCGATCACATCGGGCAGGCGCTCGACCACCCAGATGCCGGGCACGTGGCCATCCTCGCCCAGGGCCTTAAACACCTGCTGGGCCACCTCCTCGGTCATCACAAACGATGCGGCGGCCTTGCTCATGAATCGAATCACTGGGCTACACTCCTTCGCAATAGGGGATTTTTCATGCTGACCTGCTCCGTTATTGTCTCCTGCCCGCGGCTTGAATGGTCAAAGAGGCTTGGGGCGTTTTTGGTCGGCATCTGGGCCGTCCTTTTCGGTCTAGGCTGCACGCCGCGCCATGACTGGCGGGTGGTCAACGACCCCGACGGACGATGGTCGGCAACCCTGCCGGGCAAGCCCGTCGAGGTGACCCGCCAACTCACACTCCCCACAGCCGCTGACACTGGCCTGCCGATTTCACTGCGACTGTATGCCGTGCGAGTGGGTGAAACCCGCTTTACCATCGGGCTGGCCGAGCCCGTCTCAACATCAACAGGCAGCGCACTCGAAGAGATTCGTCAGGGCCTCGAGACTGCGATGCTGCGAAACCTTCGGGCCACCGTCTCGAGTCGAGGCCAGGCGCCTCACCGCTTTGGGGCCAAGGGCGAGATTCAAGTCGAACCGAACGCGCCACCTGTTGCAGCATTCTTAGAGATGCAGACCTTCATACATGCTGGCGCGGTGATCGAGGCCTTGGTGGTGGGCCCCGTGTCTGAGCAGCATGGCGAGGCCATCGAGCAGTTCTTTGAGAGCCTTCGAGTGCCTGCTCGATAGGGGGCTCTCTGAAGATGCTCGAGCGACCCGCCGCCTGGTCGATTGTTGCAATGGTCTGGCCGTTTGGCCTGGCCTATGCCCTCTCGTATGCCCTGCGAACCATTCATGCGGTGCTGTCGCCGGCCTTTGTCGACGAGCTCGGGCTCTCAGCAGGCTCCCTGGGACTCCTCACAAGCGCCTACCTGTTGGCCTTTGCGGCCATGCAGTTGCCTGTGGGGCTCTTGCTCGATCGATACGGGCCGCGCCGGGTGGAAGGCAGTCTCTTGGTGCTCGCGTGCTTGGGTTGTGCCATCAGCGCACTGGCAGAGACATTCTGGCTGTTGTGGGTCGGCCGCGCACTCATCGGTGTGGGCGTGTCGGCCTGTCTGATGGCCTCCTACAAAGCCTATCGCTTGGCACTTCCAGAGGGCCTTCAAGCCCCCTTGGCCTCGACCATGCTTGTGATCGGATCCTTCGGTGCGTTGTGCGCCACCCTGCCGGTGGAATGGGCCCTGGGCCTGATGACATGGCGAGAGATCTTCTGGCTTCTCTCGGCATGCTTTGCGCTGGCCTGGGCCGCCATTGTCTTTGCTCTGCCCGCACTGCCGCAGCCCACACGATCAACCCAGCGCCTGCTCGACGATGCACGCGATGGCCTTCTCACCGTCATGGGCCATCCGGAATTTCGCCGCCTGATGCCTTTTGGTTTGATCACCTATGGGGGACTGCTCGCCATGCATGGGCTCTGGATGGGGCCCTGGTTTCGGGTGGTGGAATCGCAGACGCCCGCTCAGGCTGCGGTGGGCATTTTCATCATCACCGCCACCGTCATGGGAAGCCACCTGCTCACCGCCTGGCTTGCCAGCCGGGCGATTGCCTGGGGCTGGAGCCTGGAGCGTCTCATGCGGGCAGGCCTCATGGCCATGGCCGCCATGAGCGCACTTGCCGTCATGGGCGTCTGGCCTCACCCCTGGGTGGGCTGGATGCTTGTCTTTCTGACGGGGGGCACCACCACCCTTAGCTACACGCGGTTTGCGCAGTCCTTTCCAGACCGGTTGTCTGGCCGCGCCACCACCAGTTTTAACTTCCTCATCTTTCTGGGGGCCTTCGCAGTGCAGTGGGGCATTGGGCTATTCATTGACGGCTTTGAGGCCCTGGGGCTCAACCCAATGGAGGCCATGCGTGCCGGTGTGGGGGTCTGGGTTGCGGGGCAGGTGGCAGCCCTGCTCTGGCTCATCCGGCCCGCAGGGCAGCAGGGGGGTCCAAGGCGCGCCGCAAGCTAATGGCAGCAGCCATCTCGGAGACGCCAATCAACGCACCTGCGGGCAGATCTGAGAGGTCTGCCACGGTTTGCGCCACCCGCGTGAGTCGATGCTGCACCCGCAGGCTCCAGCCCAGATGCTCCGCCGTTTGGGCCAGGAGCCGTTTGGCCTTTGGATCAAGCCGCACATATTGCTCGATGTCGCCCACCGGCAGCGCAGCATTGAGGCGGCCCTGCCGATCCAGGGCACGGGCCCGTGCGCGGGCCACAGCCTCCAAGTTCGGTTGGGCAACCCCGCTGCCCGCCTTGCGCGGCCAAGACAGCTGCACCGCGAGGTCGAATCGGTCGAGCAGCGGACCCGAGAGCCGACCCCGATAGCGTGCCACCTGCTCTGGCGTGCAGGCGCAGCGACGGGTGAGGTGGTTGGCGCCGTAAAAGCCGCAAGGGCAAGGGTTCATTGCTGCCACCAAGAGAGGCGCAGCTGGCAGCACCTGGCGGTCGTGCACTCGGGCCACCCGAACCTCTCCAGTCTCAAGGGGTTCACGCAAGGCTTCAAGCGCTGCGCGCCCAAACTCGGGCAGCTCATCTAAAAAGAGCACGCCCGCATGGGCAAGCGAGAGTTCTCCCGGCCGAATGGGCTGACCCCCTCCAATGAGGGCTGCTGTGGAGACGCTGTGATGTGGGGCCCGGTAGGGCGGGCGGGCCCAGTCCAGATCGCCAATGGCCTCAACAGGCGTGCCGTGCTGCAGGCTCTGCAAAGCCGCCACCGTTCGCGCAGCCTCAGGCGACAGAGCAGGCAGTAGGCTTGGCAGGCGCTGAGCCACCATGGACTTGCCCACGCCGGGTGGGCCCGTGAGCAACAGGCTATGGCCGCCAGCTGCTGCCACCACGGCAGCGCGCTTGGCTTCATCCTGGCCCTGAACATCTTCCCAGCACAGCGCTGGCTCACCCGAGGCCAGGGGTGGAGACTCCAGACGGGGAGTGGGCACCCGCTGCCAAGGCCCACGCCCCTGCAAGGCAGCCACCACCTCGGCCAGATGAGCCGCCACCACGATGCGCTCACCAGCGCCCAGCCGCGTGAGTTCGGCTGAGTTGGCAGCCGGCAACACGAGTTGTCGCAGGCCCTCATCGGCCAGAGCCGACAAGCCAAAGACAAACCCAGCACGAATGGGCAGCAGGTCGCCAGACAGGGAGAGCTCCCCAGCAAAAGCCCGACCCTCGAGGGCTGCCGGTGGGATCAGACCACCTGCGGCCAGAATGCCCAGGGCAATGGCCAGGTCAAAGCGACCAGAGTCTTTCGGCAAGTCCGCGGGGGCCAGGTTGACCGTGACCCGCCGACTGCTCGGAAATGAAAAGCCTGCGTTTTGGATGGCTGCTCTCACCCGTTCTCGAGCTTCTCTGACCGCGGTGCTGGGCAGGCCCACGATGATCAGGTTGGGCAGGCCTGGGGAGAGATCGACTTCCACTCGAACGGGGGAGGTCGCAAGGCCGGACAGGCTCCGGCTGGCCACAGTGGCAATTGACATCGACAGAGTCTGGCAAGACCCTGAGACGCTTTGCCATCAGCAACCTGGCCGATGGCCACGCTTGCGGGGGTTAGATGGGGCCGACGGTTAAATTAGGCCGACGGGGGCAGCGGCACCGGGCGGCCACCTGACTCCATGTCGGCCAGGCGCACCTCGAGCTCCGCAAGCTTGGCCGATGCCCTTGCCAACACCGCCTGCTGCTGCTCGAAGTCCTCTCGGCTCACCAGGTCGAGCCGCTCGATTGCGGCGGCCAGCGCCGTGCGCAGGTGTTTTTCCATCTCTGCTTTTGGGCCTTGTGCGCCTTGGGCCATGAGGTCGGAGACTTTCTGCTGAAGGTCTGCAAAAACTGGGGGCAGGGGAGGCATGGAGAACTTGGGCATGAATGGAACGGTAGCACGCCAGCCCTTGCGGGACCACCCCAGCGCGCGCTCTTAGAGCCTTCATCGCGAACGCACTTTAATGGTGCAAAAGCACGTGGGGGCACCACACCCGCACCAAATCGGTGCCTGATTCGCTCCCCGAAACCCGAAAAACACACGGTCTTGGGGCATTTTGGGGG
>JAGYKN010000026.1 GCA_018401615.1 Burkholderiaceae bacterium
CAATCTTGGTGTTGGTAAAGACAAGCACCTGCTTTAAGCCACGGTCTTTGACCAACTGCACCACGGCCGCCCGCTTGGCCTCGATGCGGTCAAGCCTAAAGACCTCCTGGGTGACGTTGTCTGCGGTGGCATTGCGCCGAGCAACCTCAATGGAGACTGGATTGGCCTTTAAAAAGGTGTTGCCCAGTTTGCGGATCTCGGGCGAGAAGGTGGCCGAAAACAATAGGCTCTGCCGAGTCTTGGGCAGGAGATTGACGATGCGCTGCAGGTCTGGCAGAAAGCCCATGTCGAGCATGCGATCGGCCTCATCGAGCACCAGGATCGAGACCTGCGAGAGGTTGACCGTCTTTTGCTGCACGTGATCGAGCAGACGCCCTGGCGTGGCGATGAGGAGCTCGACTCCGGCCCTTAGCTGGGCGGTCTGGGGATTCATGTCCACACCACCAAAGACCACTGCCGAGCGCAGCGGCGTGTGGGTGGCGTACTGGTGGACATTTTGAAAGATCTGATCAGCAAGCTCACGGGTGGGTGCGAGCATGAGCGCCCGCACGGGGTGGCGTGCCGGCGAGACACTCGCGCTGGCATGAGGCATGAGCAGGTGCAGGATCGGCAGGGTAAAGGCCGCCGTCTTTCCTGTGCCGGTCTGGGCTGCACCCATGACATCGTGGCCAGCCATGACCTGGGGGATGGCTTGTTCTTGGATGGGCGTGGGGATTTCGTAGCCGGCGTCTACAACGGCACGAAGAATATCTGGGTGTAGCCCCAGTTCTTTAAATGACATGCCGTTATTATCGCTCACAAACCGCCTCCACACTGTGCCTTTTCATCCAACGCTGCGCGCCAGCTTTCCCCTCTTGTTTGTCCTGATCTGGAGCAGCGGCTTCATCATTGCCCGGTATGGCATGCCCCACGCTGAGCCCATGACCTTTCTATTCATGCGGTTTGTGCTCGTGCTCATGCTGCTGCTGCCAATGGCATGGGCGGCGCGGGCGGTCTGGCCCTCGGGGCCCCTGGCATTGAAGATCGCCTTGGCAGGATTGTTGTTGCAGGCGGGTTACCTCGGCGGCGTCTGGGCTGCCGTGCGAGAAGGCATGACCGCAGGGTTGGTCGCACTCATCATGGGGCTTCAGCCCATCCTCACCGCTGTCTTTCTGAGCCTCCTCAGGCAGCGCATCAGCCCGACGCAGTGGCTTGGCCTTGTCTTGGGGCTCTCCGGGGTGGGGCTGGTGGTCTGGGCCAAGCTGAGCCTTGTCGGCCTCTCAGAGCAGAGCCTCTGGCTTGCTGCGCTGGCACTTGCCTCGATTACCGTGGGCACGCTCTACCAGAAGCGAGCCTGCCCCGACTTTGACCTGCGAACGGGCGCGGCCATTCAATTTATGGCCTCGGCACTCGCCTGCCTGCCCTTTGTGTGGCTGCTCGAGACCCGCGAGGTGACATGGCACCCCGAGCTGATTTTCGCCCTGGCCTGGTCGGTCCTGGCCATCTCAATTGGCGCCATCTTCTTGCTCTTCACGCTCATTCGCGAGGGCGCGGCCACCGAGGTGACCAGCCTGCTCTACCTCACGCCCCCCACCACCGCGGCCATGGCGTGGCTGCTCTTTGATGAACCGTTTACCCTCATCACCCTGATGGGCACCCTGGCCACGATGGTCGGGGTCTGGCTTGTCAGCCGCGCAACACTAAGGCTGAAGGACCACCAGCAGTAAGACCAGGGCCACCGAGGCCCAACCAAGCCGATCCACATGGGTCTCGAGCAGGGCCTCCATGCGCGCCCCACCCCAGCGCATCAGGAGCGCCACCAGGTAGAAACGGCCCCCGCGGCCAGCAAGCGATGCCAGCACAAAGCCGATGAGCGGCATGCCCGCAACACCCGCGGCAATGGTAAACACCTTGTAGGGAATGGGCGAGAAGCCCGCGATCAAGACCGCCCAAAAGCCCCACCTCTCAAACCAGGCCTGTGCTGTCTGGAAGGCCGGCCAGTGGTGACTCTGCGACAACCAGGGCTCAATCGCATCAAATGCCAAGGCCCCAATCCAATATCCAAAGAGGCCACCAAGCACCGATGCCACGGTGGTGACCGTGGCAAACCAGATGGCCCGCCTGGGCTGGGCCAGGCTCATGGGGGCGAGCATCACATCGGGTGGGATGGGGAAGAAGGACGATTCCGCAAAGCTCAGCCCGCCCAAAATCCAGACCGCGCGGGGGTGTCGAGACCAGGTCATGACCCGCCGGTAGAGGTTTGAGAAGACCGATTTCATTGGTGGCCATCATACAATCGGGCCATGACAGCCCTGGTGTTTGACTCACCGCATGCCGCCTTTCGGCGGGGGATGCGCGATGCATTGGGGGCGCCTGCAGCCGTGCTCTTTGCCGGCATGTTGGGCTTTGGCGCCCTCGGCCAGAGCATGGGCTTGTCGTTCTGGACCACCACCGGCTCGAGCCTACTCATGTACGCCTTGCCTGGTCAGGTCGTCTTTGTCGAGATGATGGCCACGGGGGCCTCGGCCTTTGTGGTGGCGCTGGCCGCCATGCTCACCGCTGCGCGCTTTTTTCCCATGACCCTTACGGTCATGCCCCAAATTCCTGCTGCCCAACGCAGCCGGTGGCTCTATGCCTGGGTCCACACCTTGTCGATGACGAGCTGGGCCATTGCCATGCGTGACTTTCCAAAGATGGATCCCGATCACCGACGATCCTACTTCTGCGGGCTTGGCCTGGTCTGTTGGGGGGTGTCCGCACCCGGCACTGCGTTGGGTTATCTGCTTGCTGGTCAGGTGCCACTGTCGCTCACCCTGGCCCTGGTCTTTATCAATCCGCTGTTTTTCCTGCTCACCTTTGCCGAGGTCAAGCCGCTGGCAAACCGATTGGCCATTGTCTTTGGTGGGCTGCTGGGGCCCCTGACCCACCTCTGGACGCCCGACTACGGTCTGCTCATCACCGGGGTGCTCGGCGGTAGCCTCGCCTATGTGGTGGTGCGCCGCATAGAGAGGCCGCGATGACTGAGTTGCTTGCGCTCACCGGTGCCGTCTTGGGCACCTACCTCTGGCGAGCCCTGGGGGTCTCTTTTTCTGGCCGCATCAGCACCTCGAGCGACATCTTTCGATGGGTGGCATGCGTCACCTACGCCATGGTGGCCGGTCTCACGCTTCGCATCCTTCTGTTGCCGGTGGGCCCGCTGGCCCAACTCTCGCTGGAGGCCAGGCTCTTGGCAGCAGGGCTAGCCTTTGCCGTGATGGTCTGGCCGCACGCCCGCTGGGGCGGGCTCGTGCCAGGCCTGCTCACGGGCAGCCTGGTGATCTTTGTCACGAGTCTGGTCTAAAGTCTCGAGATGACCGACGCCCTCGCACCCTTTGCCGCCGCCCTGCTCCTGGCCTATCTACTCGAACCCATTGCCCGCAGGCTCACGGGCCTGGGCCTGCCCCGTGCGTTTTCGAGCGTGGTGGCCATCCTCGTGGGCCTGGTGGTTGTGGTGTCCATGGTGTCGATCGGGGTGCCCGTGGTGAGCCATGAGATTGGCAAGCTGCAGGCCCGGCTGCCCGACCTCATCGCCACGCTCTATGCCCAGGTCTACCCATGGCTGGCGCAGACCGGCCTGCCCATCGACGACACCGAGGCCCTTCGCGCAAAACTCATCGACTGGCTTGGCAAGAACACCGAGCAGGTCTCCAACACATTCTTCTCAACCCTGCAGACCGGGCTGGGGGCCCTGGTGACCATTCTTGGGTGGTTCATTCTGGTGCCCGTGGTGCTTTTCTTTCTGCTGAAGGACTGGGCCATGATCATGGGCAAGACCATCTGGGCGGTGCCTCAGAAACACCGCGCCATCGTGCGCTCTGTTGGTCGCGACATCCACGAAACACTTCAAGGGTACCTGCAGGGTCAGGTGCGGGTCATGGCAGCCATGGCGCTCTACTACGCCGTGGCCCTGTTGTTGGCTGGCTTTTCGGGCTGGCTCTCGATTGGCCTGCTCTCTGGGCTCTTGGTCTTCATTCCCTATGCCGGGTTCGCGGTCTCGGTGCTGCTCGCCCTGGTGTCGGGTCTGCTCGAGTTGGGATGGGCCCACACCCTGATTGCCGTGGCGGTTGTCTATGGCGGGGGCCAGTTCTTGGAGAGCTTTGTGCTCACCCCAAAGCTCGTTGGCGATCGCATTGGCCTACACCCGCTTGGCGTGATCCTTGCCCTGGTGATTTTCGGAAGCCTCTTTGGTTTCCTTGGCGTGCTCCTTGCCCTACCACTGGCGGCCGTTTTATTGGCAGTGTTCAAGCAGTTTAAGGGTCGGCAGCATCAGACATAACCAACCCGAATCCCCCCGACCGCTCACGGTCTGCGTCTTTTGTGGCTCTCGGCCAGGGGCTGCAAAGCACTGGGCCGAGATGGCTGCCAGGGTTGGAGACGCCATCGCGCAGCGGGGCTGGTCGATGGTCTTTGGTGCTGGTCAGTCCGGTCTCATGGGCGTTGTGGCCAGGGCAGCGTTGGCAGGAGGGGCACTGGTCACCGGCATCATCCCGCGCTACCTCACAGCCCTGGAGGCCCCCTGCGAGGGCCTGTCTGAATTGTTGATTGTGGAGACCATGGTCGAGCGCAAGCTTGAAATGGTGGCGCGCTCTGATGTGTTTCTGGTCATGCCAGGTGGCATTGGCACCTTCGAAGAACTCTTCGAGGTCTGGACGGCGACCCAGACCAACGCACACCAAAAACCGATTGTGATTGCGAACTTTGAGGGCTACTTCAACGACCTGCTCGCCTTCGTTGAGAGCGCCCAACAAAAGGGCTTCATCTACCCTGGTCACCTCGAGCGCGTCGTGGTGGCAGGCGAACCAGACGACGTCATAAAAGCCCTGGCGGCGTGCGAAGGTGCAGGCCCCTCTTCTTAAATCACCTGTCGGAGTGGCTGGCGATGAACCAGCCGATGCAGCAGGCGCTGCTGCATCTGAATTGTCGTTAGGGGCTGCCGGGGCGCCAGCGGAAGGCTCGCTGTGCTGCCCTGACTGCGCGCCTCGATCAACTGACTGCGGCCAAAACGGCCAAGGTCTCTCTCTGAATCATTTCGGCCGAGTCGCACGGGGCGACCAGAGATTTTGACCGCTGCCTGCTCAGGCCGAGCCAGCACAATATAGATGGGCAGCTGCTCAAAGACCACACGCTCGCCGGCTGCGACTGCGAACTCTCGAATGGACTCATCGGCCTGTCGCACCCAGATCCAGCTGGGTCCCTCGGGCACGATTTCGATGGCCGGCGCGCCCCTCGAGACCGCGGGGGCGGCGGGCAAGGCCAGTTCGGCGGCTTTGCGTCTGCTGGGGGTGGTCCATCAGGCGCGGGGGCGGGTGCGGGTGCGGGTGACGGCGCAGTTGAGCCGGCTGGATGCGGCTGGGGTTCGGTGATGGCTGCGCGCACTGATGGGTGCGGCTGGGGTTGCCGGTGATGGCGAGGGTGCGCGCACTGATGGGGGTGCGGGTGCGGCTGGGTTGCGGTGATGGCGCCGGGTGCGCGCACTGCTGGGGGTGCGGGTGCGGGTGGTGGCGTCGGTGGTGGCTCCGGTGCCGGTGGTGGCTCGGGCGCCGGTGGTGGCTCGGGCGCCGGTGGTGGCGCGGCCTCAACGGGTGCTGCCCTAGGCGCCTCGTTGAGCACGGGGGTCTTGCGATCTTCACCCTGATCGGTCACCAGCCATGCTGTAAGCAACGCCAGGCTCATGAACACGACAATGCTGCCCCATCCAAAACCCTTGGAGCGCTGCTCCGACGCCAGCCGAGACGACGGTTTCGAGGCAATCAGGCGTGGTGCCGATCGATCCTCTTGCATTGATGCAGGTGCGGGCTCGGGCGACACGTCCTCGGGTGTGCCTGCGGCCTGAGGCGACGCCTGGGGAGACGCCTGAGACGACGCTTTTAAAGTGGGCTCAACAACATCAACGCCGTCAGGGCTTGCCGCGATAGAACCTTGACTGGTGGGCGTTGGCCGCGCACTCGGCAAGGCCGACCCAGGGACGTCGACCGAGGGTGGCTGTGGCGAAAAGGCCGTCACCATCTCGTCAATGGCTTGCGATGAGAATGACAGCGTCTCCGCATAACGCCGAAAGAGTCGCTCGTAGTAATAGGGCGCGTAGAAGGCGTCTAGATTCGCCCTTTCAATCGCATCGAGTTGCGAGCGCGACGTGCTCAGCGGCTGGACAAAATCGTGGATGGTGAGCCCGATGGCCAGGCGGGCATCTTGAAGCCGCTGGGCCTGAAGGCGCACCAGACTCTCGTCGAATTGTCGGTCTGAAGCACTCATGGTCGCAAGGGTATCTCACCAAAAGAAAGCCCGCTCGTGGCGGGCTTTCGAAACACCAATACCAAGGGTAATTACTTAAGGATGAGGTCGGCCCGACGATTTTCTGCAAAGGCAGCCTCTGTCTTGGCCATGTTGCGTGGCTTTTCCTCGCCGTTGCTCACTGCCTCGATGCGGGCCGGGTTGGCACCAATGGCCTGAAGGCCAATGCTCACCGCTTCAGCACGTTTCTGACCCAAGGCAAGGTTGTATTCAACCGTGCCGCGCTCGTCTGCGTTGCCTTCAATGGTGATGCGAGCCTTGTCATCGATCGCAAGGTAATTTCCAAAGGCTGAGACGGTGCTGTGGAACTGGGTCTTGATGTTGAACTGGTCGTAGTCAAAAAACACCGATGGGTCTGTGGCGCTCAGGCGACCCTTGGCTTCCCAGAGGGCCGCACTCTTGGCCATGGCAGATTTGGAGGCGGCTCCGCCAGCGGCAGCGGCAGCTTTTGATACCGGGGCGGCTGAGGCGGCGTCTGTTTTTGGGGGGGGGCTTGCACAACCAGCCAACAAGGCGAGCGCTGCAACGGCGACAACAACTTTCATCTGATTCTCCTCAAAGGTCAAGGGCGTTTGAACACCACTTCCGCCAATATACCCGAGGAAGATGACGGCGCGCTAGGGCCGAGCCGCTCGAAGATGAAACTGGCTCAGGGCGGCGGCATCCATCTGGCCCTGTTCGCGCCTCTGGGCGGCCTCGTCAGCCTGGGCCTTTGCCCGCTCGCAGAGCGACGCCATCTTCTTGGCCTCTGACTGCGCCAGCCCAAGCTCCTCGCGGACCTTGCGCTCCCAGGCCACGGTCTGGTCGTGTTCAACGGCAAGCCGCGCCTCAACCTCCAGGAGGTTCTGAATAAACCGCCGGATGGCCTGACTCTTCACCATTCCCGGATCCGCCCCAACAGCCTGTAGCTGCAGCTTGTAATCGGCCATGAGGGCGGAGACTTTTGCAGCCTTTTCTTGCAATCTTGCATGGGCCTGGGCCACCTCCAGGCACTTTCGCTGGGCCGCCACCACCTTCTGATCGGCGAGTTGCGCGAGCAACCCCAGGCTCTGTTGACGCCGCGTGGTCATAGCCGCATGCCCGTGGCCCGCTGAGCACCGGGAGCGGGTCGCTGCTGCTGCGAAGGCGCCTCTGGAACGGCACGAGCAGCAAGATTCATGAGCGTCTCGCGGGTCGCCTCATAGCTCACAGGCACCTCAATCTCCTGGCGCAGAAAGGCTTCGAGTTCACTGCGCATGCGAATGGCCACATCGAGATCGGGGTTCGCCCCCGCCTGATAGGCGCCGACCTGAATGAGGTCTTGATTCTGCTGGTAGATCGACCAGAGACGGCGCAGACGATTCGCGGCCTTCTGCACCTCGGGCTCCACAAGGCCCTGCATGACCCGGGAGATCGAACCATTTAAGTCGATGGCCGGGTAGTGGGCTGCATCGGCAAGTGAGCGAGAGAGCATGACCTGGCCGTCTAGAGAGGCTCGGGCAATGTCGACGATCGGATCATTGGAATCGTCACCCTCGGCAAGCACGGTGTAGACGGCGGTGATTGCGCCAAAGCCATGCCGCCCCACGCCGGCTCGTTCAATGAGATTTGGAATGAGTGTGAAGACCGATGGCGGATAGCCTTTTGCGGTGGGTGGCTCGCCAACGGCCAGGCCGATTTCCCGCTGGGCGTGGGCCACACGGGTGAGGCTGTCGACCAAGAGCAGCACATTCTTGCCCTGGTCTCGAAAGTATTCAGCAATCAGGTGGGCGTATTGCACGGCCTTGAGCCGCAAGATTGCAGAGACATTTGCTGGTGCAGCCACCACCACTGAGCGGGCCAGGCCCTCCGGGCCGAGTGACTCCTGAATGAACGCCTGGACCTCACGGCCCCGCTCGCCAATGAGGCCGATGACCACGAGGTCTGCCTTGGTGTAGCGGGTGAGCATGCCCAGTAGGCTGCTCTTGCCAACGCCCGAGCCCGCAATCAGGCCAATCCGCTGGCCCTTGCCCATGGTGAGCATGCCATTGATGGCCTTCACGCCCACATCGAGCACCTCATGAATGGGGCCGCGCTCCATGGCATTGAGCGGCAGGCCATCCAGGCCCAAGATGGTCTTGCAATCGGGGGCGGGGCGGCCATCCAGAGGCTCGCCTCGGGGGCCCACCACGCGGCCGAGCAATTCGGCCCCGAGCTTGGCATGGGCAGTGGGCTCAATGACTCGAACCCGTGAACCGGGGCCAATGCCTTTGATCTCGCCAAAGGGCATGAGGTAGACCGTCTGTTCTTGAAAACCAACCACCTCTGCCTCGATGCGTTGGCCATCGTCGCCAACCACCTCGCAGACGGCGCCCAGCGGGGCGTGCACCCCACGGGCCTCGAGGGTCAGGGCCCACTCATGCGCAGCCAGGCTGCCCTCGCGAACGCGAGGGACTGGCTCGGGCCACGCAGCGGCCACCGCCTCAACTGCAGGGGGCTCGGAAGTGTCTTCATCATCCACCGAGGCCATGGCTTCTTTCCACAATGGCCACATTTCGCAGAACGAGTCGGGCAGATCCCTCCTGAGGAAGCTCGGGCCATCAGGGGTCCCCAGAGGACCCCACGCCGATGTTCAATGAGGTCCCCAATCGAGGCGCGCCGTTCATCGACACCTTCACGCTGCCCTGAGAGGCTTGGGTCGGCACGTACCCATGCTCTTGGGCGCCATGGCGCCGTAAGCCAGGTGACGTTCGCGTCAACGGATGCATGCGCACCAGAATGGGGCATCGGTTGCCTGCTGGAGTTCATTGAGGCAGGTACGCCCGACCGTTTGAGTCATCGCCTGGCCCGATAAGTGAGCTCGCCGCGCACGAGCGTTCGGCCAGGTGTATCGATAGCTTTAACAGCGGCTGGTAAAACGAGTCGGTGTCGCGAGCCGCCTGGGCCGTTCCGACGGGCCAGGGCCTTGAGGTCATCTGCTGCGAGCAGCACCCTGCCTCGAGCCTGTCTCTTGGTCTGCTGCCCCTCTTCTAGGCTACGAAGATAGGGCTGCATCCTCGGCAATTGATCAACCAGCGGCTCGGCCTGCGCCGCCTCGGCCATGCGCGGGCCGCAAAGCCCGCCTCAAACACCCTGCGGATCGCCGAGATCCGGGAACGGGGTCAGGCACGTGCCAGGTTGGAGCCAGGCACGTGCCTGACCCCGTTCCTGCGTCGTGCCTTTCGGTCGCACGCCTCTGGCAACCCCGCAGCCCTTCTCCTCAACGCTTTCTTTCTCTAAACAAACGACTGTTCAACTCAGGCTCAATCTCTAGCCCCGTCTCAGGATCGGTCTCAGAATCGGGATCCGGCCTGGTCCTTCAGGATCCGCCTGGGCTCGGGCAGCGTCTCAGCCATGCCATCAGCCTGCCCTGAGGGGCCTGCTGCGGTCTTGCTGTGGCATCAACGTCAATGGCTTCTAAGGTCGCCAAGAGAAGGGGCCAAAATGTGCCTGGCTCCAACCCACGTGCCTGACCCCATCTCAGCCTCTTCGCCCTGGGGGATGCCGTGCTCGAAATGATTGCGCCGCTCCGGTTCAGACTCATCGAACTGGGGCGAGAAGTCATCTGGCGGCGTGCAAAAGGGGCCTCTGGCTGCGCATCACGCGGATGCGAGCCTTTTCCGCGGGGGTGTCAAATTTAAACAAAATCGTCGCCACGGCCTGCAAGCATCAACTCACCCTTGTCGGAGAGTTTCTTGGCAATCCGCATCATGGCCTTCTGGGCATCTTCCACATCGGTGATTCGCAGCGGACCACGAGACTCCATCTCGTCGATGAACATGGCCCGGGCACGGGTTGACATGTTGCCAAAGAATTTCTCCTTGACCGGTTCAGTGGCGCCTTTTAGAGCCACCATCAGCATGTCTTGCTCCACATTGCGCATGAGCGTCTGGACGCTTCGGTTGTCGACGTTGACCAGGTTCTCAAAGGAGAACATGTTGTCCTGAATCTTCATGGCAATCTCAGGATCAATCAGGTGCAGCCCACCCAGGATTGCCGATTCCAAATCGCTCTTGGTGAAGTTCATGATCTTGGCCGCTGCCTTGATGCCACCAAAACTCGATGACTTGGCGGACGAGCTCTTTGAGAATTGCTCCTTCATGATGACCTCGAGCTCCTGCATCGCAGAGGGCTGGACGGTCTCCAGGGCTGCCACCCGCTGAATGACTTCAGAGCGAATGTCAGCATCCAAGAAGGTGAGGACATCGGCCGCCACGTCGTAGTCACAGACCGACAGAATGATCGCAATCACCTGAGGGTGCTCGAGCCGAATCATGTCGGCAATCGATCGCGCATCCATCCAGCGCAGGATCTCCAGGCCCTTGCTCGAGGCCCCGGGCATGATTCTGCTCAGGATCGAGGCAGCCTTGTCTTCTCCCAGGGCACGCTTGAGCACATTCTCGACATAGTCAGAGCTGCCCAGACCAAGGGTGGTCTGTTTCTTAATGGTGGTGATGAAGTCATCTAGCACCGCACTGACGGCCTCCTGCGAGAGTTCTGCCACCGATGTCATGGCGGCTCCCAATGCCTGTACGTCCTTGGGATTTAGATAACGAATGATGTCGGCTGCCTGCTGCTCCCCAAGAAGCAGCATGAGCACCGCAGCCCGCTGCGTGCTCGTGAGGAGCTCAAGCTCCTCGACCACGGAGTCTGCCAATGGCTCTGGCCCCGCGGGCACCACTGCCGTTGAGGCAGCTGGCTTGTCGTCTTTTTGATTCTCAGGCATGGTCGTGTTCCTAAGTTGCAGGCCGCATCATGTTCTTCAACACACTCGCAACCCGGCCCGAGTCCTCAGAGACCAGGAAGCGAATAAGTGCAACTTTGTCATCGTATGAGTTTGCCGTGTTGAGCATGTCGATGGAAATTGAAGATTTTTTTGGTTTGAGTTTGGCCTTGATGTCCTCCAGGCTCTCGCCCTCCTCGAGTTCGATCATGCCCATCTCCGCATCAGATAGTTCAGTCGGGGCAGCCTCGGCTGGAATCGGCCGGCCGTCTGGGCCCATGACCATCCCCTCAAGGGGCTTGCCATCCGGGCCAATCATCTCTGGCGGCAGGGGTTGCCCATCTGGCCCAAGCACCACGGGTTGTGGAAGGGGTCCCAGGGCAGCCAGTTCAGCAGCCTCCTGCTCGGCCTGCATCTTGGCGAGTTGCTCCATGTCCATGGACTTGCCGGTGAGGTGGTTGATCACTGGCCGCACGATGGTCAAGAGAATGACCAGGAAGATCAGGCCCGCCAGGGCAATCTTGACGTTGTCCATCACCGCTGGGTCTGCAAACCAGGGAAGGCTGGTGTCCTCGGGGGCTGCAAACTTTGTGGGAACAATCGTCACCACATCACCGCGGCCCTCCTTGTAGCCCACCACACCACGAACGAGTTCGGTGAGTCGCTCGATCTCCTCGAGTGTGTAACCACTGATCACACCAACAGCGCCAGCGGCATTGGCATTGGCAATGGGCTGACCATCCGGGCCCTTTTCCGTCTGTTTTTCGTTGACCACCACGGCCACTGAGACACGGGTCACACCGCCGAGGGGATTCTTGCTGTAGCGCACTGTCTTGTCGATTTCATAATTCCGCGTCGCCCGCTTGGACAAGGTCGTGTTCTCCTGGAGTGCATCTTCTGCAGATGCACCCGTGGACAGGTTGGTGTCTGTTGGCGCGGGCGGTGCGTTGGTGATGGAACCAGGAACACCCTCGGCATTAAGGCGCTGGCTGCGGTCCTCGGCGAGGACCTCGGAGCGTGTCTTGGGGCCTTGCTTGGAGGTGTCGAAATCTTCCGTGGCCACCTCGCTTTGCGTGAAGTCGAGGGTCACATCCACCTGAGAGCGAACATTGGCCTCACCCAATACTGGGATGAGCATCTCCAGAATACGAGCGCGATACGTCTCCTCGACCTGCTGCTTGTGGGCGAGCTGGGCTGAGGTTAGGCCCATGGGCGTGTTTTCTTTGCGATCGGTCAGAAGGTTGCCAAGGTTATCGACCACCGAGACATGTTGGGCCGCCAGATACGGCACGCTCGAAGACACCAGGTGAACAATGGCATCGACCTGCCCGGCCGTGATGGCCCGGCCCTGATAGGGGCTCACCACCACCGAGGCCTTCGGAAGTGCACGATCACGCACAAACACACTCTGCTTTGGAAGGGCCAGGTGCACACGCGCCGTCTGGATGGTGCCGATCTGGGTGATGCTTGCGGCCAACTCGTTTTCCATGGCCTTGATGTATTTGACCTGCTCCATGAATTGGCTGGTGGTCATGGCGCTGTCCTTGCCCAAAGCATCAATGCCGGTGGGCACCGGCTGCTTTGGAATGCCCTTTGAGGCCAGGTAAATTCGGGCCTCATGGTATTTGTCGCCCGGCACCATGATCTGGCCCGTGATCGGGTCAAGGGTGGCATCGAAGGAGGCCATCTTAAGGGCCTCCATGGCCAGCTGCTGGTCGGTCTCTGAGATACCAGGCATCAGCGCGCGCTGCGGGGTTGGGGGCGATTGCATCATGCTAAAGAGCGACAGAAACATGACGAGCACGAAAAGGCAATCAGGCCTGGAACGAACTTTCTAACCGATGGCTGGTTGAGCGCGTCTCGCACCATCTTGATCGTTGGTGAGTTCTGGACAACTGGCAGGCTCTCAATGGTTCGCCTCTCACGCCGGCCACCCCACCTGCAATGGCGGCACCCGCCTGCGGGGCGGCCTGCGTTGCCGCCTGGGTTGCTGCTGTGCGGCATTGCCCCGCAGCCTCGGCCGCGCTGGATGCTGCGCTGGGACCACCGCCAGTTGCACCCATTGGAACGGAACGCCCGCGGTCATCAGGGTTGGGCATTGAAGGATTGTCAGCGGCATGATCGGATCGTGATGGGAGGTTTCTAAGTTGGGTGAACTGTTCAAGACGTCTTCGTACGCCTTGAGCACCTTGTTGCGAATTTGTAGGGTTGCCTCAAAGGCCAGCGACGATTTCTGCATGCCCAGCACCACATCGGTGGCGGGATGTTCTCACCTTTTCGTAGAGCTGCACGCTGCGCCGATGACTGCATCTGCAGGTCATTTACAGAGGCCAAAGCGAATCTCGCACGACCTCGCCAAAGCTTGCCTTCCCTGACCGAGGGCGGCGCAATGACTGACGAACTGATCGTTTGGATCGATCGGGGGTGCATTGGGCAGGGTGTCGACCGACACAGAGGGCGAGGCGGCCTGGGGGCAAGGCCCTGAGCAGCCATGGCATTTTGAAAGAGTTGGGGTCATTGCCGGACGTGGGGCTCAGCGAGATTGGCATCGGGCGGGGCCTGCGACTGGACCTGAGCCTGAAAGCTGCGAAATCTGCGAGCATGTCGGCAATGCCCGCTGCCTGGCGCTGGTGCGATCAATCATGCTGCACCTGCCATCTTGAGTGGGCCATCTTGTAGCGAAGGGGTGCGCGGGCTGATACCCAGCATCTTGGCCGCCTCGGCCTTGGTTGGTGCAGCCTCAACGGCACGCAGGATCATCTGATGTTCATTACGGACTTCCTGCCGCCTGTTGAGCGAATGGGGGTGGCAGCATCAGGGTGGAGTGCAGGGATGTGCAGTGAGAGCCAGGCACCGTGGCCATGCCCCGACCGTACCCTGACCGTGCTCCTGACCATTTGTAGGCGTCAACGCCCCATTCATTGGTGTCTCCAAGGGCAACTCAGTCTGAAAGATGTCTGGGTCTGGGGCCGTGAGGGCCGCCCAGGCATGGTCATCGCCCAGGTCATCAAAGAGCAGGTGGGCTGGCGCAATGTCGTAGCCCGCGCAGAGCACCATGGCCCGTTGCATCACGTTGTCGAGCTCGCGCACATTGCCAGGCCATGAGTAGGCCAAGAGAATGCGCTGGGACTCAGGGGTGAGGATGGGCGTGGCCAGGCCAGGCTCAGCTGAGCGCCGAAGCATCTGATTGGCCAGCGGAATGATGTCGTCTGGGCGCTGGCGCAGCGATGGAATTGCAAGGCGAAAGGTGCTGATTCGAAAGTAGAGGTCTTCTCGAAACTCTCGATCGAGCATGGCCTGCTTGAGGTCTTTATTGGTGGCCGCAATGAGTCGGAAATCCAGGTCAATGGCCTGTTGGCCGCCAAGCCGGGTGAGCTTGCGCTCTTGCAAGACCCGCAGCAGCTTGATTTGAAGGTTTGCGGGCAGCTCGCCGATTTCATCGAGAAAGACGGTTCCGCCCTGGGCCTGCTCAAAGATGCCCTTGTGGTCGCGATGCGCGCCCGTGTAGGCACCCCTCTCATGGCCAAAGAGCATGTCTTCCATGAGGTTCTCAGGAATGGCGCCGCAGTTTAGGCTCACCAGAGGGCCATTGGCGCGGCTCGATGATTCATGAATCACGGTGGCCAGCACCTCCTTGCCCGCACCCGTGGGGCCGGTGATCAGGGTGGTGACCGAGGCCTGCGCCACGCGCTGGGCCAATGCCAAGAGCTTCTGGCTCATGGGGTCTACGAATACGAATGTCTTGGGCTGCTCGGCCTTGGCCTGCGCACGGGGTTTGTCTGCGCCTGGGCCCGGCACCGTTGCAATGGTGGGGTCTGAGTATGTGGGAATGGTTTTTTCGGCCGCCAACACGTGGGCCAAGGCCGCACGCCAGGCCTCTTCAGAATAGTCGTCTGCAGGAATCACATGGCAGGCGCCTTCGCGCATGGCTTGCACGGCCAGGCCCATCTGGCCAGGGGTGGATCGGCAGATCACCGGGATGTCTTTTTTGAAGGCCTCCACAAGTCGGCGCACCTCAGTGAGCAACTCGGTGGAGTCCATCAGGCGCACAACCACCGTCTTGGCGGTCTTTAAGGCATGGCGCAAATCTTCCAGGGTTCGCACGGGCAACAGGCACAGGCCTGCTTCTGCCAGGCGCGCACGCTCGGTCTCGCCTGCCGGCTGGTATGGATCCAGCCAGAGTGCATTACACGCTTGGTTGTCGTCTTCGCTCACCGCAACACCCCTTTGGGAATGGTTCGGTGAGGATTAAGCAACCGTTATGCCAAAAAGCGGCGACGGCTTTCCGACGGCAAGGTTTGTCCGGCAAGAATCCGCCATTCAGGGGATTGATCATGGGAGGCATGTCCCATAAGATATCAATGATATCAATTTTAGGTGCCCCATGGAATCACTCATCATTCGAAAAATTCCCACTCAAACCAAAGAAGCCTTGCGACGGCGGGCTGCCCTTCGCGGCCATTCGATGGAGGAAGAAGCAAGAATCATTCTGAGAGAAGCCGTCTCGGTCAGTACCCCCCGCACGCTTGGGTGGGCCACCCAATTTCGGACCAACCATGACATTGCTGGGTTGTATGCAAAGGATTCAAAAGAGATTGATTGGGTCGACCGAGACGCCGGCCCATCCTCGGACCATCGCATCCCATCCTTTGAGTAGGCGCTCATGCTGCTGCTCGACACCAATGTGCTCTCGGAACCGCTGCGGCCCCAGCCCAATCCCGCGGTGCTGCGATTTCTCGACAGCACCCCCCTTGAGACACAGTGGGTGTGCTGTGTCTCGATCTCAGAGATGATGTTTGGGGTGTTGCGCCTCCCGGAGGGCCGCCGACGCACAGTTCTAGAGGCCAGCGTGATCGACTTGTTCGAGAATGCCTACGGCCAAAGGTGCCTGCCCATCGATGCCAGCACAGCACGTCTCACAGCCCATATCCGGGCCGCTCGGGAGCGCGCTGGAAAGCCCATTTCATTGGCAGACGCCAATATTGCTGCCTGCGCGACTCAGCACAACCTCGCGCTGATCACACTGAATGACAAAGACTTTGAAGACATTGAGGGGCTCAAGGTGGCGAACCCTTCACAGGAGTCCAGAGGCTAGTTCCCCGGGCAGTCCCGATAGCCCGAGGCCATGCAGCGCCGGGCCGTGTTGAGTGCCGTGTCGATCTCGGTTCGCTTTAATTTGAACTGCGTGAAGTTCAGTATCTCCACCGCGCCCTCGTAGCCATTTAACTGCGAGACAGTGGCCCAGGCGTGGGCTGCCACCAGATCGGGCTTGCCCGCGGCCTCGTCCATGAAGGTGTAGCCCGCCATGAACTGGGCATTCACATTGCCTCGGCGAGCGGACTTTAAGAACTGGAGCTTGGCGGCCAGCTGGTCTTGCCGAACGCCTTTTCCGTAATAGAGGTGCAGGCCCATCATGTACATGGCGTCGGGTAGGTTTTGGCTCGCAGCCCTTCTGAACCAAGAGACCGCCTGGCTGTTGTTGACCTCGGTGCCATAGCCGTTGTGGTAGAGCGTGCCCAGGTTGTACTGGGCCTCGGGAAGGGATTGGTCTGCCGCCTTGCGGTACCAAGACATGGCCTCGGTGTAGCTCTGCGTGACACCCCAGCCGCGCTCGTACATGATGCCCATGTTGTTTTGGGCACGGGGCTCACCCGAGTTCGCAAGCGGCCCCCAAGACCGAAGGGCCGTGGAGTAGTGCTTGCGCTCCAGGGCGAAGAGGCCCGCCTGAAGCTGGGCATTGAAGGGGCGGTTCGGGTCGCTGTCTGCCGAGGGCGATGGGGCCGCAGGCTGCGCCTGAGCATGGGTGGGCGACCATGAAAGAATTGAGACCATGG
>JAGYKN010000027.1 GCA_018401615.1 Burkholderiaceae bacterium
GTAACTTGCTGTGCATCTATGGCCCGTCTTTAACAGTCTCTCTGGGAAAAAAGCGCTAGATCCCCTGCTCCAAATCACGCTGCAGGTCTGCCACATCCTCCAGGCCCACCGCCAGGCGAATCAGCCCCTGGCTGATGCCAGCGCGTTGTCGGGCCTCCTCACTGATGCGGCCATGCGTGGTGGACCCAGGATGGGTGATGATGCTGCGCGTGTCGCCCAGGTTTCCAGTGCGCGAGAAGACCTTCACCGCATTGACCAGGGCAAATGCCCGCTGCTTCATGACCTCTGGCGAGTCGCCCTTGAGCTCAAACGAGATGATCGCCCCGCCGGCCGACTGCTGGCGCATCGCCAGATCATGCTGGGGATGAGAGGCAAGACCTGGGTAGAAGACTCGAGCCACTGCGGGCTGCGAGGAGAGCCACCTCGCCAGCACCAATGCACTCTCGGAATGAGCCCGCATGCGAATCTGCAGGGTCTCGAGTGACTTGTGCAGGACCCAGGCATTAAAGGGCGAGAGCGATGGCCCGCAGGTGCGCACCACCTGCCGCACCTCGTGGACCAGGTGGGTCGGCCCCGCCACTGCACCGCCGAGCACCCGGCCCTGGCCATCGATGTACTTTGTGGCCGAATGCAAGACCAGGTCGATGGGATAGCGGAGGGGTTCTTGCAATGCGGGGGTGCAGAGGCAGTTGTCCACCACCGTGATCACACCCGCCTCGCGGGCAATCGTGCCAATGGCCTCTAGGTCGGCAATCTCAGTGAGGGGGTTCGACGGCGTCTCAAGGTAAAAGAGCCTGGTCTGCGGCGTGATGGCCGCCTTCCAGGCGCTCGGATCGGTGAGTGAGACATACCGCACACCCACGCCGAACTTCTTGATGAAGTTGTCAAAGAGTTGAATGGTCGCGCCAAAGAGGCTTCCGGTGGTCACGATCTCGTCGCCCGCCTTGAGCAGGCCCAGGCAGACTGCAAGAATGGCCGACATCCCGGTGGCCGTGGCCACGCAGTCCTCCGCGCCTTCGAGCGAGGCAAGCCGCTCCTCAAACATCTGCACAGAGGGGTTGGTAAAGCGCGAGTAGACCGGGCCAGGCTCCTGATTCTGAAAGCGCCTTGCGGCCTGCTCGGCATCATCGAAGACGAAGCTCGAGGTGAGGTACATGGCCTCTGAATGCTCACCAAACTGAGACCGCTCTGTGCCAGCCCGCACCGCGCGGGTCGCAAAGCCCATGGCATCGAAGGCCTTTGGGGGGGGCTGCCCAGAGGACTTAGACATTGCGCTGCTCCTCGAGCCGATCTAGCAGGTCGGGGGTCACATCGCCAGTGATGTAATGGCCATCAAAGCATGATGCCTCAAGCCCCGTGACCGCCGCATTAAAGCCTTGGACATCTGACTTCATGACATCGATGCCCTGATAGACCAGTGCATCAGCCCCGATGGCCGCGCAGATCTCATCATCGGTGCGGCCATGCGCGATGAGCTCTCGACGGGAGGGCATGTCTATTCCGTAGACGTTTGGGAATCGCACCGGGGGCGCAGCCGAGGCAAAGATAACGCCCCTGGCCCCGGACTCTCTGGCCATGCTCACGATCTCACGGCTCGTGGTGCCCCGAACAATCGAATCATCCACGATCAAGACCCGCTTGCCCTTGAACTCCGAGGCCATGGCGTTGAGCTTCTGGCGGACCGACTGCTTGCGGATTTCCTGGCCCGGCATGATAAAGGTGCGGCCCACATAACGATTCTTGATGAAGCCCTCGCGGTAAGGCACATTCAAATGCATGGCGAGTTGTAGGGCCGCCGGTCGGCTTGACTCTGGAATCGGGATGACCACATCGATGTCTCCTGCGGGGAATGAGGCCTTGACCTCGGCCGCAAGGGTCTCGCCCATCTTAAGGCGCGCGTCATAGACCGAAATCCCATCGATCTGAGAGTCCGGTCTTGCGAAGTAGACAAACTCAAAGACGCATGGATTGAGGCTCGAGCGTTGGCTGCACTGCTTGGAAAAGACCTCTTGCTCCTCGGTGATGACAATGCACTCACCGGGGGCAATGTCTCGCACCAGCTCAAAGCCAAGGCCTTCAAGGGCCACGGACTCCGAGGCAAGGATGTGCTCCTTGCCAGTGCCCTCCTGCCGGGCGCCCAAGACCAGCGGTCGGATGCCATAGGGGTCTCGAAATCCGATCACGCCGAATCCGGGAATCATCGCCACACAGGCATATGCACCCTTGGCACGGCGCTGTAAGACAGTGACGGCTGCAAAGACTGCGTCGGGGTCGAGCGTCAGGCCACTGACGGCCTGCTGTAACTCGTGGGCAAAGACATTGAGCAGCACCTCGGAGTCGGACTCGGTATTGATGTGCCGACGATCACGCCGATACATGTCCTCCTCAAGCTCGGCAGCATTGGTGAGGTTGCCGTTGTGTCCAAGGACAATTCCAAAGGGCGCATTCACATAGAAGGGCTGGGCCTCCTCAGCGCTCACGGCGCTTCCCGCCGTGGGGTAGCGGACATGGCCAATGCCCATGTTGCCAGCGAGGTTGCGCATGTCGCGGGTTCGAAAGACATCGCGCACCAGGCCGGTTCCGCGCGACAGATGAATGCGCTTGCCCTGGGCGGTGGCAATGCCTGCAGCGTCCTGACCCCGATGCTGCATGAGCAGCAGTGCGTTGTAGAGCAACTGGTTCACAGGATGGACTGCGACAATACCGACAACACCACACATGACTAGGGCCTTTTGTAGGAGTCCAACTGAACACGAGACAAGACAGCATCGGGCAGCCAGGGCGCGGCCACTCTGACGGACCACTCCAAGGCTGGCTGAGAAAACGAGGCCTGCCAGATTGGCTGGCTCACCAGCGGGGTCATGGCGGCGAGGACGGCCAAGACCGTGATGATGACCCAGCCCCTGGCCATGCCAAAGAACATGCCCAAGAGTCGGTCAATGAAACCCCCACCGACCGCCTGAACCAATTCCCTGAGCGCAAGGGTCAGCAGTCGGCCCACCAGCAAGACAAGCAGAAAAATCACAACAAAAGCAACCGCCAGGGCCATCGCCTGGGGGAACCACTCTTCAAGGGGCGCAGCCCCATAGACAGCCAGTCGACTCGCACCCACCAGCGCAAGGATCCAGACCGCAAGCGAGGCCACCTCCTGCACGAGCCCCCGCAAGAGCGAGAGCAGCACAGAGGCCACCACCACCACGGCGCAGACGATGTCAATCCAGGTTGCCTCAGTCACCCGGCGCCTCCGGTCGAACCAGGGTGGCGTCATAGCCTTGCAGCTTGAGCCTTGCCCGGGTGGCGTCCGCATCTCTCTCAGTTGCATAGGGGCCGAGTCGAACCCGATACCGAGGACCACCCGCGGTCTGGGTGGAAGAGATGGTGATTCGCCGGCCAGAGGCCTCTAACTTTTTTTGAACAGCCTCGGCCGCCGAGCGCTGGGCATAGGCCCCCGCCTGGACATAAAAGCTCGGTGCCTTCGTTGCGACGGGGGCTGGTGCCTCAGCGGCAACAGGGGGCTGGGCGGCATCGACCGCAGACGTCTCAGTGGGCCAACGCAAGATAAAGTCTTGCTTGAGTGGTCGGGGCGTGTCTTCAAAGAGCATGATCACCACTGCGGCAACGACAGTGGAAAAGACAAGCGCACCGAGCAATCGCCAGCGGGCTCGGCGCTTGTGCTCTGCCATGGGGTCGGCTGTTTCAGCTGGCATTGGGTTCGCGCGGGGCGTGGGGGGCCTGACCTATCAGTTGTGCCACGGGCCAGACGGCCGAGACGGTGATAAAAGAACCAAACACCACGAGTCTATCACCGGGGTCTGCCAGTCGCGCTGCAGCCTGCATCGCCGCCACAGGGTCGGCGTGGCAATGCACCTCAACGGCTGGCAGTCCATCTCGAGCCCGAAGGGCCTGCACCCGCGTGAGCAGGGGGACCAATCGCTCCGCCAGACTGGCCGCAGCCTGGGCCCGACTGCCCGCAACATCCTTCTCGAGGCTTGCTAAAAACCACGCATCCACTCTAGAGAGCAGTGCCAAGAAGACCCCCTCGGCATCTTTGTCTGCAAGCATCCCCAGGACCGCAAAGGTTCGAGGAAAGAACCCCATCTGATCCAGGTTGCTTGCAAGCACACCGGCCGCATGAGGGTTGTGGCCAACATCGAGCACCACAGCGGGCTGGCCCGGCAGCACCTGGAATCGTCCAGGAAGCGACACCAGAGAGCCCGGCCCTCACTGCCTTGATTAACCGGCAGTCGGGCCTGAAGGGCGGCAAGCGCGGCCAAGGCTGCCGATGCATTGAGCAATTGATTCACCCCGCGCAGGGCCGGGTAGGCCATGGCGTGACGTCGAAGGCCGCGGCCCGTCCAACCCCACTGCTGGCGATCCCCCTGATAGTTAAAGTCGGCACCGAGCTGCCAGAGGTCTGCCCCAATCGACTTGGCCACCTCGGCCACAGACAAGGGTGGGACTGGGTCACCCACAATCAGGGGCCGGCCAGATCTCGCAATGTGGGCCTTCTCCCACCCAATCTCCTCTCGGGTCCCACCGAGAAAGGCCTGGTGGTCGATGTCAATGGAGGTGAGCACTGCCACATCGTTGGACAGCAGGTTGACCGCATCAAGCCGCCCACCCATTCCAATCTCAAAGACTGCAAGGTCGAGCAACTGGTGCCGAGTCATCTCAAAGGCCGCCAGTGTGACCCACTCAAAATAGGTCAGCGAGACCCCGGCCCCTTCGGTGGCCTGGGCCACCACCTCAAAGGCTGCAACCCAGTCAGCTGCCTCGCTGTCCTGACCGAGGATCCTGAGCCGCTCCTCAAACCGCAGCAGGTGGGGAGAGGTGTAGACCGCCGTGCGGTAGCCCGCCTGGGTGGCCATGGCATCGATGAAGGCGCAGGTCGATCCCTTGCCATTGGTGCCCCCGACCACCACCACGGGGCATGGCAATCGCAGGCCAGCGTCGTCGAACTCAAAGGACATGGCCTTGGCAACAGAGCGCGCCGATTCAAGGGCCATTCTCATGCCGGGCTCGCAGACCCCGGCAATCGAGGCCGTCTCCAGCCGAACCAACCACTCTGCCAACTGCTCCTGAGCAGAGGCGGCCTCTGCAGTGGACATGGTCCCTAGGCGCGGGCGGGTTGCATCAGCAGGCCGATCATCTCAGCGAGCTCATCGGCCATCTTTCGGCGATCCACAATGCGATCGACCGCGCCTTTTTGGAGCAGAAACTCAGCCCGCTGAAAACCGTCTGGCAGTTTTTCCCGAACCGTCTGCTCGATCACCCGAGGACCAGCAAAACCAATGAGTGCCTTGGGCTCTGCGATCACGATGTCGGCCACAAAGGCAAAGCTCGCCGACACCCCACCCATGGTGGGATCGGTGAGCACCGACACATGCGGCAGCCTGGCCTGAGCCAATTGCTGAAGGGCTGCCGTGGTCTTGGCCATCTGCATGAGCGAGAGCAGACCCTCTTGCATGCGAGCCCCGCCGCTTGCGCTAATGGAGATGAAGGCAGCACCTGTGGCCATGGCCCGCTCCACGCCGCGCACGAATCGCTCACCCACCACCGAGCCCATCGAACCTCCCATGAACTCGAACTCAAAACAGGCCACCACCACAGGAACCTCGCGAATCGTCCCCACCATCACGACCATGGCGTCGGTCTCACCTGTCTCGGTCTGGGCCTCAATGAGGCGCTCGGGATACTTGCGGCTGTCTTTGAACTTTAGGCTGTCAACAGGAAGCACCTCCTGACCAATCTCCTCTCGCCCCTCGGCATCGAGCAGCTGGTCAAGGCGCGTGCGGGCCTTGATCCGCATGTGGTGACCACATGGCGGGCAGACCTGTAGGTTCTTCTCGAGGTCATCTCGGTAGAGCACGGCATCGCAGGACGGGCACTTGAGCCAGACGCCCTCGGGCATGCTGCGTCGGCGCCCCTCGCTGCGTTGGATGCGCGGCGGGAGGATCTTTTCAATCCAGCTCATGCCGGATGTCCAAGGATCGATTCGGAATCCAAGGCCTGGCGAATCCCCGACATGAAGGCCTGAAGATCGGCAAGTGGGTCACCGCCGCGAGCGACCGACTCTTCCATTCGTTTGATGAGCGCGCTGCCGATCACAACGGCATCGGCGTGCTGCGCCACGGCCTTGGCAGAGGCCGCATCAGAGATGCCAAACCCCACGCCGATGGGCATGGCGGTGTGGCGACGAATCACCGCGACACGATCGGCCACTGCATTGATATCAAGGGTGGCCGCCCCCGTGACGCCCTTGAGGGAGACGTAATACAAATAGCCCGAGCCGAGTCGGGCGACCTGACCCATCCGCGTCTCGGTAGACGTTGGTGCGAGCAGAAAGATCACATCGAGCCCAGCCTGGTGGCAGGCCAGGCTAAAGGCCTCGCACTCCTCGGGGGGGTAGTCCACCACCAAGACACCATCGACGCCGCAGGCCGAGGCGGTCCTGACAAAATCCGCGCAGCCATATTGCTCAACCGGATTGGCATAGCCCATGAGGACAACAGGCGTGGTGGTGTTGGTCTTGCGAAAATCGGCCACCCAATTGAGGCAGTCCTGAAGGCTCACGCCCCTGGCCAGGGCCCGCTCGCTTGAGCGCTGAATCACGGGGCCATCGGCCATGGGGTCTGAGAATGGCACGCCAAGCTCGATCACATCGGCCCCACCCGCCACCAACGCATGCATGACCTCTGTGGTCTGTTCACGCGAGGGATCGCCCGCGGTGAAATAGGGGATCAGCGCCTTGCGACCTTGCTCGGAGAGTGCCGAAAAACAGGCTGTGAGTCGGGACATGGCCTAGAGAATGATGGGCTAGAGGGACAGCCCACCCGCTAGGGCCACCGTGTGCATGTCTTTGTCACCGCGGCCCGAGAGGTTCACCAGAATCACCGTCTCCTTGGGCAGGCTTGGGGCAACCTTGGCGGCATAGGCCAGGGCATGACTCGTCTCAAGGGCAGGAATGATGCCCTCGGTGCGACAGCAGGTGTGAAACGCGGCCAGGGCTTCATCGTCATTGATTGGCACGTACTGCGCGCGGCCCGAGTCTTTGAGCCAGGCATGTTCAGGGCCCACGCCGGGGTAATCCAGGCCAGCCGAGACTGAATGTGTTTCTCGAATCTGGCCATCTGCATCCTGCAACAAGTAGGTGCGATTGCCATGCAAGACCCCGGGGCTGCCAGCCGAGAGCGAGGCAGCATGATGGCCAGAGTCCACCCCATGGCCGCCGGCCTCCACGCCCACCAGGGCCACACCGGGTTCGTTGATGTAGTCGTAGAAAATGCCCATGGCATTGCTGCCACCACCCACGCAGGCCACCACCATGTCGGGATGACGACCCACCATCTCGGGCATCTGCCAGAGACACTCCTTGCCCACCACAGAATTAAAGTCTCGCACCATCATGGGGTAAGGGTGCGGGCCGGCCACGGTGCCAATGATGTAGAAGGTGTCTTCCACATTGGTCACCCAGTCTCGCATGGCCTCATTGAGGGCGTCTTTAAGGGTCTTGGAGCCACTCTCGACTGGCACCACCTCTGCGCCGAGCAGTTTCATGCGGTAGACGTTTGCCGACTGCCGGGCAATATCGGTCGAGCCCATGTAGACCGTGCACCGCATGCCAAACCGAGCAGCCACCGTGGCCGTGGCCACCCCGTGCTGACCAGCGCCTGTCTCGGCAATGACCCGTGGCTTGCCCATCCGCCTCGCCACCAGTGCCTGCCCGATGGTGTTGTTCACCTTGTGGGCACCGGTGTGGTTGAGGTCTTCGCGTTTGAAATAAATCTGGGCGCCGCCGAGGTCTTGTGACCACCGCTTGGCATGGTAGATCGGGCTGGGGCGGCCCACAAAGTGTTTGAGCTCTCGGTGGAACTCGGCCTGAAAGGCCTCGTCGTGTTGGGTCTCGGCATAGACGCGGCGAAGCTCATCGAGGGCGTGGCTGAGGGTCTCGGAGACAAAACTGCCGCCGTAAGGGCCAAAGTGGCCCCCGGCATCGGGCAGGTTATATGGCAGGTCGTTCGGTTTCACTCATCGCTCCTTGGGCCGTCGGCTCTCGCCACGGCATTGACAAATGCTTGCATTCGATTCCAATCCTTCACCCCCCGAAGCGGCTTGCCATCGACCAGCCGCTCCACCCCGCTTGAGACATCAACCGCGGGCGGGGCAAGCGATCTCACCGCCCCCTCAACCGTGGTGGCATCAAGCCCACCACTCAAGACCCAACTGGCTGGCAGATGGGCCCTGATGTCTTGCAGAATCTGCCAGTCAAAGGCCATCCCACCCCCGCCAAAGCCCACGGAATCTGCATCAAACAACAGCGTGGCCTCGGCCTTAAAACAATCGATCAATGTTATCAGCCCAGTGGCTGAGGTGACGCCCGAGACGCGAAGGGCTTTGACCACGGGGCGCCCCAGGTCTTGGCAGGCCGCGAGATCTTCATCCCCATGGAGTTGAATGTGGGTGAGGCCCACGGCGCTGGCCGTCTGCAGCACCTCGGCGCGCTCTGCATTGACAAACAACCCCACCACCGAGACCCACGGCGGCACCTGTCTGGCCAACAGCCTCGCCTGCTCCAGGCCCACGGCCCTCGGGCTCTTGGGATAAAAGACCAGCCCAATGGCATCTGCCCCCGCTGCCGCGGCCGCCCTGGCGTCTTCCTCGCGGGTGATGCCGCACAGTTTGATTCGGGTTCTCATGTCAGGGGCAGCCGAGGCGTGGCCTCAAAATCGAGATCGTACGCCACAGACCAGAGGCAAAGGCCTTGAGCGGGAAAGGTTCGTGCCGCCTGGGCTCGATCTCTTGCATCAAGAAGCGCTCGCAGCCAGCCCACTGGCTGGGCGCCGCGGCCCACCTCCACCAGGCTGCCCACGAGGTTGCGAACCATGTGCTGCAAGAAGGCATTGGCCTCAATCTCGAGCCAGAAATCCGTGCCCTCTTGATGCACCTCGAATCGATCCAGCCTGCGCACGGGCGTGGCAGCTTGGCATTGCGCGGATCGAAAGCTCGTGAAGTCATGCTCACCCAGAAGCTGCCGGGCAGCCTCTTGCATGGGCGCGAGCA
This sequence comes from Burkholderiaceae bacterium, assembly GCA_018401615.1. Lineage (GTDB taxonomy): Bacteria > Pseudomonadota > Gammaproteobacteria > Burkholderiales > Burkholderiaceae_A > Hahnella. The sequence goes on from JAGYKN010000027.1 coordinate 9,061, forward strand.
TCAGGGGCTGAAAGACCCAGGTGGAGTGCCGGGCCCGAAGCGGGCAGTCCACGGGCTCGTTGTGAATGCGATACCGATAGGTGCGCGAGCGGGCAGCGTATCGGGCGTGAAAATCAGCTGGCACCGATGCCGCCCAACGGACTCGAATGGCTGTTGGCAAGAAGGCATTCACACCGCGCACCCAACTCCAGAGGGGCCGCTCGCATGGGGCATCCAGGTGGACCACCTGGCCCCTGGCGTGCACGCCGGCATCGGTGCGGCCCGCAACCACGGTGGCAACAGGTGCCTCACAGAATCGCGCCAAGGCGGCCTCTAGCTGATCTTGAACGGTGAGCCCAACGGCCTGCGTCTGGTAGCCCTGAAGGCCGGTGCCGTCGTAGGCCAGGCCCAGGGCAATGCGCATGACGAGGGCTGGGGCCTCTAATTAGAGCAGGATGCGCAGCATGCGACGCAGGGGTTCAGCTGCCCCCCAGAGCAACTGGTCGCCGCAGGTAAAGGCCGCAAGGTAAGACGGGCCCATGGCCATCTTGCGAACCCGGCCCACAGGCACGTGCATCTTGCCGCTCACAGCCGCTGGCGTGAGCTCGCGCTCGGTCTGCTCTCGGTCGTTGGGCACCAGACAGACCCACTGGTTGGCGTCTCTGATCAGGTCCTCGATATCAGCCAATGGCAGGTCTCGCGTGAGCTTGACAGTAATCGCCTGAGAGTGACACCGCATGGCACCCACCCGCACACACAGGCCATCGATGGGCACCGAGCCGAGCGCGCGAAACGGCGCATGCCCCAAGATCTTGTTGGCCTCGGCCCCACCCTTCCACTCCTCCTTTGTCTGGCCGTGCTCGACCGGCACATCGATCCAGGGAATCAGGCTGCCCGCAAGCGGCACCCCGCGAAAGTTTGCCATCGGAAGGCTCGGATCACGAAGGGCCTGGGTGACCTTGCGGTCGATCTCCAGAATGGCGCTCTGCGGATCGGCCAACTCCGTGGCCACGCTGTCTCGGAGTGCCCCCATCTGCTCGAGCAGCTCGCGCATGTTTTGCGCGCCGGCCCCCGAGGCGGCCTGGTAACTCATCACCGACATCCACTCCACGAGGCCAGCCCGAAAGAGCCCGCCCATGGCCATGAGCATGAGGCTCACCGTGCAGTTCGGGCCCACCCAGGTCTTCACACCCTTGTTGAGTGCGGCATCAATCACCTGCCGATTGACTGGGTCAAGGATGAGCACGGCCTCATCGCGCATGCGCAGGGCCGAGGCAGCATCGATCCAGTGGCCCGACCATCCCATGGCTCGCAGCTTTGGATAGATCTCGTTGGTGTAGTCACCACCCTGGCAGCTCATGATGATCTCCTGAGCCGCAAGGGCCTCGAGGTCATCTGCGGCAGCCAGCAGGCCCGAGCGAGCGCCAAAGGCTGGGGACACACCACCGGCATTCGAGGTGGAAAAGAAGGTGGGCATCACATGGTCAAAGTCGTGTTCGTCTTGCATGCGTTGCATCAAGACCGACCCCACCATGCCGCGCCAGCCAATCAGGCCCAGGCGTTTCATGAGCCCTCCTCCAATGCGGCCACCACGGCTGCACCCATCTGGCGGGTGCCCACCATCTGGCAGCGGTCTCTTGCAATGTCGCCGGTGGCCAGGCCATCGGCAAGCACCTTGCGGACCGCCCTCTCAATGGCATTGGCGTCTTCGAGCAGGCCAAAACTAAATCGCAACATCATGGCGGCCGATAAAATGGTGGCCAGCGGATTGGCCTTGTCTTGGCCCGCAATGTCGGGGGCTGAGCCATGTATGGGCTCATAGAGCCCCTTGTTGTTCGCATCAAGCGAGGCCGAGGGCAGCATGCCGATGGATCCCGTGAGCATCGAGGCCTCATCGGAGAGGATGTCGCCAAACATATTGCCCGTGACCATGACATCGAACTGCTTTGGGTTCTTCAAGAGTTGCATGGCCGCATTGTCAACATACATGTGACTGAGCGCCACATCCGGATACGACTTGCCAAGGTCGGTCATCACCTCGCGCCAGAGTTGGGTGGTCTCGAGGACATTTGCCTTATCAATCGAGCAGAGCCTGCGGCCGCGCTTGCGGGCAGCCTCAAAGGCAACCCGACCAATGCGCTCAATCTCGCTCTCCCGATAGACCATGGTGTCAAAACCCTCGCGCTCACCATTTTCGAGGACCCGAATGCCGCGTGGCTGGCCAAAATAAATATCACCCGTGAGCTCTCGCAGGATCAAGAGATCAAGGCCCGAGACCACCTCTGGCTTGAGGCTCGAGGCCCCAGCCAACTCCGGATAGATCATGACAGGCCGCAGGTTGGCAAAGAGGTTGAGGGCCTTGCGAAGGCCCAGAATGGCCTGCTCTGGGCGCAGCTCGCGTGGCAGATGATCGAGCGCAAAGTCGCCCACCGCGCCAAACAAGATGGCATCTGCCTTCTGGCAGAGCGCCAGGGTGGCTTGGGGCAACGGGTGGCCGCTGGCGTGGTAGCCCGCTCCGCCAACAGGGGCCTCCTCGAGGGTGACCCGAAAACGACCCTGGTCAGCCATGCGCCTGAGCACGGCCACGGCCTGGGCCGTGATCTCTGGGCCAATGCCATCGCCAGGCAGCACGGCTAGGCAGAGCTCCTTCACGGCTGGCCCAGTCTTGACCCAAGCTCAGCGGCCAGCCAGGGTTTGCTGGCCAGTCGCTTGGCCTCAAAGGCCCTGATGGCCTCGCTCTTTTGGAGGGTCAGGCCAATGTCATCAAGGCCATTCAGAAGGCAGTGCTTGCGAAAGACATCTGCCTCAAAGCCGCGGCGAAACGTTCCATCGAGGCTGCTCACCTGCTGGGCCTGAAGGTCCACATGAAGGCGAAAGCCCTCTTGCGAGGCGGTCATCTCAAAGAGTTGATCGACATCGGCCTCGGACAACACCACGGGCAGGATGCCGTTTTTCTGGCAGTTGTTGGAAAAGATGTCGGCAAAAGACGGCGCAATGAGCACGCGAAAGCCAAAATCCTCCAAGGCCCATGGGGCATGCTCGCGTGAGGAGCCGCAGCCAAAATTCTGACGGGCCAACAAGATGCTTGCCCCCTTAAAGCGCGGCTGATTGAGCACGAAGTCGGCCCGCAGGGGGCGCCCTGCGCAATCCATGCCGGGCTGGCCCTCATCGGCATAGCGCCAGGCATCAAAGAGATAGGGACCAAAGCCTGCCCGCTTGATCGACTTTAAAAACTGCTTGGGAATGATGGCATCGGTGTCGACATTGGCGCGGTCCATCGGCAGCACCACACCCTCATGAATGGTCAGCGGTCTCATGTCAGAGGCTCCTCACATCGACAAAGTGCCCCGCAACGCCTGCGGCAGCAGCCATGGCCGGTGAGACCAGGTGGGTGCGCCCCCCGGCGCCTTGGCGTCCCTCGAAATTGCGGTTGCTCGTCGAGGCGCAACGCTCGCCGGGTTCGAGCCGGTCTGCGTTCATGGCCAGGCACATCGAGCAGCCGGGCTCGCGCCACTCAAAGCCCGCATCAATAAAGACCTGGTGCAGGCCCTCGGCCTCGGCCTGGGCCTTGACAAGGCCAGAGCCCGGCACCACCAAGGCGAGCTTGACCCGGTCTGACTTCCTGCGGCCCTTGACCACTGCTGCAGCCGCACGTAGGTCTTCAATGCGAGAGTTGGTGCATGAGCCAATGAAGACCTTGTCGACCTCGATGGCTGTGAGCGGTGTGTCTGGGGCCAGGCCCATGTAGGCCAGCGCGCGCTCCATGCCCTCGCGTTTGGTGGCGTCTGCCTCGTGGGCTGGGTTGGGCACGCTGCCGCCCACTGGCAAGACCATCTCGGGCGAGGTGCCCCAGGTCACCTGCGGCTCAATGTCGTGTGCCATGAGGGTCACGGTTCGATCAAAGACGGCATCGGCATCTGAGTAGAGGGTGCGCCAGTAGAGCACCGCCTGGTCCCACTCTTTGCCGGTTGGCGCAAGTGGCTTGCCGCGCACAAAGGCAAGGGTTTTTTCATCAAAGGCCACCATGCCCGCACGGGCCCCGGCCTCAATGGCCATGTTGCAGATGGTCATGCGGCCCTCGATCGAGAGACCACGAATGGCGCTGCCCCCGAATTCAATGGCGTAGCCCGTTGCGCCAGCCGTGCCAATTTTTCCAATGATGGCCAGCACCACATCTTTTGCGGTCACGCCGGGGCGCAGTTCGCCCTCAACGGCAATGAGCATCGACTTTGCCTTGTTCATGAGCAGGCACTGTGTGGCCATGACATGCTCGACCTCCGAGGTGCCAATGCCAAAGGCCAGGCAGGCCAGGGCCCCATGTGTGCTGGTGTGAGAATCGCCACAGACGACCGTCATGCCCGGCAGGGTGGCGCCCTGCTCGGGGCCAATCACATGGACGATGCCCTGGCGGTGATCGCGCAGGCCAAAGTAGGTGATCTTGTGGGCGGCCGCGTTGGCATCCAGGGTCTCGACCTGCAGGCGCGAGGTCGGGTCTGAGATGCCCTTGCTCCGATCGGTGGTGGGCACGTTGTGATCAACCACCGCCAGGTTGGCAGCGTTGCGCCAGAGGCTTCGATTGGCCAGGGCCAGCCCCTCGAATGCTTGAGGGCTGGTGACCTCGTGGACCAGGTGCCGGTCGATGTAGAGCAGGCAGGTGCCATCGTCTTGCTGATGGACCACATGCTCATCCCAGAGTTTGTCGTAGAGCGTGGACATGTTGACTCTCGCGTGCGAAAGAGAGCCATTATGCCTTTGCAGCCCTGGCGGCCACCAGTGCACCCAGTGCCGCAAAGCCCGCTGCAATTGCAAAGGTGGCCTGCGGCGAGAGGGTCTCCCAGATCCACCCAGAGGCCATGCCCCCGAGTGAGCCACCCAATCCATAAGAGGCCATGGTGTAGAGGGCCTGTCCTCGAGCCTGAGCCTGGGCGGGAAACCACTCGCGCACCAGCGCCATCGAGGCGCTGTGATGCACCCCGAAGGTCACCGCATGAAGCACCTGAGCAACCAAGAGCATCAGCAGTCCCCCGCCAGACAGCGCAATCAGCCCGAATCTCAGGGCCGTGATCCAGTAGCTCCCAACCCAACAACGTGTCAGGCCGAGCCGCTCAAAGAGCGGGCGCTGATACTGAAACATCACAATCTCTGCCAGAACGCCAAGGGTCCAGAGCATGCCAATCTCCGTGCGGCTGTAGCCCTTTTGTTCCAGCCAGAGCGAAAAGAGTGTGTAGAGGGGCGCATGGGCCACGAGCATGAGAAACGACGCCAGCAGGAAGAGCCGAACACGTGGCTCAACCAGTGCGGCCCGCATGGCGCCAGCCTTGGGGGCAATCGCCAAGGCCTCACTCGGGGGCAAGACCAGGGCCACCAGGGCGATAAAGGCCAGGCTAAACATCAAGACCAGGGGCAAGGTGCCCATGCCCGCCGCATCAAACCAGAGTCCGCCCAGCATCACGGCCACAATGAAACCAACAGAGCCCCAGACCCGCATCCGTCCGTAGGCACCGATGTCACCCCTGCTCGACTGCATGGCCAGAGACTCGGCAATTGGCACCTGGCCACTGAGGAAAAAACTCATGAGGCAGAGCACCGCAAAGAGCCCCCAGAAGGACCAATCTAACAAGAGGAGTGCTGCGCTCAGGAGCGAGGCCAGGGCCGCAAGCTGCACCACCCTGGGCACCCGCGAGGGACTCACATGATCGGCCAGCCAGCCCCAGGCTGGTGGTCCCACCACCCGGGCCCACTGCATGGGTGAGACCAAGATGCCAATCTCTGTTGGAGAGAATCCGCGGCCATTGAGCCAGAGCGAGAGGTAGGGCGAGAAGAGCCCCACATAGGCGAAATAGCTGCCAAAAAACGCAGCCACCCGACGACCTGCGGGGTTCAAGCGGCCTGACCGGGAATCTTGGGCGTGCTCACAGAGACGTCGGCATTCTGGGCACGGTGGCGCAGGGCGTGATCGATGAGCACCAGGGCCAGCATGGCCTCGGCAATTGGGGTGGCACGAATGCCAACACAGGGGTCGTGACGGCCGTGGGTTTCAACCACCGTGGGCTGGCCCTGAAGGTCGATGGAGCGACGCGGAGTGCGAATGCTCGAGGTGGGCTTGATGGCAATCGATACCGTGATGGGCTGGCCCGTGGAGATGCCACCGAGCACCCCACCCGCATGGTTGGTGAGAAAGCCCTCGGGGGTGAGTTCATCCCCGTGCACCGAGCCGCGCTGGGCCACCGAGGCAAAGCCCGCACCAATCTCAACTGCCTTGACGGCATTGATGCCCATCATGGCGTGCGCAATGTCTGCATCGAGTCGATCATAGACAGGCTCACCCCAGCCAACCGGCAGGCCCGTGGCCTCTGTGAGGATCCGCGCGCCGCAGGAGTCGCCCGCCTTGCGAAGCGCATCCATGTAGGCCTCGAGGGCTGGAATCTGGGAGGCATTGGCCGCAAAGAATGCGTTGTGTGGCACATGCGCCCAGTCTTCAAATTCAATGCTGTGCTCGCCGAGCTGGGTCATGCAGCCGCGAATGGCCACGCCGTGATGGATGGCCAGCCACTTCCTTGCAATGGCGCCAGCTGCCACCCGAACAGCCGTCTCGCGGGCAGAGGAGCGCCCACCACCGCGTGGGTCACGAATGCCGTACTTGTGCCAATAGGTGTAGTCGGCATGCCCCGGCCGAAAGGTCTGGGCAATGTCGGCGTAGTCCTTGCTGCGCTGATCTTGATTGCGAATCAGGAGCGCAATGGGCGTGCCGGTGGTGAGGCCCTCATAGACGCCTGAGAGGATCTCCACGGTGTCTGGCTCCTGACGCTGGGTGACATGCCGAGAGGTGCCCGGCCGCCGGCGGTCCAGGTCGTGCTGAATGTCTGATTCCTCGAGGGGCAGACCCGGCGGGCAGCCATCGACCACGCAGCCAATGGCTGGGCCATGTGACTCCCCAAAGGATGTGACCGAAAAGAGATGGCCGAAGGTGTTTCCAGACATAGCCCGCAGTGTATCGCGGGCCGCTGGGGCACTTCACACTACGGCACCAGGGCGGCAATGCGGCTTCGAATCCTCTCACCGCCAAGGACTGCCATGACCTTATCAATCGATGGCGTCTCGGTGCGCCCAAGCAGCACCAGCCGAAGCGCCATGGCCAGCTGTGGCATCTTGAGACCATGCTGCACGAGCTGCGCCTTGATGAGCGCGGCGGCCTCTGCAGGCTCAAACGCATCGGGCACAGCCTGGGCAAGGGCTCTTAACGCATCTGGAATTGGTGCTGCCAGTCGCTCAGCCAGCGCACCCTCTTCGGGCTGCGGCTCACCATAGAAGATCGCTGCCTCCTCTGCCAAATCCAACAGGGTTGCAGCGCGATCCTTGAGCAGATCGCAGACCCTCTGAAGGCTCGGACCCATCCCTGGCTCAAAGCCCTCGGCCTGCATCCTGCTGCTGATCAGGCCGGCGAGTTCCTCGCCAGACTTGGCGCGAAGGTAATGGTTGTTGAGCCACTTGAGTTTGTCGAAATCGAACTGGGCGGCAGACTTGCTGCAGTGATCGAGGCTGAACCACTCGGTGAGTTGCGCCATTGAAAATATCTCATCGTCGCCATGGCTCCATCCCAGTCGGGCCAGGTAATTGAGCAGGGCCTCTGGCAGGTAGCCGTCTTCCTCATATTGAATAACAGAGACAGCACCATGTCGCTTGGAGAGTTTCTCGCCATCGGGCC
>JAGYKN010000028.1 GCA_018401615.1 Burkholderiaceae bacterium
GAGCGCTCTGTACGATGCGGCACGTCCCTTACTGCCCCAGGAGATTCTTCTAAGTGCTCAGCAGCAGGTGCCGAATCTGAACTTGGCTACCGTCTACCGTAACCTGAACCTTTTGGCCGATGAGAAGGCCATCACACTCGTGCACCTGCCAGGTCAACCCACGCGCTTTGAGTTAACCGGGCATCACCACCATCACTTCCATTGCAATCAGTGCGAGCGGGTCTTTGACGTGCATGCCTGCACTGCCGAAATCTCAAAACTTGCCCCAAAAGGATTCGAGGTGATCGACCACGACGTGATTCTGTATGGACGATGCCCTGATTGTTTGGCGAGGTCGATTGCCATTTCAGAAAGTCTCTGAAACCTGGCCTGTCGCCGCGCCGGTGAGCCCCAAGCATAATGACTCGTCATGGAACATCCGATAAACAACCTGGTGCTGATCCTTGGTGATCAGTTGGACGAGGCGGCCTCGGTGCTCGCCTCATTGGACCCGCAGCGCGACGTGGTCTGGATGGCTGAGGTCATGGAGGAGTCCACCCATGTCTGGTGCTCCAAACAGCGTGCAGTGCTTTTTCTCTCTGCCATGCGGCATTTCGCTCAAACGCTGCGTGACAGGGGGCTGTCCGTGTCGTACCGACAGATTGATGATCCCGATAATCGGCAGTCGCTTGCTGCGGAACTCGGGGTGGCCATCGAGACATATAAGCCCAATCAGGTGGTCATGACGGCGCCAGGCGACTGGCGGGTCTTGGTATCGATCCGGTCGGCGTGTCAGGCTCGTGGTGTACCCCTGCAGATTCATGAGGATGCACATTTCTTCTCGACCGTGGCCGACTTCCGAGCCCATGCAAAGGGGCGCAAGCAACTTCGCCTGGAGTATTGGTACCGCGAGTCTCGGCAGCGGCATGGTGTGCTGATGGATGGTAAGCAGCCTGCCGGGGGAAAGTGGAACTTCGACCATGAAAATCGGGCGGCCTTTCCAAAATCAGGCCCACCGGTGCGGCCGCCGCCGCTGCGGTTCGCGCCAGACGAGGTCACCTGCGGCGTGATTGCATGGGTCAATGCTGCCTTGGCGAGCCACCCCGGCACCGTGACAGCGAGTGCGCAGGGGTTTGGATGGCCTGTCACACGGCAAGAGGCACTGGCACTGTTGGCAGATTTCATTGCGCACCGACTCTCGCAGTTCGGCCTCTACCAAGACGCCATGTGGACCGATGAGCCCTGGCTTTTCCACTCCCATCTCGCCAGTGCCTTGAATCTCAAGCTTCTCTCGGCACGTGAGGTGGTCTTGGCCGTGGAGCAGGCCTGGCGCAAAGGAGACGCTCCCATTGAGTCGGCCGAGGGCTTCATTCGCCAGATCCTGGGATGGCGTGAGTATGTCCGCGGCATTTACTGGACACAGATGCCCGACTACGCCGAGATGAATGCCTTGGCCGCGCAGCATCCACTGCCGAGCTTCTTCTGGACGGGAAAGACCGAGATGAACTGCCTGTCTCAGGCGATCTCTCAGACGCTTGAAACCGGCTATGCCCATCATATCCAGCGGCTCATGGTGACGGGCCTCTATACGCTCATGTTCGGCGTAGACCCTAGGCAGGTGCATGCCTGGTATCTCAGTGTGTATGTCGATGCCGTGGAGTGGGTTGAGTTGCCCAATGTGGTGGGCATGAGCCAGTACGCCGATGGTGGGCTGATGGCCAGCAAGCCCTATGTGGCCACTGGAAAGTACATCTCTCGCATGAGCAATTACTGTTCGTCCTGTCGATTTCGGCCAGATGAGTCGACGGGCGAGCAGGCCTGCCCCTTCACGACCTTGTACTGGGATTTTCTCCTTCGGCACCAGGAGGCGCTGCGTCGAAATCAGCGCATGGTCATGCAGCTGAGGAATCTAGATCGCCTGAGCGACGAGAAGCGAGGCGAGATTCAGGCCCAGGCAGACCAGCATCGCAAGGCCTGCCTGTCTCTGTGATGCCCCTGTGATACCCAACAGCTAGATGCCCATCCCTGGTTGTGCCCTCTGCGCAAGACCGCGTCCGATGGGGCATCAAGGCGTTGATCGTCGTAGCGCGCTTCGTGTAGATGGATAAATGCGAAGGGCATGAAAACTCTCCTTGCGTAACTTCCGGCCATCTCTCGGAGAGGCAATGCCAAGCACTCATGGAGGGTCTGGCGTTTTAATTAATCAGATGGATCAGCTGAATAAAGGTGAGGCTAACCGCCATGATTGCGATAAGGATAGAGCCCGTTTCATTGGATATTGCCGCCCATTACCAGAGAAGTGGCGTGAAACATCACTCTCGCCCTGGCGAGTGACCATCATTATTTCCAATGACCAAGGCTAAATTGGCCAAGATAAACAGATGTGAAGGGCGAGGGTGCAGCCAGCATAACAGGTGAGTCGCAATTCGCTCGCCCACGCCCTTGCTAGGAATGGGGCACAGCAGGGATTTTAAAGGGTCAGCATCTTGGCCAGTAGTCTTGTCTGGGCATGGGCCCCTAGGGTGGTGGCCCTTTGATGCCACGCCCGGGTTGGCCGGGCTTTCTCTCCATGTCTGCCCCTTCTGCCCCATCGGCTTCTTCCACCGCTTCGGTTTCCTTCGCTTCCTCGGGTTCCTCTGCCCCGCTGCTTGACCCCCGTAACGACTACGTCTTTAAACGCATCTTCGCCCAGCGGGTGGACCTGCTCAGCGACCTGGTCAATGTCATCCGGGGGGACGCCGAGCGGCTTACCCTCACCGAAGTACTCAACCCCACGATTCTTCCCGAGGAGATCACAGGCAAGGGCATTGTGCTGGATGTCCGTGCCACAGACACCCAGGGCAGAACGATCGATGTGGAGGTGCAGGTCAGTTCGCAGCGCGACTACCCCGCACGCTCGCTCTACTACATTGCCCGGGCCTTTGTGGAGCAGTTGAGCAGCGGCGAGCGCTACGGCAAGCTGCGCTCGGTCATTGGGGTCAATATTCTTAACTTTGCCTTGTTTCGGGCCCCAGCAGAGCAGGGGCGCGCGCAGTGGCGCTTTGGCATGGTGAGCTGCCACGAGCCGCAGCGGGCATTGGATATTCAGTTGGAGCTCAATTTCCTGGAGTTGCCCAAGCTTAAGGGCCAGGGGCTAGAGAAAACCAACAAACCGCTCTACGATTGGAGTGTGTTCTTTTCTGATGCCAACGATGGAGAAGCCATGGAGCAGGTCACCCACCCGGATGTAAAAGAGGCTTTTGAGATCTTAAAGTCGGTGAGCGCCACCGCGCAGGAGCGGCTGGAAGCCGAGAGGCGCATCACCTATGTGCGAGAGCTCAACGCCATTGCCGACTACAAGTGGGACGAGGGCATGGCCAAGGGCAAGGCGGAAGGCAGGGCAGAAGGCAAGGCGGAAGGCAGAGCCGAGGGGCAGGCGGAGGCAACGCGCGCTTTGGTGGCCCGCCAGCTCGAGCGCAAGTTCGGCCCCCTAACCCCCGAGCACCAGGACCTGCTCGATTCTGCAACGCTCGCGCAGTTGGAGCAATACGCCGACACGCTCCTGACCGCATCTTCGCTCGATGAGGTCTTTGGCAGCTAGCGTGCTGCCTGGCAGCGGGTTGTCTTCTCGACCAAGTTGAGCTAGCCTCTTACCTAACATTTCAACCTGCGGCGATTGCGCCCCAGTTCACCACGAAGGAACCAAGACATGCCCGCCACGCTCTCGTCACGTCAGATACAGCTTCTCAATCATTTTTTCTTTGCCGGAGTCTTCATCTGGTTTGTGGCCCAGCAGCCGGTCTCCTGGCCTCAGTTGGTATCCTCGTCAGCCTCGGCTGAGATCAACCGCGCCCTCCAGTATTTTCCTCGCACCCCTCCGCCCATCTTTGAACCCGAGGTCCTCGACCTCGCGCAAGACACCACAGACTCGTATTCATCGGGCATGCCAATCTGAGGCGATGTCTCGCGCATGAGCGCAGCGCACCACTCCGCAGCGCGCTACTCTTTTGCCGGCATTGCAATCTTTAAGATCTCGTCGGGCAGGCCCTTCTCGGGCTTGACGCCTAAATCTCGCATCATCTCCACCTGCCGAATCACATTGCCAGGCCCCTCTGAGAGCTGACGGATTGCGATGTCGTGGCTCTTGTTTGCGGCCTCTAAGTTCTTGCGCACCACCAGCATCGTCTCCACAAACCCCCTGAATTTGTCATAGAGCTGAGCGCCCCGATTGGCGATCTCGATGGCGTTGTGTCCGACCCGCTCCTGCCGCCAGAGGTACTCGATGGTGCGCAAGACAAACAGCAGGGTGTTGGGGCTGACCAGGAGGACATGGCGGTTCCAGCCCTCCAGCCACAGGCGTTCGTCATTCCCAGTGGCCAACAAGAAGGCGGGCTCCACGGGAATGAACATCATGACAAAGTCAGGAGAGCGGTCACCATGAATGCCGTGATAGTTCTTCTTCGATAAGCCGTCCATGTGGGCGCGAACGGACGTCAGGTGCTCCTTTAACTTGATCTTTCTTATGGTCTCGTCGTCACAATTGAAATACTCCTCGTAGGCCTTCAGAGAAACCTTCGAGTCGACAATTAAGAAGCGATCTTCGGGCAGTTGAATCACCACATCTGGTTTGCGTGATCGGGCCTGATCCTCGGCAGATGCGTGCGTCTGCTGGACAAAGAATTCTCGGTCTCTGGTGAGACCCGACACCTCGAGGACACGCTCAAGAATGACCTCACCCCAGTCGCCCATGAGCTTGTTATCGCCCTTTAGCGCCGAGGCAAGGTTCTGGGCATCGTGTGAGATTTTCTGCTGGGCCTCGAGCAGCAATTTGATTCGCTCGCCAAGGGCCGAGCTGTCTTTCTGGCTCGTTTCTTTTAATCCGCTGACTTCTTTGCTGAACTGCTCGAACTGCAATTTAAGGGGGGCGAGCAGGCCATCCAAATTGCTCTGATTGCTCTGAGAGAGTTGCTGGGCTTGATCCTTTAGGAGCTCTTGGGCAAAGACCTTTGCCCGAAGCTCGGTGTCGTGGTTGGCGGCCTCACGCTCCTCCATCCGGGCCCTTGTGGCGGCGAGTTCTTCGGCGATGGCCCGTTGCGTGGCCGACATGCGCCAATTGACAAAGGCTGCACCCAGGGCGCAGCCCAACGCAAAGGCCAGCAGCCAGCCAATTCCATCAATGACAGCGTCCATGGTCACCCCAGTTGATTGACCAAGACAAGCTTACTGCACGCAGAGAGGTCAGGGCGCCCTGGTTGGTTCAATTCAAGTGGTTCAATTCAAGTAAGAGGCAGCCCCTGCATGAAGGGCGGACTCCTTGTCTGCAGCATCGCTACAATTTCACGGTGGTCCACGACTCTTTCATGCTCAGCAGCCTGCCCAACAACTTTCGGGCCATTGTTCTAGGTGCCAGCGGGGCCATCGGGGGCGCGCTTTTTAAAGCACTTTCGGAGACTCCTCGCTGCGCGGCTGCCTTGGCGGTGTCGCGATCGGGAGAGGACGCATTTGACATCACCCACGAGCCATCGGTGGAGGCCACGGCCCGCCGTCTTGCAGGGCATGGGCCGTTTAATCTGATCCTGGATGCAACCGGCGTGTTGGTGCTCGACGGCATCTTGCCCGAGAAGCGGCTCGATGCTCTCAATCCTGCCCACCTCCTCAGACTCCTCGAGGTCAATGCTGTGGGCCGCGCAATGGTGCTCAAGCATTTCATCCCGCTGCTCTCAAGACAAGAGCGGTCAATCTTTGGTGTCCTGTCGGCGCGAGTCGGCAGCATCGAGGACAATCACCTCGGTGGCTGGTACGGCTATCGGGCGGCCAAGGCTGCTGGCAATGCGTTCTTACAGGCGGCCGCCATCGAGGCCTCGCGGGCAAATCCACAGGCCGTTTTTGCCGCCCTGCAGCCTGGCACGGTGGCGTCAAATCTCTCCAAACCATTTCGCAGCGCAGACCAGACGATCTCTCCAGATGTTTCGGCGGCTGGACTCTTGCAGACCCTCAACCAATTACAGGCCAAGGGACGCGCCTGGTTTGTCGACCATCGTGGGGAAGAAATTCCCTGGTGAATTGACGGTTTAGATCAGTCTGGGCAGAGTGTTGCCATGCGTCATCAAGAATCTTCAGTAAATCCGAGCAGTCCGAGTCCTTTTCCATTCGTGGCCATGGTGGCCCAGCAGGAGATGCAACTCGGGCTCCTGCTCGCAGCCACAGACCCTCTCATCGGCGGTGTCTTGATTCTCGGCGATCGAGGCACTGGGAAGTCCACCGCGGTTCGAGCCTTGGCCGCAGTGCTCCCACCCATTCAGGTGGTGATGGGCTGCCCCTACCAGTGCCCGCCCCGTCAGACTGCGGGTCTGTGCCAGGCCTGCTCAGGCCCGTCAGGGCAGTCTCGGCCCAGGGCCGAACAGGTCACCGTGCCCGTGGTGGATCTGCCCTTGGGAGCAACCGAGGACCGCATTCTTGGGGCGCTCAACCTTGAGCGGCTCATGGCCAGTGGGGAGAAGGTCTTCGAGCCGGGCCTGCTGGCCAAGGCCAATCGAGGCTTTCTCTACATCGACGAGATCAACCTGCTTGAAGATCACCTGGTGGATCTCCTCATTGATGTGGCTGCCTCTGGGGAGAACCGAGTCGAGCGCGAGGGCCTCAGTGTGTGTCATCCCGCCCGGTTCGTCTTGGTGGGCAGTGGCAACCCTGAGGAGGGCGAGTTGCGGCCGCAATTGCTCGATCGCTTTGGGCTGGCCGTGGAGGTGAAAACCCCAACGGAGATTCAGCAGCGGATCGACGTGGTTCGTCGCCGAGAGGCGTATGACCGCGACCCGGCTGCGTTCGTGGACTCCCAGGCCGCTGGCCAGCAGGCCCTTCAAGATCAGCTGGTCTTGGCCCGCAAGCGCCTGCCCAAGGTCACCCTTGCCGATGAGGTCCTTGCCGTGGCCGCCAGGCTCTGCATGTCTCTTGGCACCGATGGCCTCAGGGGAGAGCTCAGTCTCATGCGCGCTGCAAAGGCCCTTGCTGCCCTGCGCGGGGCACGCAAGGCCACAGTGGCGCATCTCAAGGAGGTGGCGCCACTTGTGTTGCGGCATCGACTGCGCCGAGACCCCCTCGATGAGACGGATGCGAGTCAGAGGGTCTTGCTCGCCCTGGAGTCTGTCTGATCGACGCTGCATTGCTGGATCGACTGCTCGGGCTCATTGCGTTGGGAGGCCCTGCCCAGGGAGGGCTCTGGCTCAGGGCCCATGCGGGCGGGCGCCGTGACCTCGTTGTGGCAGCGCTCCTCTCGAAAATAACAGCCGCTGGCCGGCCTTGGCTTCGCATGGCAACCCACACCGACCCCGCGCACCTGACCGATGCAGTCGATCCATTTGAGACCCTTCGCGTGGGCCATCCCGTGGTTCGCAGCGGCATCTTGGAGCGTGCCCGAGGCGGCTTTCTGGTGGTCTCAATGGCAGAGCGCCTCCCCGATGCCCTGGCCCTCGCACTTGCGCAGGCTGCCGACCGAGGCGATTGCGGACTCATCCTGCTCGATGAGTCGCTCGTTGATGAACAACCCCTCTCGGCCGCACTCCGGGATCGAATGGGCTGCTGCCTGGACATGCGAGATGAGACCTGGCTGCGCGATGGTTGGGGTGCTGATCCGCTTCCGATGCAAGGCGCCTTGGCGTCGGATTGGATGGCTGTGCTGGTCCCCGAGGACATTCTTCATGCTGTGATGGAGGCCTGCGTCATGCTCGGCATCGTCTCGGCTCGCCCCTGCCTTGCCTGCCTTCGGATGATGCGGCTGCATGCCTGGTCTGAACAGCGAACCCAGGCTTCGGCAGAGGACCTCGCCTGGGCCGCCACCTGGTGCCTGCTGCCCCATGCCCGCCAGCTGCCGATGCCCTCTCAGGAGCAGGCGTCATCAGAAGACGAATCCCCGCAGGACGAAGCCCCGCAGGATGAGCCCGCGCAGGACGAACCCGCGCAGGATGAGCCCACGCCTTCGGACATGGAACCGTCGCTCTCAGAGCCCCAGACCGATCAACAGGCCAAATCTGTCGATGAGCAGGCTGTTGAGACAGCCGCGGCGGCGCTGCCCAAGGGGCTTCTCGATGCCTGGGCCAAGTGGTTTGTTGAACAGGGACAAGGTGCTGGGGGAGGCGGTGGTCAGGGCCGACTCGGCGAGTCCGGCAGGGGTCGCGGTCGTCCGGTGGGCGTCATACGGCGAAAGCCTCGGGGTGGCACCGATCGACTCGCGATCCTGCCAACCCTTCGGGCGGCCATCCCCTTTCAGACGATTCGAGTTCGATCACAGTCGGCCATTGCCCTTCGCCCAGACGATCTTCATGTCTGGCGACTCAAACGACAGCGTGGCATCACCACTGTCTTCGTTGTCGATGCATCGGGATCCTCAGCCATGGCCCGTCTTGCAGAGGCCAAGGGTGCAATCGAGATCCTGCTCTCTGAGTGCTACAGCCGGCGTGACCGTGTTGCCTTGATTGCCTTTGGTGGTCGTGGGGCAGAGTTGCGTCTGCCGCCAACACGCTCGCTGGTGGCGGCCCGAAGGAGTCTGTCTGCACTGGTTGGTGGCGGTGGCAGCCCGATTGCTGCTGGCTTTGCAATGGCGGCCGAGCAACTCATCCGGCTGCGGCTGCAGGGCGACGACACCTGCCTGGTGGTTCTCTCAGATGGGCGCGCAAACATCGCCAGAGATGGGACGCCAGGCAGGCCCCGGGCCATGGAGGAGGCGGTCGCCATGGCCAGAAGGCTCTCCACGCTCACGTCGCATCGACTCCTAATCGACACATCTGCTCGGCCAGAGCCCGCAGCAGCCAGGCTCAGTGATGCCATGGCAGCCCGCTATCTACCCCTGCCAATGGCCAGGGCGCGCGGCATTCACGAGGCCATCCAGGCCGTCAGGCGATTGCCCACCGCGACCTGATCCACCTCATGAAAGAGGTGGCCACCCACGGCACGCCACTCGAGTTCAATCATCGGCAGGTGCGCCGCCATCACCGTGGCCAGCGGCTCGGGCGGGGATCCACGGGTCATCGAGTGGCCAGAAAAAGGCCGGGCACCTGAAGGCCTGCGCAATCCAAGAGCAGTCCGGGAAGGTCTGTGGCCGCCATAAAGCCCAGGGCACCACGCACGTGGGCCGATCCGCCAAAGAGTTGTCGGTAACTGTCACGTCGCTCGGTTGGCAAGAGGGTGCCCGTTGAGGCGAGCAGCCGATCCACCACCAGGGTCGAGCGCGCCAGGCCATTGAGCATGAGCAGACTCGGCTTTGAGAGGACCAGTGGCCCGAGGAGGGGGCCGAGCATCTGATTAAAGAGGGCTGGCGGCGGCACAAGCGAGGGGGCCAAGGAGAAGAGCCGATGGGGGCGGGTGGTCTCGGGGCCAAGCGCCATGGCAACCGACACGGCAGCACCTGCCGAATGGCCCACGATGCAGGCTGGCCGGCGGATGCCTCGAGATTGCAGGAGTCGATGGAGCCGCAGCCCCATCTCCCGCAGGCCAATCGATTGGGGGGTCTCGAACTGGCTCTGTCCGTGCCCCGGAAGGTCGGGCACCAGCAGCCCCCAGTCCGAGGGCAGGGTCTTGAGCAGAGGCTCCCAGGAGTGTCGGTCGGCCCCCGTTCCGTGGAGAAAGAGCAATGCCGGTGCGCCGGCCACAGCAGGCCTGTCCCAGCCGGCCCATCTGAGGCCGTCGAGGTTGTGCTCAAAGGGCAGGGGCGCCCTGGATGGCGAATTCATGTTGGCATAAGTGTCTAATGTCTAGTACAGTACACATCGACAGCTTAGATTGACACAGGTTTCTGACACAAGTTTCTTCAACAAGACGCCAAGGACGGCGCAACCGAGGGGGACGCACCATGCTGACAGACCGAATCGAACGGGTGCTCGAGAAGAGCCTTCAAGCTGTCTTGGCTCGGGGTGCGCCGCCCAAACTCGCTGCGGCCATCCGTCATTCGGTCTTCCCGGGCGGTGCCCGCGTGCGGCCCCACCTCTGCCTGGCCGTGGCGATGGCCTGCGGCGACGATGACCCGCGCCTCTCGGAGGCTTATGCAGCCGCCCTCGAGTTGCTTCACTGCGCCTCGCTCGTCCACGATGACCTTCCCTGCTTTGACAATGCCGCCACCCGACGCGGCCAAGCCTCCGTCCACGCCGCCTTTGGCGAGCGATTGGCAGTCCTGGCGGGTGACGCCCTCATTGTCATGTCCTTTCAAGCCTTGTCCTCGGCCAAATCCAAGCAGCCTCAACGGCTTGTCCCCCTGCTCGAGGCCCTCAGTGCATCGGTTGGGCCACCCCACGGCATCGTTGCAGGTCAGGCCTGGGAATGTGAGTCCAGGGCAGACCTGGCCCGCTACCAGCGTGAGAAGACCGGCTCTCTCTTTGCCGCCGCCACGGTGGGTGGGGCGGCTGCTGCGGGAGCCGATCCCCGTGCCTGGAAGCGTCTTGGTGATTCGATCGGCGAGGCCTACCAGGTGGCCGATGACATTCGCGATGTGCTCATGGACATGGCCCAGCTTGGCAAGCCTGCCGGACAAGACCTCGCCCACGATCGCCCAAGCGCTGCCCGTGAACTCGGACTCGAGGGGGCTGTGGCCCACTTCGATGGCCTGATCTCAGAGGCGGTCAGCAGCATCCCGGCCTGTCGTGGTGCAGCCAGCCTGCGCCAGTTGGTCCTGGCTCAGGCCCAGCGTCTCCTGCCCGACGATTGTTGTGTTGGCCTTCGGCGGCAACCGCTTGGGGTTTGACGTCCTGGTGGCACTAAACATCAGGGCCCCATGGGTGCATCGTCGTGATCGTCTGCTCTCGAGCCCAGCTTTTCAGAGGTGGGCCTCGCGGTCGGTCTTCCTGCGCTGGATCGTCAAGCGTCAGTCCCGCCAACTCTTTGACCTCGTTGCAGGTTTTGCCTATTCCCAGGCCCTGCTGGCATTGGTGCAGACGGGCCTGATTGCAGCCCTTGCAAAGGCGCCCCTTGGCGTTGGCGAGGCGGCTGCTGTGGCTGGCCTCACCCCGGAGCGGGCCGAGCTCCTTCTGAAGGCAGGGGTCTCGATTGGCATCCTTGAGTGGCGATCGAGTCAGCAGGTGGGCCTCAGCATGCTGGGGGTGGTCTTGGCGAGCAGCCCTGCGATTCTCTCGATGGTCCATCACCACGCAGATTTCTATCAGGACCTCTCGGATCCTGTGGCCCTCTTGCGAGATCCCGCTCCCCAGACTCGAATGCGTCGGTATTGGGCCTATGCATCTGATGGTCAGGCTCGGCCAGGCGGGCTCGATGCAGCCCAGGTCAGTGATTACTCCCGACTGATGGCCGACAGCCAACCCCTGGTGGCCCAGCAGGTGCTCGATGCCTACGATTTCCGAGGCCATCGATCCCTCCTCGACATTGGTGGGGGCCTCGGACGGTTTGTCAGCGCCGTGGGGCATGCCCATCCGCATCTAGAGTTGGCCCTGGTCGACCTGCCTGCGGTGGCGGAACAGGCCACAGCTGCAATGGCCAACGACGCCAAGCTGCGCGGCCGAGTGGTCTGTCATGGGGCAGATTTTTTCCGAGACCCATTGCCCTCGGGGGCCGATCTCGTGAGCCTCGTCAGGGTCCTATACGACCACCCCGATGACCGCGTGCTTGCCCTGCTGCGCCGCGCTCGTGGCTGTTTTGGGGCGGCCGGCCTGTTTTGCCCAATCGCGAGCCAATGGCAGGAACGGTCGGGGCGCAAGCCATGGAGGATGGGTACTTTGGCTTCTATCTGCTGGCCATGTGGGAGGCGAGCTAAGGCCCGCTCCGGCTGCCGAGCTCATTGGGCTGCTTGGAGAGGCCGGGTTTGTCCGGGGCAGGGCCCTGCAGACAGACCTGCCGCTGCAGACGGGCCTGGTGGTGGCCGAGGCTGCCGCACTGCAATGACGAAAGGTCACAAAACACACTTGCGCTGGCAAAGATCAGGTGTACTATTAAATTTACATATGCAAAGTCTTATTTAATTGACACCCTAACATGAGCCAAGTCCACGCCGTTCTCTTCGATGCGCCCCGCCAGATCAGGCTTGCCGAGTTGTCTTTGTCGGCAATGGGTGCGGCCGACGTTCGAGTCAGGACCCACTTCAGTGGCATCAGCACCGGCACCGAGCGACTCTTCTACACCGGCGAGATGCCGCCTTTCCCGGGCATGGGCTATCCATTGGTGCCCGGCTACGAGTCGGTGGGCGAGATCATCGAGGCTGGGCCCGAGGCCGGTCTCTCGCTGGGCCAGTGGGTCTTTGTCCCCGGGGCCAACTGCTTTGGTCCAGTACGGGGTCTCTTTGGCGGGTCGGCCTCAGAGCTGGTCACGGCTGCCCAGCGTGTCCTGCCCATCTCAGCAGCCTTGTCGCAGCGCGGCGTCTTATTGGCCCTTGCGGCCACTGCTCACCATGCCGTGGTCCAGCCAGATGGCGTCCTGCCCGACCTCATCGTGGGCCATGGTGTGATGGGTCGACTGGCCGCCCGATTGGTGGTGGCCTTGGGCGGCCATCCCCTGGTCTGGGAGACCGACCAGGCCCGCCAAGACACCCCATCAGACTACCTCGTGAGGTCGCCGGCTTCGAGCAAGGGTCAGCTCTTCGATCGCATTCTCGACGCCAGTGGGTCGGGCGAGGAGCTCGATCAATGGATTCATCACCTGCGCCCCGGAGGCGAGATCATCCTGGCCGGTTTCTATAGCCAGGCCCTGTCGTTTCAATTCGCACCTGCCTTCTTGCGCGAGGCGCGGCTGCGCGTTGCAGCGCAGTGGCAGCCAATCGATCTGCAATCAGTGGGCCGCCTGGTCGAGGAGGGCCGCCTGAATCTCGATGGCCTTATCACCAATTCCTGGCAGGCAGTTGACTGCGAGCAGGCCTATGAACAGGCCTTTCAGAGCAAGACAAGTCTGAAGGTCATCCTTGACTGGAGGAGTCTCCAATGAGCGTTACTGACACCAACCTGGCGGGTGCGCCAATTCAATTCGACATGCAGCGTCGGCTGCGTGAAGAGGCGGCCGAACCGCTTGACCCTGTCCACACCGGCCCAATCACCAAAGAAACACAGATCATCGCCATCTACGGCAAGGGTGGAATCGGCAAGAGCTTCACGCTCTCGAACCTCTCCTACATGATGGCCCAACAGGGCAAGAAGGTCCTGCTCATTGGCTGCGATCCCAAGAGCGACACCACCTCATTGCTCTTTGGTGGAAAGGCCTGCCCGACCATCATCGAGACGTCCTCCCGCAAGAAGCTCGCCGGCGAGCCCGTCTCGATTGGCGACGTCTGCTTTAAGCGCGATGGCGTCTTTGCGATGGAACTCGGCGGCCCCGAGGTTGGCCGCGGCTGCGGCGGTCGCGGCATCATCCACGGCTTTGAGACCCTCGAGAAGCTGGGCTTTCATGACTGGGGATTCGACTTCGTTCTGCTGGATTTCCTGGGCGATGTCGTCTGCGGTGGCTTCGGATTGCCCATTGCACGGGACATGTGTCAGAAGGTCATCGTGGTGGGAAGCAATGACCTCCAGTCTCTCTATGTGGCCAACAATGTCTGCTCCGCGGTGGAGTATTTCCGCAAGCTCGGTGGCAATGTGGGTGTGGCGGGCATGGTCATCAACAAAGACGATGGCACCGGCGAGGCCGCAGCATTTGCCTCGTCTGCCGGCATTCCCATTCTCGCGGCCATTCCAGCCAACGAGGACATCCGGCGCAAGAGCGCCAACTACGAGATCATCGGCCGCCCCGGCACACAGTGGGCACCACTCTTTGAGGAGCTCGCCACCAATGTGGGCGCAGCCCCCCCAGTGAGGCCCAAGCCGCTCTCTCAGGATCAACTCCTGGGTCTCTTCTCAGCCTCTGCTGTCGGGCGAGATGTCGTCCTCGAGCCTGCATCACTCACCGACATGGTGGGCCGCGAGGTGTGCGCCAAGCCATCGCTCGAAGTGGTCTACGACAAGGTCTAACGAGAGAATGACTGTGCACCCTGTCATCCCCATTGCTGCCGCGCCGGAGATCAAGACGACCCCGCAAGACGACGGGCTGGGTTGCTCCTCCGGTCGCGATGCACTTGCCAAATCTGCCCGAGAGTCCGGCAAGGCCTCGAGCCTCGATCAGCTTGCAGCCGACTACCCGCTCGGCCCCCATGATCAGCCGCAGAGCATGTGTCCCGCATTTGGTTCGCTTCGCGTGGGCCTTCGCATGCGGCGCACATCCACCATCCTCTCGGGTTCGGCCTGCTGCGTCTATGGCCTCACCTTTACCTCCCACTTCTACGGCGCACGCCGCTCGGTGGGTTATGTGCCCTTTAATTCTGAGTCCTTGGTCACGGGGAAACTCTTCGAAGACATCCGCGATGCGGTCTATGCGCAGGCCGATCCAGCCCAGTTCGATGCAATCGTGATCATCAACCTCTGTGTGCCAACCGCCAGTGGTGTGCCGCTGCAGTTGCTGCCAAAAGAAATCAATGGGGTCCGCATCATTGGCATTGATGTGCCCGGATTCGGCGTGCCAACGCATGCCGAGGCCAAGGATGTCCTGGCTGGTGCCATGCTCAACTACGCAATGTCAGAGGCCACCGCGGGGCCAGTGGCAGCGCCCCGTCAGGGCATCGCAGCCCTTCCAACGGTCACCCTCTTGGGCGAGATGTTCCCCGCCGACCCCATGGTCATCTCACAGATGCTCGCGCCAATGGGCCTTGCGGTCGGACCGGTC
>JAGYKN010000029.1 GCA_018401615.1 Burkholderiaceae bacterium
TTGCAATACCCATCGCGGCGCTCCTTGGATTGATCGGCGCCATTGGTGTGACCGCCTTCTTCACCATCAGCGGTGCTGAGCAGACAGAGGCCGAGCAAGTCGGCTTTCGAGGGGTGGGGATGCTCCAAAATATCGACCCGGTGGCGCTCAGAGAGACTGCGCCCATTCATAGGGTCCCCGAGCCAGAGCCGGTTGAAGAGATCGACCCCGACAATCCGCCACGCTCAGTCACACAACAATATAAGAATGTTCAGGTGCTCACCGATCTCAACGTTCAGCAATTCTCACGGCTGATGCAGGCCCTCACCCAGTGGGTCTCCCCTGAACAGGGCTGTGCTTATTGTCACAACACCAGAAACCTCGCAAGTGACGAAAAATACGCAAAAGTGGTTGCGCGTCACATGCTCCAAATGACCCGAAACCTAAATGTCCAGTGGAAGAGTCATGTCGGTGAGACCGGTGTCACCTGCTACACCTGCCATCGTGGGCAGCCAGTTCCCTCGGGTGACTGGTTTGAGAAGGTTGCTGCGGCGAGCGATGCTCCCAACAGGATGCTCGGCACCCGTGCTGGACAAAACACGGCCGGCGTGAGCACGGTGGGCAACACATCCCTTCCCTACGATCCCCTCACCATTTTTCTCAACAAAGAGGCCCCAAATATCCGGGTGCAGGGCGAGCTTCCTCTGGCTGGAGAGAGCAACAATCGGCGGTCGGTCAAGCAGACAGAACACACCTACGGGTTAATGATCTACATGGCCAACTCGCTCGGCGTGAACTGCACCTACTGCCATAACTCTCGGGCGTTTGCCAACTGGGAGCAGAGCCCCCCGCCGCGGGCCACAGCCTGGTACGGTATTCGAATGGTTCGAGACCTCAACGTGACTTACCTTGCGCCGGTTGGCAAGCTCCTGCCCGACTTTCGACTCTCGCCAGTCGGTGACGAACCCAAGGTTGCCTGCGCAACCTGTCACAAGGGGGCAGCCAAGCCGCTCTACGGGGTCTCGATGATCCCGGACTATCCAGAACTTGGAATCGAGGCAAAGGCGCCCTACTCGGCTGGACCAAAAACCCTTGCCGAGGTTGTTCCCATGGACCCCTACCCACGAAAAGCTGCTGCCAAAACTGAAGAGTAACGATGGTGAGCGGACGGTTGGGATGCTCATCTGGCTTCTCGAAGACGACGAGAGCGTAAGCCGGGCCCTGCAACGCACACTCAGGGCTTCGGGCTACGAGGTCGAGGCCTTCGCAGGCGCCCAGGCACTCAGGGATGCTCTGTCTCGAACGCCACTCGATCAGATTGATGCCCTCCTCTTCGATGTGAGGCTTGCACAAGACAGCGGATTGGCCTTCTGGCAGTCGATCAGGGAGCAGGCATCCTGCCCGCCTGTTGTCTTCCTGTCTGGAAACGCACAGATCCATGAGGCTGTGAGTGCCCTCAAAGATGGGGCAGCAGACTTTCTGCTCAAGCCCTTTGAGCAGCAGAGCCTGCTCGAGTCATTGCGCCGGGCCCTGGACTGGCCAAGGACCCCAGGCAGTCTGCGTGACCCAGCAGAATCGCCCTGCCCTGTGTGGCTCGATGGTCTCACCCGACGAGAGAAAGAGGTCATGCGGCTGGTCGGCCAGGGCCTGCGCAACGCCGAGATCGGGCAGCAACTTGGCATTGGCCTTCGAACAGTCAAGATGCACCGCGGCAACATCATGGCCAAGATCGGGGTGCGCAATCAAGGTCAACTTCTGAAGCAGTATTTCTCAAAAACAGGCACGGCCAGCCGTCTGCATGATTGACGTTCGCACCACCTATGGGCTGATTGCTGTTGTCTTCTTGATCGCGCCGATTGCCATTCTCTTGACAACAAGAGGCATGCGAAATCGTCAGATTTACTGCTGGGTTGCGGCCAACGCTGCCCATGGGCTTGCCTACATTCTGGTTGGGCTGCGAGACAGCATTCCAGATGCAATGAGCTATCACCTCACGCAGGTTCTCTTGCTCAGCAGCGCCTTTCTTCGGGTCCACACCATCCGCATCATCGCAGCGCCAGACCACTACCACCTTGCCGCCGCCTGGCCCTTCCTTGGCTGGCTTCTCGCATACATGGTCGTCTTCTCCTGGGCCATGGCCACGGACTGGCCAGAGCAGGATCGCATCACGTTTGTAATATCGGTCCAGATGGGCCTGCTCTTTTGGCTGCTCCACAAAACGGGGCAACAGGGCCGAGACCGCCCGAGCCAGGGCCTGCGGCTCTTACAGTGGGCAGCACTGATTGCCCTGGTGGGCTACGGGCTTCGACTCCTGAGCATTCACATCCTGGGTGAGGGTGCCTATATTTTTGCGGGGGCCCCACTCCACTCCATCGCGGTGATGTGCATATTGGGTTTTGCATTGCTCTCGAATATCGCCTTCCTCCGCATGATCCTCGAGGCTTTCGAACAGGATCGACACCTGACCAGGGGCGCCCTGACTGCAAGCCAGAGCGCCGCCTCAAGATATGCGCTCGAGACACCCCAGACCTCGATCGAGGCCTTTGGTTCGGTCATCTCCCATGAACTCAATCAGCCGCTCACCGCGATGCAGCTCAACCTCGAGCACCTCCAGAGGCAGCAGCGCCTCAGCCAGACCAACCCGGCGTTCGAGGAGGTCCTCAGAGACCTGCTGTACGACGCCAATCGTGCAGCGATTCTTGTGAAAAACCTGAGGACCCTCTTGTCTGGCGGGTCTGTCCCGCTCGAGCGGGTAGACCTCTGGCAATCCGCTCGAGGTGCCATCGATTTATTCAATCGATCCGCGCTATCCCAGCAACACCCCGTGGAGATTCGGCTGCTGCCCGAGAACAACCCAGGGCTCTGGACAAGGGCCAATCGGGACCAACTCACACAGGTCTTCTTGAATCTACTGGTCAACGCGACAGAGGCTGTCGCAAGCTCAGGCAGCAGCAATCCGGTCGGCATCGTCATCGAGGTTTCAACTGGGTCGGCATCCACCGCCCAGATCAGCCTGACCGATGACGGACCTGGCATCCCAGCAGCCCAGCGCGAGACACTCTTTGACTTGTTTGCGACAACCAAGAGTCGGACCGGCGGCGTTGGCCTCTGGCTTTCAAAATACATCCTGCAGGCTCAAGGCGCCGACATCAGGCTCGATGTCGAGCACCTCAGAGGGGCAAGGTTTGTAGTAGTTTTCCCGATCCTGCACCAAAGTACATAGCAAGCGTCATATTTCTTACCTATGCTAACTCCATGTCAACTGAGGTCGAGGCTGAGACAGAAGCCATCAATCTGCTGCGTTCCTGCGCCGAACGCCGTCGACAGCACAATATTCCCGCCCAGAAGGCTGCGCTGGTGTTGAACTGGTCGGCCAGTAAGCTCGAGAAAATTGAAGCCGATGCAACCTGTGGGTCGGGCTCGTTTGGCCACCTGCTGAGCGTCGCGAGGCAGTACGATGCCTGGCTCACGCAGGAGCTGGGGTCTGTTTACGTGCCGCATTTCCTGCGACATGACGCCTCCTCCCAGCGTTAGACTCTCAAGATGCAACCCAAGCGCTCGCCCCCGTTGGCGCTCATCTTCTTGGCCACAGCGGCCATGGCGAGCGGCTGTGATCAAGTCTCTCAGCGGCTGACGGCCCCGGGGCCCAGGGCACCAGCAGCAGTCCAGCCCGTGACCATCCAGCCGGTGCCCAATGGCCCCACAACAGAATCGGATCGATCGGCAACAGACTCCACACCGGTGGGGTCTTCCAACGCGTCTCTGGGCACTGAGCGACTGAGAAGCACGGGTCAACCGCCAGCCCAAGATGCAGAGGTCATCTCGTCGCGCCCTCGACGAGACGAGCGCGAAAAGTAGTGCCCGACACCACCTGCACCTGAAGCCGGGGCTCAAGCGTCGGACAGGCATCAAGCAGAACATCGGAGAAGAGGGCCCGAAATGCGTTGGCTTGGACCGCCTCAAAGACCTCTCTTGGGATCTCCACAATCAACCATCCCCGTTCAAGATCGTGGCTGCTCAGTCGAAGCGCAAAGGCCAGGAGCTGCTCTGCAGGCGGCGCCTGGTCATAGCAGAGGCTCCACTCGAAGAGGCCCCTGCTCAAGGCTCTTGGCCTGTCGCAGTGAGGTTGGCGAGCCACCGCATGGCCTCGCGACTCGCCGCATGCCCCGACCCCGGTGTTGCAGCACCCTTCGGAAACGCGAGCACCCCAATGACCAACTCCTCGGGCAGCGTCTCACCCATTGCGAGCTGAGCCAGGCCCAGCCACTGCGCCAATCGCCCTGTCTCAACAATTCCCGCAAAAACGGTGGTGCCCGCAAAGCCCACATCCGCTTGCCCCACGGTGCCGGTCTTGCCCTGCAGTGGGCAGTCAATGCCACATGGTCGGCCAAAGGCCGCCTCCACGGCAGCATGGCCCGTGCCGCTGCCTGACCAGCCCGGCTCAGCTGGCATCATCACCCTGGCCATGCCATTGCGCACAATCTCTGCCGAGAGTCGGCCCTCAAGCGAGGGGCCCATGCGTGACGGCGTGGTGTCATCCCGAAGCAGCCAGGGCATCGGCGACAGACGACCCTGGGAGGCATTGGCAATCTGAGCCGCCAGGCTCGCCACGCCAAAGGCAGTGACGCGGGCGTCACCGGCGCCCAAGACTGACTGGACCATCTGCGATGTCAGGCCATAGGCAGGGCCCCTTGGCGGCGCAGCGCGCCTGCTTCGAACATTCTCATAGTCGCGCCAGGCCAGCATGGTCGCAGGGCCTTGCTGGCCCTCAAGAGCCGCAAAGCGGCCAGCCGAGGCAGGAAGTGACAGCCCCGCTCCACTGAGGTTCACGCGAGTCCGCGACCATCCTGCCTGCTCGACCACACGGCCAACCTGTGACGGCATGTTGCAGGGCAGGGGGGTCTTTGTCGGGGGTCCCAGATCGCAGATGGCTGCGCGCTCCCACCACTCATTTGGAATCGACGTTTTAATGTGGCGCTGCAAGACCGACTTGGGCACCTGATTGGCCAGGGCCATGCCAAAGAAAAGCTTTGCCACAGAGGCCGGGGGGGCCTCGACCAGGAGGGGCGCCAGCGGCTTGGAGCCTTCCACACCGCGTTGGCTGCAGGCAGAACCCTCGCAGCCCATGGCCAAGATGCCCATGGTCTTGGGATCCATGACCACCATGCTCATGCCGCGCATGTCCTGAGCGGCCGTTGGGAGAAAAACCTCGAGGTGCTGTTGCAGCCGACCTGACAGGCTCAGGCGCAGCTGTCGCGGCGCCGCGCCTGCCTCGACAGCGTCTGTCAGCATGGCCCGGGGGGTGATCCAGCCAGAGAGGTCACGCAGCAGGCGCGGGGCCCCTGTTGGAGGCGAGGCCACACCGCATCGGGCACGCGGGCCCGACAGCAAGACCCATGCATCGACTGAGTCACGCCCAAATAGGCAGGGCGGCAAGGTGGTCCAGGAGACGCGCTCGGCAAGTGACTGCGCCACCAGGGCTTCGCGGCGATCGATGGTCTGTGTGGTGAGCCAGGCGGGATGCTGGGCCACCAGGGCGAGGTCGCGCAGGAAGGGGCCGCAGGTGGCCGCTCGCCAGGAGGCCTCTGCCGCCCGACGACGCTCGGACCAGGCCTGAGCAAGGTGGCCCTGCCAGTGCTCCTCTGATACGGCCGGGTCCCCTGCAATCGACAACCGCCCCACCACCACAGCCAGCGCTCGAGCATCGCAGTCAGACCTCAACTGAGCGAGATCGCCAGGAGACACTTTGGATCGATCCCTGGGGGCCGAGAGCAATTGACTCAGACTGACGACTCGCTCAACCTGCGCCACGGGGACGAAGCGATCCTCCCCCTCGAATGAGCGACTCTCGAGGCGATCCCTCTGCAAGACGATGGCGATTGCCAGCAGCAACGAGAATAACCCCAAGAGACCCATGAGTCCGCGCAGCAGTTGTCTCGAATAGCTCATGGGGCCCTCTGGCCACGCGACTGCGCTGAGGCCGCTGCCAGGCAGCCCAGGCCCACAGACACCGACAAGAACGAGGAGAGTCCCAGGCTCATGAGCGGCAGTCCCAGGCCGGTCAGTGGAATGAGCCGCAGGTTGCCCAGGCTGGTCACCACGGTCTGCAAGGCGGTGGCGATCAGGAGGAAAAAACCAATCGCATAGAGGGCACGGCTCTCACGGCTGCCAAAGGCAAGCCCCCGGACGGCGACGACCAGGAGGCAGACGTAGAGGATCAGAAGGCCCGCCAAGAGGGCCAATGCAAGGGTGTCTCCGAGGGTGCCCATGAGCAGGGTTGGAAGGTAGTCACTGAGCGATTGCAGCGGGAGGCAGGCCCCCTCATGGCTGCACCACTGGGTGGTTCCAAGCCCATATCCACTGGGCTGGCCTCCTTCTGCAAATTTAATGAGCCGCGCAAAATCACTCACCGCAGCCTGCATGGGTTCCAACATGAGGAGCAGGCGACCCATCACCCGATCGGTGAGCATGGCGACCACCGACAGCATGCCGCCCAGGCCGATGGCCACCGCCAGGAACCGCCAGCCAAAAATAATATAGATCAGCGCAAGGAAGACGCCTGCGCTGATCAGCGCCCCCCCGAAGTCCTGAAAGACCACGGCCGCCACACCCACAACCAAGAAGGCCAGGGCAAAGACGAGCCCAAAGGCCTTGAGGAGGTGTCGATGGATATCAGCAGCAGCCGAGGCCGAGAAGAGGGCGCGCCAGAGACTGCCAAACCGCATGAAACCCAAGACGGTCTCGCGGGCAAGATAGGCCTGCCTGGCGTGTCTGACCACCACGAGCCCTGCAAGGCCGCAGACCCAAATCTTCAGGGCCTCAGACCCTGCAGCGGGGCTCACCACCGCATAAAAGACCGGAACCGATGCGGCACCAATCAGGGCCGCAACCGCAAGCCGGTGAGAGAACCACTCCAATGCTCGGGTGAGGGGGCGTGCTGCGAGCAGACAGGCCAGAAAACAGGCTGCCGCAGCGCAGACCACCCAGATCT
This sequence comes from Burkholderiaceae bacterium, assembly GCA_018401615.1. Classification (GTDB taxonomy): domain Bacteria; phylum Pseudomonadota; class Gammaproteobacteria; order Burkholderiales; family Burkholderiaceae_A; genus Hahnella. Next base: position 6,971 of record JAGYKN010000029.1, read on the forward strand.
GTCTAGGCAAGGCATAGGTAAACGGGTTGAGCGCCAGGCCCAACGCGCCCTCTCCAAAACGCAGGCTTGCATCGGCAATGATGAGCAGCCCTAGAGAGACCGAGCCCATGACCAGGGCCACGCCCGCCAGCGCGCTGACCCCAACCTTCCACCAGACCAGTCCGGCAGATGCGACCGTGAGCAGCCCGAGCACCCAGGGCAGCAGGCCCAGCGCGACGCCAAGCCGGCTGGCCTGGCTGGCCAGTCGATCGGGGTCGTCGATCACGCGTGCGATGTCCCAGCGTATGAGCGAGAACTGCCCCGACAGGCTGTTGTAGCGGGCCCCCTCTACCAACAAGAGCGCGTTAAAGACATCGGCGTGCGTTGCCGCCGGCTCTTGCGTGCGCTGTCGAATTCGCTCCATGCGCTGATCGATGAGCCCCACCATCCAGTTCGATGAGGCGTGCCCGGAGGAGACCTCGAGAACTGCCGCTCGCAGCGCTTCGAACCTCACAAGGCCAGTCTCGACCCGAGCCAGGGCGAGGCGGCGCGCATCGTCATTTGAGTTGGCTGCTGCCACGAGCGGCCGTCCGGTCCCGCAATCGGCCTGCTGGGGCGGCACGCCCAGGTGGGCCTCACAGAACCAGGCTGCTGCAATGGGCGGGGTGTCACCTGATCCAGGCAGCGATGCGACAATGCCGAGGGCGGCCGCATCGCGGGCCTTGAGCCAGATCGCCTCCCGCGGCAGTCGATCGTCGGGCAGACCGTGGTCGACCCACCACCAGACTGAGGAGCCCAGGAAAATGGCCAATAAGATCCCGATGGCACCTTGGTTTGGTTTCATAAACGCAGACATTCGTATAGATTGCCAGAACGATGCTCTCTGACCTCCTTTCTCACTTCCGCTCAGGCGCCAAGCCAAGCGATGGCAGCAGCCCAAAATCCGCAGATCAAACCACACACTGGGCCGAGGCAATTGGCCTTGAACTCAAGGGCCTGATCTCCCAGGCGGTGTTGACTGAACTCACCATGCGAGAGCAGAAATACCTTCAGAGCATCCTGACCAAGAGCCAGTTCGTCCTGGAGTCTCTTGTCGTGATGCCCCTTGACCAAGAGGCCTCCGAACAATTTCAGGGCTTCCTTCAGGTCCATGAGGAGGTTGACGTTGGCTTTAGGCGCCAATTTTTTCAGGGCCTGATGGAGCCGCAATACCGTTCACCACGAGGCTCGCTGGTGGTGGTCTCGGCGGACTTCCAACCCACCGTTCAGTTCTTGAGTTCAAGCCTCGAGCAGCCCAGTGAGGATGAGCGCTACAGGGTCTCTCTGCGCGGGCGCCGAATCCATTTTCAGGTGCAGGTGAGCCTGCGCGGGCCTGTGCCCAAGACCGCTGCTGCACCGGCCCCAGCAGCGGCTGCTCAGTCAGGCCTCACTGGTGGCATCGCTGGGGCAGCCCAGCCGAGCCGCCACAACGGCGAGGGACTCCTGCTGCGAATATGGGATGCCGACGGCGAGCGCATGGTGGAGGTCAACACGCCCTGCCTGATCGGCAGAGAGAGCCCGGGGCCGGAGGAGCTCGGTGGACTCTCATTCGTGGCCCTCAAGGGCCAGTACGTCTCCAGGCGCCACCTGGTGGTGCTCAATGTCCTTGAGGAGACTTATTTTTTCATCCACGATGCGGCCAGCCTGTCTTGCCTATCGTCTGGTGGCCAGTTGCTGCGGCCCTCGACTGTCTACAGCATGCCCAGACACTCCGAGATGAGCCTGCTCTTTGGCGCCACTGCAGAGACCCGGGTGCAGGCATTTGACAAGGGCAATGCGGGGCAATTTCCGATCATCGAGATTCGCCGCAAGGGTGCCGTCATGGCCGCAGCAAGCGAGGCCACTCCCCGCCCGCGGGCAGTCAAGCCAACCTGACCCGTCGGAACAGGTCGTGAGTCCTCTGCAGTTTCGCTGTGCAATGGCACTCAACCGTGGCGCCCCAGGTGGCCTTGCCTTTGACGCAGGGCTGCGACATGCGAGTCGACCACTGGCGGTGCTCTGCGATGGTGCCAACGGCACACCCCATGGCGGCCCGCTGGCCCAGGCGGCATGCCAACAGATCATGGCTGCCCTCGAGGCAGGTGTCTGCCTCACGCCGCAGGTGCTCGATGACCTCAGCGCCACCCTCGAGCGGCAGTTTCCAGACTCCGGCTGCACCCTCCTGGCCTATGAGGCCAACGATAGAGGCCTTCGCATCACGGGTGTGGGTGACAGCTTTGCTGAACTCTTTGCCCATCGCCAGGGCCAGTGGCAGCCTGAAGACCAGCTGGGTCGGCACCAAGATGCAAACGGCCACCCCACCCAGTTGGTGGGTGCAGATGTTCCCATCAGCCCCCATCTCTGCGAGCGCAGCGCCTGCACGGGTGTTGCCTGCTGGGCCGCCTTTTTGATGACCGATGGCGCTGGCGCGTATCTCTCCACGGCCGATCTCCTCGAGGCCTTGCTGCCCATCGGCGAGCAGACACCGAGCGACCATGATCTGCAGTTCTGCGCCGAGTCCCTGGCCGAACTTGCGGTCTCGCGTGGCAGCCACGACGACGCCTCGGTCCTCATGATCTGGGTGCGGCAGGCGTGAAGCTTGGCGCCTTTACCAAATCCTTCGAGGACGAGTACAACCTGTCGCGCGAGCTTGCACTTCTCAATGACCTGGCGCAGCGGGGTGGCCCCGTGCCAAAGGTGCTTGCCACCGACCACCGAGCCTTGACCATCGAGATGGAGCATCGCGGCCAGAGCCTTGCCGAATGGATGCACGAGCGGCCCGACCATGAGGTGGTGCAGATGTTGGCGCCAGCCCTGGCTGCCTTTGATCGGGTGGCCCGACTCGGTGTGTTTCATCTAGATGTGGCCGCGCGCAATGTGCTGCTCGAGTCCTCGGGTAGCCGACAGGCCCAGGTGATCGATTTCTCCGCCGCCTTGTGTGCCCGTTTCCCGCTGCAAAAGCCGCTCTGGCTGCGGGTGAATCCGCGCGTCCACCATCCCGCATTGGCCAGTGCCATCGAGGCCGACTGGCAGGCCTTTTTCACGGCCATGGGCCTGACCATTCCGGCTAATTTTGTCGACCACTTCGATATTCCCTGGGATCGCTACGCCAGCCACTGGCCCAGTGGGGTTGCCGTCAACGGCCTGAACCATCAGCACGCCTTGCTGGCCTTTGGGCTAGCGGGACTTCTCGATGAGGTGGGCGCCACCCTCACCTCGGACCACCGCAGCCGTCTTGACCATTGGGCGCAGGCGCTGCGTGCCTGCCAGACCAATGCCGAGGCCCAGAAACAGATTGCTGCAGCCATCCGAGGCCTGGGCACCGACACCGACAATGCCACCCCACGGCCGACAGCCCGTCACACCGACACGCATACCCCCCCACCGCCCTCCCCACAGCCCTCCCCGCAGACGCCCCCGCAGCCCCCTCCAGCCCAATGGGCGCAGGCCAATTCTGATCAATACTCGTGGCAGGCCCGTGCCCTGCTCGCAGCCCTGCCGGTGGCGGGCCTTGTCTTGACCGACCACGTCTACACCACCCAGGCAGCCCAACTTGGTGATCCCGCCTTCTACAGTGCCCTGGCCGCCATTCCTGCGCTCTTGCTGCTCCTGGCCAGCCTGGCCCAGTCCGGGGGCCTCAACCTTCAGCGGGTCTGCATGCTGGTCTTGGCTGCCATTCAATTCATGTTGGCCCGCGACCTCTTGCCTCAGGTGGGGCCCCTCTGGGCTGGGCTCACCCTGCTGCCAGGCAGCCTGGGGGCGGTGGGCATTGTGATGCGCCTGAGGACCTAACCTCACCGCGTTCGAGGGCCGCATGCGAGAATGTTGATCCCGTCTATAAGAAGACCCTTCATGTCCACCCAAAAAGACAATTTCGCCGGCAAGTCTTACCCCACGATCATCGATGGCACGACCCGTTTTAAGGGAGACCTGGAGCTTGGTGCCAATGCAAGGATCGATGGCAGGTTCGAAGGCAATCTCCTGTCTCCCGGCGACAAGACAGAGGTCACCCTTGTGATTGGCAGAGATGGGAACATTCAAGGTGACATTCGCTGTCACAGCATCCAGATCTCTGGCACCGTGCAAGGCAATGTTCGAGCCAAACTCGTCGAGCTGCGCACGGGGGGCGTCATTGAGGGCGACGTGGAGTACGACGCCATTGAACTTCACCAGGGGGCCTCGATTACGGGGGCCCTGATATGCAAGGCCGAGGGGCGCAAGCGCTAACCTTCCCAACCTTCATTGTGCCGGCATGACCGATCCGCACTGCCCCGGTCATGGGCCGGGCTATTTCTGACAGAACCGACTCCTCAGCCGTTTGCCCAGCTCGCCAGCTTTTGCCATCTGCGTCCAGCCCGCCTCTGGCTGACGAATCACCGCAGTGGGCCGTCCGGTGCCGCGTTTGCCAGAGTAGCGGCGCTCGAGTCGGACCCTCATGCGTGCCTTCTGGCAGTCGATCTCCTGGAGTCGCAGGCGTGAGAGATGGCCCATGAGGTCTGGGTGAAAGTAGTCCTCGACCACCACCAAGAGATAGCCCACGGAGGTGCGCCGGGCGGTATCAAGTTCAACGTACTCCACCCGATTCACCCCAGACTGGATGACGAAATAGTTCGCCCAGGAATCCTGCGGTTGAACAATTGCTAGAAGCACCACCACAATGGAAGACGCCAGATGCTTGAGACGACGACCGAGGCTGAGGACTTGAATGACCATGAACAGTAGATCGGGTGCGTGGGACCAGACTTTACCCCCTGGGCGCCTCGCGACCCTCGCCCTCGTGTTGAGCCTTCTGTTGAGCCTTATGCTGAGCCTCATGAACCTCCCATCCCATGCACAACTGCCTGGACAAGAGGCTGAGCCTGCCGCTGAGCCGGTCAACTGTGCGGTCAGCGGCTTTCGAGCCGCTGTCACAGATGCGCCTGAGCCCCTGCGGGCTGCAAAGGCCTTGGAATGGCTCTCGGCCGAGGGCCCTAAGTGCAGCCTCGACCGTTGGATCTTGATTCGAAACAACCGGAATCAATGGATGGGGTCAGCCGATTCGGCGCAATTGGCGGCGGCCATCGACAGCAGGGTGGAGGAACTCGCCCGGGATGACTCCGCCGTCATCAGGAACCTCTTTACCTCCCCACCACCGCCTGCGCCCAAGAAGGAGTAGCAGGGAGCAATAGCAGGGGGCCTATTTCCCGCCCGAGGTGAAGTAGTCATAGGCTGCCAGGGCCACTCCCATGAGCATGATCAGCGTGATGTCGAGCTGTGGGAGTTTCCAGATGTAGGGCGCAAAGAAGGCTGCCAATAAAATCAGACCGATCAAGCCGGTGGTCCGCTCAACATTCTTCATGCTTGATTTCTCCTGAGGAATTCACTGACCAGCCAGCGGGCGGACCGAAGCAGCCGCGCATCATGTTTGTGGCGCCCCACCACCTGGACACCCAGGGGAAGACCGTTTGAGAGGTTCATCAGCGGCAGGCTCAGGGTGGGCAGGCCGGCAAAGCTCCAGACCGTCGACATGATTGGGTCTCCAGTCGAGGACAGACCCTGCGGCGCGGTTCCGAGGGCTGCCGGACACAAGATGGCGTCGTATTCGTCGAAATACGCATCGAAGGCGGATGTCACGTGGGCCATGCGGTCTTTGGCC
>JAGYKN010000003.1 GCA_018401615.1 Burkholderiaceae bacterium
TGGCCCTCGACGGCGTGCTTGGCTGGGATAGCCTGTCTCTGCTGCCCCATCTGGCTGGAGACATCCATGCCCGAGAAGGTCCCCTGGGGGCCTGGCTCGCCGCGCTGCTGCTCCTGCCAATTGAGGTCGCGGCCCAGCTTGTGGGCGGGGCCCGACTGGCACCCGAGCGATTTGACGATCTGGTTCGCCTGATCCACGCCCTCTGGTTGACCCTCGGACTCTATGCCTTGTGGAGGGCCACGATTCGCCTGGCCCATCGACGAGAGGCCAGGCCTGTCGACCCCTTGGGCATTGGGCCCGATGCCCATGCCTATGGCCGCACCCTTGGCGACTGCGCTGTGTTACTCGCGCTGGCCTGCCTGGGCACGGTGACACGTTGGCATGAGGCTGGGCCAGCGGCCCTGAGCTTTTTGTTGCAGGCAGGCCTCATCTGGGCACTGGCCTGCGCCCCCGAACGACCCCGCCCCTCGGGCCGATTCATCGGTGCCCTTCTGGCTGCCCTGTTGCTGACTGACGGAATTGAGACCGCCCTGGCCTGCGGCCTTGGCCTGGTGGTCGTGACCCGAGTGGTCCATGTGATTGCACTGGTTCGAGGCCCGCTCTGGCGGGAGATCGGCTGGACCTTCTGCCTGGGGATTGGACTCTGGATCGCAGCAACCCTCTGGATTGACGGCGCCGCCCGCACAGGGATCTGGTGGTCTGCCCAGTTCCAATTCCACCTGCAGGCCCCCTGGCGAGCGATCAACGATTGGGCCTGGACCTGGTGGCCCCTCTGGCCAATCGTTGCCGTGCTGATCGTGCAGGCAAAACGCCATGGGCTGCTCCAACTCGCGCACATCCAGATGCTCCTGATCCTGCTGGGCGTCATCGTCTTGGTGGGATGGACTGGCATTGGCTCATCCGTCCCGGGCCAACTCATTCCGGTGGCCCCGCTGGCCATTCTGGGCGCCTTTGGCCTGCTCTCGATTCCCCGCAGCCTCACCAATCTCCTGGACTGGTTTGCGGTGGTTGTCTTTACCACCATCGGTGCCTTGATCTGGCTCTACTGGTCTGCAATGGTCTTTGAGTTTCCGCAGGAATTGGCCCAGCGCCTGCGCTACTTCGCGCCGGGCCTGCAGAGCCCCCAGCCAGGCCCCATCGAGGTCTTGTTCGGCACTGCGGTCAGCGGCCTGTGGCTCAGCCTGGTGGTCTGGCGGGTGCGCAGAACAGGTCTGCACCTCTGGCGACCCGTTGCGCTGAGCGCGGGGGGCCTCGGGCTCGCCTGGATTCTAATGATGGCCCTCTGGCTGCCAGCCCTCGATGTCAACAGAGGCTTTCATCCCCTGTCCGACCAACTCAACCGAGCCCTTGAACAGGCCCTTCCGGGCCACTCTGCCCCCACCCTGGCGAGATGGCCAGGCGCCCCGAACGCCTGTGTCTCGGTGCCAGCGGGCGACACCCCTGCTCGACTCCTCCTGCTGGCGACCACATCGGCCCGACTCGGCCGTCCAGGTGAGCCCTGTCCGCTGAGGTTTCAGACCAGCCCCGCCGCTGACCAACGACTGGAGATCTGGTCCGGGACCCGGCCCACCGACCGTCAGGGTCGTGAGCGCTATGTCTTGCTGGTGTCGGAGATTCCTAGAAAAGACGACCGGTAGTAGCGGAGCTCCTCGATCGATTCCAGGATGTCGGCCAATGCCGTGTGGGCTCCCTTCTTGATAAAGCCCTTGTAGACCTCGGGCCGCCAGCGCCGGCAGAGTTCCTTGATCGTGCTGACATCAAGATTGCGGTAGTGGAAAAAAGATTCGAATGCCGGCATGTAACGGTTCATGAATCGACGATCTTGATGCACGCTGTTGCCACACAAGGGCGACTTTGCTGGAGACAGATGGACTGATAGGAAGCCCAGGAGCATCTGCTCAGCCTCGGCCTCGGTGAGGCTCGACGCCTTGACCCTGTCGATCAGGCCAGAGCGCCCATGGGTGGCCTTGTTCCAGTCATCCATCTCTGCCATGTGTTGGTCTGTCTGATGGACCACCAAGACGGGACCCTCGGCCACCAACTCAAGCTCGGAGGTGGTCACCACGACCGCGACCTCTAGGATGCGATTGGCAAGGGGATCTAGGCCGCTCATCTCCATGTCAACCCAGACCAGGTGGTTCTCATTTAGGGCTTGTGTCATCGATTTATGATCGCATGGTTGTGACATCATCTGAGCGTGAGACAAGTGCCCGTTCTTCAAGACCATGAAATCCTCGAAGCCCTGGAGCGTCGTCCAGATTGGACGCTCGTCGATGGGAGCCTGCAACTCGAGCGGCGCCAGGTCCCCTACCCCGTCATCTGCAGCTGGGTTCAGGCCATTGGGGCCCTGGCCATCTCGCTAGACCATCATCCCGAGATCTCCTTTGGCTACGACAGCATTCGAATCTCCCTTCGAACACACGATCAACAGGGCATCACCGCTCGAGACCTCGATTGCGCAGACCGGATACTGACACTGCTCGTGTGATCAGTTGTCACGGCAGTCAGGCCTGGGTCGAGACGGACGACGGGGTTCGGCGGTTGTGCCACCTGAGGGGTCGGTCGCTGACACCCCTGGCCAATGATCAGGTGAGGCTCAGTGTTGAAAACGACCCCCCCATCATCGAATCGATTGGTCCGCGGCGCAACACCCTCCTGAGGCAGGAGGGCAGCAGAGAAAAACGACTGGCGGCCAACATCGACCTTGCCTGGGTGGTCGTGAGTGGGCACCCCATGTTCTCCACGGAGATCCTCCAACGTGTGCAGGCAAGCCTCGCAAGCCAGCGGATTCCCTGCTGGATCCTGCTCAACAAATCGGATCGCATTGACGACTCTCAGGCAGCCGCAGGTCACCTGCTTGAGATCACCCCGCAGCGCCATGCAGCGGCGTCCACTGGCTCGGCCTCACCGGTCATCGCAACCCATGTTCACCCTGGAGGACTCGATGGCCTCATGGGCAAGATCGACGATGTCTTTCATGACAGGCAGTTGACCATCGCGCTCTTAGGTCAGTCTGGCATGGGCAAGAGCAGCCTGCTCAACCGACTGATCCCGAGCGCCCTGGCACAGACTCAGGCCATCTCAGAGGCCCTGCAGACCGGCCGGCACACCACCACGAGCAGCCAGACCTACCTCTGGGAGCGAGGGCTGATCATCGATACCCCTGGCTTTCAGAAATTCGGCATCGGCCACCTCGATCGTGAGGACCTCACGGCCCTCTTTCCTGAGTGGCAAGACATTCAACGACAGGAGGGTGCCTGTCGGTTCGCTGACTGCAGCCATCGACATGAGCCTGGCTGCCAGATTCGCCAGCATGTGTCGAGCCTGGGACTGGGCCATCGCCTCGGCCAGTGGGAAGGCCTGCTGCGCAGCCTGGAAGCGGAACAGCCCAGCCGTTAGTTCAGCCAGCGCCCAAGATAGAAGAGCAGGACCAAGAAGAACCAGATGATGACGGAGCGCCATACCAATCCCACGGCAGAGTTCATGCTGTGGATGGTTGCCTCACGGAGTTCCGGATCGTCAGAGACGCCCTCGATGGTGGCCTCGTAGTCATCGGACCCCGTTGGGCCATCTGGAATGGTGAGTCGCACACCGATGGCACCTGCACCCGAGGCAATCAGCACCCGATCGGTGTCGTCGAGCTGCATGGGAGAGGCTGCGGCCCGCGAGCGCCACATGGCCACAGAGTCTTCAAAGTTTCCCACCACCGCAAAGATCATGGCGGTCACGCGAACCGGCAGCCAATCGACCCATCGGTAAGCCACCCGAGCGGTCTGCGAGAAGAGCCCTCCATCTTCGTCGCGTTGACCCCAGGCCCGAAGCATCTGCACGGTGAGCCAGTATGCCAATGCACCCGAGACACCCGGCAGGATCACAAACCAGAAGATCAGACCAAAGACATGCCGCTGTGCCGCGATCAGGGCCAGGCGAATGGACTCTCGAACGATCGCGGATTCGTCTCCAGACTCCGATGCCGATCGGGCCACTGCATCGGCATTCATGTCTGCCACCCAGAGCCCGAGCAGTCGGCGGGACTCTGGGAGGTCATCGGCCCGAAGAGCAGCCTGGATCTCGTGAAAACGATGGCTGAACTGACGAAAGCCGAGGGTCAGATACAAGATTCCAACGATAAAGAGGACCTCTAAGAGCGGATGAACAATGCCCAGGATCCGCCCAATTAAGAGGCCAAAGAAGGCCGTTCCGACAACCACCATGAGCCATGCCGCCCATATAGAGCGGGCTCCGTTCGGATCGACCATGCCACGCATGTCTTCAATCTTTCCGATGACCCAGGCGTGCACAACATTGGCCTGCCGAATGGGCCGAATCTGCTCAAGCAGCAGCGCAATCAGGAGGCTGAGCAAGGTCATGTGGAGAGAGCCTTGCGATCTCGGGGGTGGATGTCAGGCCTGCACCTCTTGCGGCTCAACAGCCCCGCGTGCAGCGCGTCGTGCCGGTAGTTTCTCGCGGATCCGTGCCGATTTGCCCGACCGATTTCGCAGGTAGTAGAGCTTTGCGCGACGGACATCGCCACGACGTTTGACTTCAATCTTCGCGATGAGCGGCGAGTAGAGCTGGAAGGTCCGCTCGACGCCTTCTCCGGCGGAAATCTTGCGGACAATGAAAGATGAGTTAAGCCCGCGATTGCGTTTGGCAATCACCACTCCCTCGAAGGCTTGGAGCCGCTTGCGTGTTCCCTCAACGACACTCACGCTCACCACCACGGTGTCACCCGGGGAAAAGGTTGGGATGTCTTTGGCAAGACGCGCAATTTCTTCTTGTTCGATTTGATCAATGATGTTCATGGTTTCTCCTGGACTGCGTCCTGTCGTGCTTCCTGCCGTGCTTCCTGCTGTGCTTTTTGTTGGGCTTGCGACCAGAGGTCAGGTCGCCTGGCCTTGGTTAGCAATTGGGCCGCCGACGCACGCCAATCTCGTATTTTGCCATGATGTCCAGACAAAAGCACGTCTGGCACGCCCTGATCCCCGAAGACCTCTGGCCGGGTGTAGTGCGGATGATCCAGGTGGCCATTTATAAAAGAGTCCTGGTCCGACGAGGCATCATCTCCGAGCGCGCCTGGAAGTCGACGTGTCATGGCGTCCATGAGTGCCATGGCCGCAATCTCGCCCCCCGAGAGCACAAAATCACCAAGGCTCATCTCAATGTCAACGCACTGATCAATAAAGCGTTGATCAACTCCCTCGTAACGTCCGCAGACAAGCGTCCACTGGCACCTCGCCGAATCATGCGCCCCTGCGGCCGCTCGAATCGGCAGGAGTGCGGCCTCGACCCAGCCCTGATCGAGCACCTCGCCGGCGGGCGAAAACAGAATCACCGCGCCCGGCATCCACCCAGATTGCGTGGCGGCCTGCTTGGCCTCAACCACCGCGGCTTGCAGGGGTTCAGCCAGCATGACCATGCCAGGCCCACCGCCGTAGGGACGGTCATCGACTGTCTGGTGGACATCGTGGGCAAAACGACGTGGGTTGATGAGGTGGCACTCCACCAGGCCCCTTGAGACTGCCCTGCCGCAGACCCCAGCCGCGGCCCAGGCCGACACAAGCTCCGGAAAGAGCGTGATGACATCGAATCGGATGCGTGGCGTCATGACCAATCCGGCTGCCAATCCACCGTCACGGTCTGGGCCTTGGTGTCCACGGTGTCAACGAAGGCATCGACATAAGGGATCCAATGGCGACCCACAATCAACCAATCATGTGCGCCGTTGGTGTCCATGGAATCGATGGTGCCAAGGACCAGGCCCTCTCGATTTGTGACCCTGCAGCCCACGAGGTCTGTCCAGTAGGCCTCATCTGGGGCAGGTGCGGGCAGGGCCTTGCGGGGCAGGCCAATCTGAGCCCGCATGAGCAATGCGGCGGCCTCAGGGGTCTCGATGCCCATGATCTGCACGCGCAAGTCTTTTCCATGTGCCTCGACAGAGGTCACCGTCACAGCATAGAAGCGCTGATTGTCTGCCCGTACGAAGGCCTCTTGAAGGCCCATGAGCGCCGAGGATTGGTCCCCGCCTGGGTGAAGCGATTTCACTCTGATTGCACCCTTCAGCCCAATTGGCGACTGCAGCAGTCCGAGGGCAACAAAGCCCTCCGGAGGGGGGCAGTCTTGACGATTGAGTTCTCGAATTGGAGCGGTCGGCAGGCTATCTTGAACCAGCCTTGCGACCCGTCTTGATAAAAAAGATGACTGCGAGCCTGCCCGGCCATTGAACGCCCGGGGGGGAGCGCTGCCCCGAGCGGGGTTAGGCTTTTGCGGCGGCTTGACCGGCAAAGTCTTTGAGGAGTTGGGCCACCCGAGGGCTCACCTGCGCGCCATTGCTGCGCCAATGCGCCACTCTCTCGAGGCTAAAGTTCAGACGAATATCGTTGCCGTGGGCAACCGGGTTAAAGTAACCCAGTCGCTCGATGAATCGTCCGTCTCGACGGTTGCGAGAATCTGTTGCCACCACATGATAAAACGGGCGTTTGTGGGAACCACCGCGGGCGAGTCGAATAACGACCATGATGTTGTCTTCCTTAAATGATCTTGGCATTGCCGTGAAAAGCCCTCAAGTTTATCAGCCGAACCAACCCAGAGACAAGGAGGGCGACGATTAAGCGCCGTCCCCTGCTCTCGGGCCTCTTGGGCCTGGGCCTGTGCAGCCTTGGTCTGTCCTCTCTGGGCAGGCGCGCCCTGGCCCAGAACGCACCCTCGGCAGCGCCCGCCAGGCCCCCTGCGCCGCCGTCAAGGGCGCGGCCCAAGGCACCGCTCAGGGATGCGGTGCTCCCGGACTGGCTTCCCAGGTCCGCCCTAATGGCCCAGCTCGAAGAGATCCGCGACCAACACAACATCCCGCTGCCCTGGCTCATCAGGCAATTCCAGCGATCCACCCTGCAAGACGAAGCGCTTCGCCTGGTCAACCCACCGCCTGCCGAGGGCCCCGCCCCCGCCCGATCTGTCTATCGGGTGATTCAACGCAGCCTGCACCCAAAGCTTGTCCAAGACGGCAATCGTTATCTGCGACAGCATTCAGCAGCCCTGCGACAGGCCTTCGAGGCCCATGGCGTGCCGCCTCGAGTGATCGTCGGCATCCTGGGCATCGAGACCCGCTACGGCCGAATCCTGGGGAATTTTCCAACCATCGACACCCTCTCGACACTCGGGTTTCTCAATGAGCGTCGCGCCCCCTTTTTTAGAAATGAACTGACCTCGCTGCTGCTCCTGTCTCACGAGCAACGGCTTGACCTCAAGGGCCTCAAGGGCTCGTTTGCCGGCGCCCTGGGCATCCCGCAATTTATGCCAAGCAGTTGGAGGCGCTATGCGGTCGACGCTGACGGTGACGGCAAGACGCAGCTCCTCCAGAGCCATGCCGATGCAATTGGGTCTGTTGCCAATTTCCTGCGTGAACACGGCTGGATTCGCGGCCTTAGATCCCACGTGGGCCTTGGTTCACTTGACGGACTACAAGATCAATCCGAGCTGATCGACTCCATCTCCGTCCAGGGCCTTCGGGCAGAACACACGGTGGCACAGCTTGTCTCAGCCGGCGCAATTGATGAGATGCCCTCTCTGGCGCCCGGCACGCCCGCAAGTCTCATCGCCCTGCCAGAGCCAGAGGTGGGGCATGTCTACTGGATGGCCACCCCAAATTTCTTTGCCATCACGCATTACAACCGAAGCTACTTCTATGCGGTTTCTGTCCTGGCCCTCTCAGAGGCACTGAGCAGCCGCGGCTAAGAGAAGGCGAGGAGCCCCACGGCGGCCTCATGATTAAACTCTCCTCGAGACCAACGTGCGTCGATCTCACCCGAGGTCCAGCATTCAAAGGCCGTCACCTCATCATCCTGAGGGCTTGGTTGCCATCCCTCCCCCACCTTTAGGCTGTAGACCCAGAGGCGCTCGACATGGACCTGGTCTGGTAGGAGCCGCGCCACCCTCATGGGGCCCCGAAAGGTCGCACCACGGGCCATCTCTGCCGTCACACCAGCCTCTTCCCATGCCTCACGAGTCAGGGCATCAGAGGGCGTCTCATGGCTTGGCAGGCCACCCGCCACGGGGGCATCCCAGAGCCCCGGATCAATTGCCTTTTTAAGGCTGCGTCGTCCCACCCACAGCCTGCCAGAGGGGTGCAGGAGGTTGAGTTGAACCGACTGGGCCATCAGGCCCAGGGGCCGAAAGAGACTGCGCTCCAGCCCGAGGGGTTGCCCTTCACCGCTCCAGAGCAGTTGGCCGTCTGCCCCAACCAGGCGTTGCTGCTCATCTCGCCAGCCAAAGCCGGGGTGTCCATCGAGTGCCAGCCGCAGCCTGGCCGACCACCCCGGCAGATCGCGCCAGGACACGGGCGAGTCTGGCCCCACAAGGTCCTTTAGGAATGGACTGGCCCACCCCATAAAGTGCAGGCGATCCTCGGCATCGCGCAACTGCCACGGCACCCACCCCTGGGCTGGGTCAAGCACGGGTGGGCACCCGAAACGACTTGGCTGGATTTGTTCACCCGGCAGCAATGCGGGCCCGAGAAACTCGCGCCCATCCATCGGACCGACCACGGTCTATCGGGCCAGGCGACGCTGGCGCATGGCCTCATAGAACACAACGCCTGCGCTTACGGAGACGTTGAGGCTCTCGACGGAGCCCGTCATCGGGATGCCAATTAGGGCATCGCAATGGTCGCGAGTGAGCCGACGAAGCCCACTGCCCTCTGCTCCCAAGACGATCACAATGGGGCCGCGCAGGTCGGTCTCAAAGATGGACGCCGAGGCATTTGAATCCAAGCCAATCACCCGGTATCCCTCGTCTTGGAGTCTCTCGAGGGCTCGCGCAAGATTGGGCACCCGCAGGTACGGCACTCGGTCGGAGCCCCCAGCAGAGACCCTCACGGCCACATCATTAAGAGGCGCACCGTGGTCTTTGGGCGAGATGGCTGCAAGCACACCGGCCGCATCTGCGGATCTCAGGATCGCCCCGAGGTTGTGGGGGTCGGTCACCCCATCGAGGGCAACGAGGGTGCGTTGCGCCTCGGGACGTGAGGCAATCAGGGCGAGCATGCCCTCGAGATCGTCGGCCATCTCTCGGGCCCGTGCCAACGCCAACACGCCCTGGTGACGCTCCCCCTTTGCCCATTGCGCCATGACACTCGGCTCAGCCGGTGTGATGCGACAGTTCGCAGCCTTGAGTTCCTCTAGGAGTGCCTTGAGTCGGCCGTCTCGTCGCTGCGCATCGACGAGGATCCGATCAATGGTCTCCGGGGCCGCCCGCAGGCGGGCCCTCACGGCATGAAAGCCGAGCAGCACCACTGGGGGGTCCACCTCAAGGGGCCTGCTCATGCTCGACGCTTTCGACCGGTCCGCTTGGGTGCCTTGCTGGCCTTGGCGGGCTTTGCAGACTTGGCCGCCTTGGGAGATTTTGCAGCCTTGG
This sequence comes from Burkholderiaceae bacterium, assembly GCA_018401615.1. Lineage (GTDB taxonomy): Bacteria > Pseudomonadota > Gammaproteobacteria > Burkholderiales > Burkholderiaceae_A > Hahnella. Next base: position 9,409 of record JAGYKN010000003.1, read on the forward strand.
CGGCCCGGCGCCTTGCAGCCCCGGGAGGACTCTCCAGGGCCACATCGATCTCTTCTTCGCCCAGGAGGGCCTGAAGGCCAACAACGTCATCATCGACCCCTTGCTTTGAACGCTTGACCGCACGGACCATGGCTGGCACGAGCCGAAACTCGATCCGCCTGGCATCGAGATCGACCCGAGAGATTTGGATCACCAGAGGATCGTAGAGCCTGAATCGACGGCCCGTTCGTTCACCGCGAAGCTCATGGATGACCTCGTTGTGCTGGAAATACTCCCCCCCGAGTTCCGAGATGTGAATGAGCCCTTCTACATAGAGGCTGTCGAGGGTCACAAAGAGCCCAAAAGGTGCCACCCCCGTGACGGTTCCCGGGAGTTGCTCGCCCACGCGGTCCTTCATGAACTGACACTTGAGCCATGCCTCGACATCTCGGGATGCCTCGTCAGCTCGCCGCTCGCAGGCAGAGCAGTGATCACCGATGGTCCGCCAACGCTCGATGAGGTCACCCTCGCTGGCCTTTGAATCCCCCTGCCCATAACTCGGTCGGTAAGGTTTTCCATTGAGGATGGACTTGATCACCCGGTGGACAAGGAGGTCGGGATAGCGGCGGATCGGCGAGGTGAAATGGGTATAGGCCGCATAGGCCAGGCCGAAGTGGCCGCCGTTATCGGGACTGTAGATGGCCTGTTGCATCGACCGCAGCAAGAGGGTCTGGAGGAGTCGCGCATCTGGGCGCTGTCGGATCTCGCGAGACAGACGGGCATAGTCTGCTGGCTGCGGGTCCTCCCCACCACCCAGGCGAAGGCCTTGGATTTTCAGAAACTCACGAAGTGCCTTGAGACGCTCAGGCGTTGGCCCCTCATGGACACGATAGAGGCCCAGGGCCTTGTGCCTGAGCAGGAGATCGGCCGCACTCGTGTTGGCTGCCAGCATGCATTCTTCTATGAGGCGATGGGCATCATTTCGCATTCGCGGGAGGATGTTGGAGATGCGCCCCTGGGCATCGATCTTCATGATTGTCTCGACCGTCTCGAGCTCGATGGCACCACGGTGCTCACGCGCAGACAAAAGGGCCTTAAAGACATCGTGAAGATGCGTGAGCGTGACATGCCGGGTGCCCAAGACTCGCGCCTCTGCTCCCTCCGGGTCCGCAATGGCGGCCCATGCCTGATCGTAGGTGAGTCTGGCCGCCGACAGCATCACCGCCTCGTAGAACTGATAGGCCTTGACCGTGCCATCGGCGGAGATGACCATGTCACAGACAAGGGCCAGTCGCTCGACCGATGGATTGAGCGAGCACAGGCCATTGGAGAGTTTCTCTGGCAGCATGGGCAGGACACGACGGGGGAAGTAGACCGAGGTTGCACGTTCGAATGCGTCGCGGTCGAGGCCGTCTCCCGGGCTCACATAGTGGCTGACATCTGCAATGGCCACCAGCAGCCTCCAGCCACGGCGAGCCAGGGGCTCTGCATAGACTGCATCGTCGAAGTCGCGAGCATCCTCACCATCGATCGTCATCAGAGGAATGTCTCGCAGGTCGATTCGGCTCTTTAGGTCAGCGGTGCGGACCTTCTCGGGCAGCTTGGCTGCGACCTGCTCTGCAGCCTCTGAGAAACGATGGGGAACATCAAATTTTCGGACTGCAATCTCGACCTCCATGCCCGGGTCATCGAGAGAGCCGAGGACTTCGACGACCCGTCCCACGGGGGGGGTGTAGCGCGTTGGAGGATCGATGATCTCCACCATGACCACCTGACCAGCCTGAGCACCACCCACATCGGAGGGGCCAATGAGGACATCGTGCTTGATCCGCTGGTCCTCTGGCGCCACCAGAATGATGCCGCGCTCGTGAACAAGACGGCCAACGAGTTGCCGAGTGGCATGCTCGAGCACCTCGAGGATGACGGCCTCTGGTCTGCCCCGACGGTCAGTGGACTGGACCCGTGCCAAGACGCGGTCGCCATGCATTGCCTTGAGCATTTCCCGCGGTGACACGAAGACGTCGTCGGCCCCGGTGTCCGGTCGGACAAAACCAAAGCCATCTCGATGGCCAATCAGCCGGCCGGTGAAGCTGGGTTCAGAGGCCTCTGATGTCTCTGCGGGTTGATCCAATTCAGAGCGTGCCTGTCGGTTGCCGCGAGGTTTTGACAAATTAGACTTTCCCGTTAGAGTGAGTGGCCTGAAGTTCGATGCCCAGATGGCGGAATTGGTAGACGCACTAGGTTCAGGTCCTAGCGGTGGCAACACTGTGGAGGTTCGAGTCCTCTTCTGGGCACCATTCTCGCACCTCATCGCACCGGTTAGGCGGCGCCAACCTCAGCGAGCCTCAAACGGATGCTCCATCAGAATCGTGTCATCTCGATCTGGCCCTGTTGAGATCATCGAGATGGGTGCTCCCGTCACCTCCGAGAGCCGACTCAGGTAGGCCTTTGCCGCCTCTGGGAGCGCGTCCCATTCCCGCAGGCCGGCAGTCGAGGTCGACCACCCCGGCCAGTCCTCATAGATGGGCCGACAGGCCTCCACAGCATCTGCCCCAAATGGCAAGACAGAGACCGCGCCGTCTGGCGTGTTGTAGCCCGTGCAGATTGAGATGGTCTCAAGGCCGTCCAAGACATCGAGTTTTGTGATGCACAGCCCAGAGACCCCATTGATCTGAATGGCCCTTCGCAGGGCGGCGGCATCGAACCAGCCGCAGCGCCTTGGTCGCCCTGTGACGGAACCAAACTCATTGCCCTTTTCCGCCAGGTGTCGTCCGATCTCGTTGGTGAGTTCGGTGGGAAAGGGCCCAGAGCCCACCCGAGTGGCATAGGCCTTCGTGAGGCCCAGCACATAGTCGATCTGGCCGGGGCCAACGCCAGCCCCCGGCCCGACCGCACCCGCCACGCAGTTGCTGCTGGTGACATACGGATAGGTGCCATGGTCGATGTCGAGCAACGACCCCTGCGCGCCCTCAAACAGCAGGTGGTGACCAGCCTTCATTGCCTGGTCTAGGAGATCGGGAACATCGGCTGCCATGGCAAGCAGCCGAGGGGCAACCGCCATGAGTTGGGCATGGGTCTGTCTGGGGCAGACCGGCTGCGCCCCCAGGAAGCCGGTGAGCACATGGTTGTGCAGTCGATGGCTCTCCTCGAGCAGGGCCAAGAGACGATCCGGCCGTTTGAGGTCGATGAGTCGCACCGCTCGTCTGGCCACCTTGTCTTCGTAGGCCGGGCCGATGCCTCGGCCTGTGGTGCCAATTTTTGCATCACCCTTTGAGGCCTCTCGTGCCTGATCAAGCGCCACGTGGACGGGCAGGATAAGGGGGCAGGCCAGGCTGATTCGCAGACGGGCTTCAACCGACAACCCACTGGCTTGGAGTTCATCGATCTCAGACAACAGGGCCTGGGGCGAGAGGACCACGCCATTGCCGATGTAGCACGTCACGCTCGGATGCAGGATGCCAGAGGGGATGAGCCTCAGAACCGTCTTCTTGCCATTTACAACAAGGGTATGACCAGCATTGTGGCCGCCCTGAAAACGGACCACGCCCTGGACCTCCTCGGTCAGCCAGTCGACGATCTTGCCCTTTCCCTCGTCACCCCACTGGGTGCCGACAATCGCCACGTTGCGGCCGATCCGCCTGCCGCCTTGCAATGAACTCGCCATGCCCTCAATCCTTCCTCTGTGGTCCCACCAATTCCCAACGGCCAGACACCGCCTCAAGGCGAGGCCCGTCGAATGCCAAGAGATCGCCCCTGGGCAGGTACGAGACCACATGGCCTTTGCCCCGAAGCTCAGCCACTCGAGCCAACAGCCCCGAATCATCTGACCAGGGTGCCGCAATCGATAAGGGATCGCCTGCCGCCGGATCGGCCTCGGTGGCATGGGCAGCCAGGGCGCAGAGACTGCGCAGCTCAAGGCTAAATCCGGTTGCTGGCCGCGCGCGCCCGAAGGCTGCTCCAACCCCGTCATAACGGCCACCTCGGACAATCGCATCCGATGCGCCAGGGCAGCTAATAGAGAACATGATGCCGTTGTGATAATCCCACCCGTCGAGATCAGCAAGGTCGACGGTCACCTGACAGCCGGGATGCCGCGCAAAGAGCGCCGAACTTGCGACAGCCTGGAGTCGATCCAGAGAGGCAGCGATGGCATCGGTCTGAGGGAGCGCAGCCCGCGCCCTGGCGATGACACCCCCTGGGCCAGTGGCCGGCCCATAGAGTGAGACCAGCGCCTCGCAGAGTGACAAGGTCTCGGGCCTGAGGTCGGCCTGCAAGGCCCGAAGAGCGGTTTTATCCTTCCACTGCAATGCAGCCAGGACTCGGCCCTCAACCCTTGGCAGGCCAGGATCTTGCTCCCGAAGGGCAAGAAAGATTCCTCGGTCTGTCAGGTCAAGGTGCACCGACGAGAGACCCGCTGCATCGAGCGACGCCAGGGCAAGCTCCTGGATCTCGAGGTCGGCCTCAAGGCCGGCATGCCCAAAGAGTTCGCAGCCCACCTGGAACGGTTCGCGATGGGCCAGGAGATTTGCCGCCTGCGAGTGGACAACCGGCCCGGCATAACAGAGCCTCGAGAGACCCACTCCACCGAGCAGGTGGGCATCGACTCGCGCGGCCTGCGGGGTGATGTCAGCGCGCAATCCCAGCATGCGCCCGGAGGCGGCGTCGGTGAGCTTGAATGTGCGGCGCTCCAAGTCGTCAGCGCCGGCCACCCGCAACGATTCCGCATACTCGACCAGGGGCGGCACGAAGAGGCGATAACCGTAGGAGGCGTAGAGGTCCGTGAGTCTGCGACGGAGTCGCTCAAATACCCTTGCCTCCTCGGGCAGAAGGTCTGATATCTGATCGGGAAGGATCCAGGCGGTCATGCGCGCATTATCCCTGACGAACCGCCCCGACTCGGGGCGGCATGGTCAAGACGCCTGGCTAGCGTTTTAGATTGGGGGCGCGAAAATAGCGGAAGAACTCGGACTGAGGATCGGCCACGATGACATCCGACCGCTTGTTGAAGCTCTCGCGATAGGCCTGCAGGCTGCGATAAAAACTCGCGAACTCCGGATTCTGCCCAAACGCGGCAGCATATGCCGCCGCTGCTCGGGCATCGCCGTCACCCTTGATGGCCTGGGCCTTGCGAAAGGCCTGGGCAAGGATGCCTTCGCGTTGCCGATCTGCATTGGCTCGGATCTTCTCTGCCTCAGCCGAACCCGAGGCGCGGAGTTCGCTTGCAATGGTCTTGCGCTCAGACTCCATTCTTCTGAAGACAGAATCTCGAATTTCCTCTGCGAACTCAACGCGGCGCAGACGAACATCCACAATCAGAACGCCGATTTGTTTGGCGTCCTCTGACACGCGATTGAATATTCCCTCCATCACCTGCTCTCGAGCACCGGAGATCACCTCATTGACGGTTCGGGTGGCGATCTCGTTGTTCAGGCCATCTCGCAAGGAGCGGGTGATCCGGTCTTCCGCGCTCGCGATTCGGCCAGCCACGCTGGTGTAGAAGACCTTCGGATCCTCCACTCGCCATTTCACATAGGTGTCGACCAATACGTTCTTTTTCTCACTGGTGATGAACCGGTCTGAGTCGGGGTTATCGATGGTGAGGGTGCGCTTTTCGACGAAGACCACATTTTGAAAGGGTGGCGGGAGCTTAAAGTTCAGGCCTGGCTCGTTGATGACTGTCTTGATCTCACCCAAGGCAAAGACAAGGGCGAATTGACGCTGGTCCACCACAAACACACATGAGAGGAGAACCAGACCAAGGGCAATAAAGGCCGAAATGGCCGCGGTGAGACGATTCATTTAGCGACCCTCCCGGAGTCGGTCACGTAGGCTTGGCTGAGGCAGGGCCCGAGCGGGTTCAGCAGCAGGCGTTGGGGCGGCAGCCGGCGAGCCCATGGTGCCCTCGGCAGAGGTCACCGCGGCCTGAGAGGCCTGCGACGTCTGCTGGAGGATTTTGTCGAGCGGCAGGAACAACAGATTGTTGTTGGCCTTGGAGTCGACCATGACCTTGCTCACATTTGAGAAGACTTCCTGCATGGTCTCGAGATACATGCGGTCGCGGGTCACCCCGGGGGCCTTGGCATGCTCCACGAGGATGCGTTGGAAGCGGTCAGCGTCACCCTGTGCCTGGGCAACGATGCGCTCTCGGTAACCTTCAGCCTCCTCGGCAAGTCGGTCAGCCGCACCACGCGCCCTCGGAATGACATCGTTTGCGTAGGCCTGTCCATCATTCTTGAGGCGCTCGGCATCCTGGGCGGCCTTGATGGCGTCACTGAATGCAGCCTGTACCTCCTCGGGTGGCTGGACGCTCTGGATGGTGACGTTCACCACCGTGATGCCAGACTCGTATCGATCGGCGATTCGTTGGATGATCGTGAGGGCCTCGCGACCGATGGCTTCTTTGTTTTCGTAGAGCACTGAATCACTGAGGCTTCGGCCCACGACCTCCCTCATGGCGGTCTCTGCGGCCTGCTGCACGATGTCGTCTGGGCGCACATTATTAAAGACATAGGGCTCCGGCTGGCCGATTCGAAACTGAACGGCAAACTGCATGTCGATCATGTTCTCGTCTTTGGTGAGCATCAGGGAGTCACGGCTCTGGCCGGCCCGCTCAGCGCGAAACCCCACCGTGGTCTGGCGCAGCTGTGCAACGTCCACCAGCTCATGGCTCTCGATGGGAGAGGGCAGCCGCCACTTAAACCCAGCGCCAGTGGTGTAGTTGTATTTTCCAAGCCGCAGCACGATGCCGTTTTGGCCCTCCTGAACGATATAGAACCCAGTGGCCAGCCAGATGACGACCAGCGCACCGATGCCGGCTCCCAGAACCTTCCCGTTGAACTTAAATGATGGCAGCCCACCACCACCGCCTCCGCCTCCGCCACCGCGGTTGCCGCCGCCCCACGGATTCTGAGGGCCGCCGCCTTTCTTGCCCCCGAAGAGTCCACTCAGTCGACGATTGAAATCGCGCCAGACCTCATCGAGATCTGGGGGTTGGCCGCCACCACTGTTGGGTCGCCGATTGTCTGATCCTGGGCGCTGTTGACCTGGCTCTTCTTTGGGCGCGCCCTCGCCGGACTCACCCTGGTTTGGATCTTTGCCCCAGCGGGGATCGCCAAGGGAAAACAGTTGGGAAAAACTCTTCATTATTTGGAGTGCTCGTGTTGTCATGACAATGCCCGTTCAATCCCCAGAGGAGACGCTTCAAAGACGTCGTGGTTTGGCCATCCGTGAGAGACCACCGCCGCCCGAAGGCCAGACAGGCCCAGGCCGGATGCAGCACTTAACCAGACCCGAGAGATCCTACCATGCAGGTCTCTCTCGATCCGTGGGGTCAATCCCGCCAGATCGATCTTGTTGAAGACTTCAATTCGGGGAACCAATGCGGCCCCGACCTCCTCGAGCACCTTTTCCACGGCGTCTTGCCGCGAGATGCGCTCTGGATCGGCAGCATCCATGACATGGATGAGCAGGTCAGCGTCGGCAGCCTCTTGGAGGGTGGACTGAAAGGCCACGATGAGCGTGTGGGGCAGCTGCCGAATGAACCCAACCGTATCAGAGAGCACCATGAATCGTTCCGGCTCGAGAAAGACGCGGCGACTTGTGGTGTCGAGGGTGGCAAAGAGTTGGTTGACTGCCAGCACACCGGCATGGGTCAGCGCATTAAAGACTGTGGATTTGCCTGCGTTTGTATAGCCCACCAGAGAGACATTGAGGCTTCCCGCACGGGCCCTGGCCCGCCGCCGGTTGGCACGCTGCTTTTCAAGCACGGAGAGCCGAGACTTCAGTTGACGAACCCGATTGCCAATCAGTCGGCGATCGGTCTCGAGCTGGGTCTCGCCTGGCCCACGCATGCCAATGCCGCCGCGTTGCCGCTCCAGGTGCGTCCAGCCCTTGACCAGTCGAGCAGACAGGTAGTCGAGCTGTGCGAGTTCAACCTGAAGCTTTCCCTCATGGCTTCTGGCCCGCAAGGCAAAGATGTCTAAGATCAGCGCGACGCGGTCGACAACCCGGCGGCCCAAGACACGAGAGAGGTTGCGCTGCTGGGCTGCGCTGAGTTCATGGTCAAAGATCACCAGCTCGGCATCGTTGGCAAGGCATGCAGCCCCGATCTCATCGACCTTGCCAGTGCCTGCGAAGAGGGCAGAATCGGGGCGGTCTCTGCGCCCAAGAACGATCTGAACCACCCTGGCACCTGCAGACTCGGCAAGCGCCTGAATCTCATTGAGATCGGGCGGCTCCTCGCGGCCAATTTGGAGCGGACGACCACCGTCTTGGGATGCTTGAGGGGGCCGCCTGCGGGGAGGTGGCGAGACCCGAGAGGTCGCTCCAGGCGTCGGCCTCGGGCGTAAAGTTCACCGCCCGCGACGGCACGATGGTGGAGATTGCATGCTTGTAGACCATCTGGGTCACGGTGTTTTTCAAGAGAACCACATACTGGTCGAACGACTCAATGTGCCCCTGCAGCTTGATTCCGTTGACGAGGTAGACAGACACCGAGACATGCTCTTTGCGCAGCGCATTTAGAAATGGGTCTTGAAGTGCTTGTCCGGCAATTTTGGTCATGACGACGCTCCAGAATTGTTTTAGTTATGACTTCACTATAGCGTTTTGATTCCCCTGCTTCACTCCTTTGTGGCGTAGGGGTTCTTAGAGGTTTTCCACTCAATGCGAAGGGGCGTGCCTTCGAGATCGAAACGTTGCCGAAACTGCGCCTCCAGATAGCGCCTGTAGACCGCCGTCACGGCCTCTAGGGCGTTTCCATGCACGGTCACGATCGGTGGGTTGCGGCCGCCCTGATGGGCATATCGGAGCTTGGGGCGGATGCGGCCCTTTCGGGGAGGCTGCTGCCGCTCGACTGCCTCGCGAAGCGCGCGGGTGAGTTTTGGGGTGGATAACTTTCGGGTGGCAGCCTGATAAGACAACACCACAGACTTCATAAGGCCATCGACGCCGTGGCCAGTCTGGGCAGACAGGTAGTGGAAACGGGCCCATGACAGAAAGGGAAGCTTGCGATGGACGACACGCTTTACCTCCTCGCGGGCAACAGAATCAAGGCCATCCCACTTGTTGATTCCCACGACCAGCGCCCGGCCCGACTCAGCAACAAAGCCGGCGATGTGGGCATCTTGATCAGAGATGTCTTGTCGGGCGTCGAGCAAGAGGACCACCACATGGGCATTCTCAATGGCGTGGAGGGTCTTGATGACGGAGAACTTTTCAACAGCCTCAAAGACCCTTCCCTTGCGACGCAGCCCGGCCGTATCAATGAGTCGGTAGCCAATGCCATGACGCTCAAACGGGATCTCAATGGCGTCGCGAGTGGTGCCCGGCATGTCAAAGGCAATGACCCGCTCTTCGCCGAGCAGGGCATTGACGAGTGTTGATTTGCCCACGTTTGGGCGCCCGACAATCGCCACCCGCAGGCCTTGCGATGGCATGCCATCGTCAGAGAGGGCCTCGGGGGACTCCGCAGGAGAGGGATCGGGCGGCGCCATCTTTAGCCGTCCCAGTGCAGCCTCCACGAGGCTGTAGACGCCATCGCCGTGGGCGCCTGAGATTGGCATGGGCTCGCCCAGTCCGAGCTCATAAAACTCGCCTGTTCGCCCCTCACCCGTGAGGCCCTCGAGTTTGTTGACGGCGAGCACGGTGGGCCGACCCGATCGACGGAGCTGCTCGGCAATCTGAATGTCTTGCGGCGTGACACCCGCCCGCCCATCCACCAAAAACATCACCACATCGCATTCAGCAACGGCCTGGAGGCTCTGCCGTGCCATTTGGACATAGATTCCCGTCTTGGCCACCGGCTCAAGCCCGCCCGTGTCAATGACCAGATATGGAATTGGACCGAGCCGACCTTCACCGTAATGACGATCCCGGGTGAGGCCCGGCATGTCGGCCACAAGGGCATCCCTTGATCGGGTGAGTCGATTAAAGAGCGTGGACTTTCCCACATTGGGGCGGCCCACCACCGCCACCACGGGCTTGCCGAAGACGACCGAGGACGTCACCCTCAGGGACGCAAGAGCGTGAGACGGCCATTGACCGTCTGCACCAGCAGGCCACCATCTTGAAGCGATCGCATGGGCCCCGAGAGGGGGCCGTCGAGCCGGGTGCGCCCAATGAACTGGCCATCAGCCGGCGAGAGCCCGTGCAAGAAGCCTTCGCCATCGACCACCCAGATCGCCCGAGCGTCGGCTGCAAGCCCCGTTAAGTCTCTTAAGAAGAGGCCCTCTTGTCGCCAGACCACCTCGCCGCTCTGCATGTCAAAGGCAGTCAGACGGTCACTGCTGTCGGCCGCCACCAGAATGGCACCCGTGGCAACGGCAGGCAGTGCGGCGTCGAAACGCTTCTGCCACAGGGGGCGCCCATTCTCGGCAGACACGCAGCCGATCTGTGTCTGGTAGGCCGCCACGCAGATGCGGTCCCCCTGCACCGTCGGCGTGCCGAGGAGGTCAGCGATTCGCTCCACCTCGTTGCTGCCTCGGGGCGTGACCACCTGAGATTCCCAGCGGATGGCGCCGGTCGCGCCGCTGGCCCAGACCAGGCGCCCACCCGGCAGGCCCGCCAGGAGATCGCCTGGTCCGATGAGGTCTGCCGAGGAGGCCTCTAGGCTCGTGGGCAGGGACTTGAGCCCTGACTGCCCATGCAGCACCAGGGTGGGGAGTGTTCGTTGGAAGACCCATCGGCGATTACCAGTCGAGAGATCCCAGCCGGCAACCCGATTGTCTGCCAGCCGAACCACCACATGGCCACCCGAGATGGCTGGACGTTCGAGCGCCACGCCCCCCAGGGCCACGCGCCAGCGCAGTGTGCCCTTGGCATCGATGAGGGCCAGGTCTCCCGAGACGGTCACCACGGCAAAGCTGCCTTCCCCGGAGCCCCCACCGGTGCCCACCCCAGCTGCAATGGGAGACTGTAGATCCAGGCTCCAGAGGGCCGCACCGGAGTCGAGTCGCGCCCCACGCACCACGCCTTGTCGATTGGCTGCCACCACAATGCCCTCGGAGACGGCTGGCGAGAATGCACCTTGGCCCTCACCGATGCGCTGGCTGCGGCCGGCCTCGAGGGTCCAGGTTGTTTTGATCGACAGGGTCGGGGTGATGTCGAGGAGTTTGGCTGGCTTGGGCTTGCTGGGACCCGAGCATGCCGAGAGCCCGATTATTAGGGGCAGCGCAATAAGAGAGAGCGACTTGACGGGCAGCACACCAAGGGGCTGGCAGCGAGAAACAAAGCCGCAATTCTTAAACATGTCTACTGTCCAGTCTGAGCAAAGGCATCCAATGACGCGAGTTTACGCGCCACCAACTCAGCACTTCGAGAGCCATCGGCCTCTGAGAGCATGGCCTTTTGTGCCGCCTCCCAGGCAGCCCTGGCCTCGTCCCAGCGCTGCATCAATACCAAGACATCCCCGCGGCGGTCTTCCACCATGCCCAAGGCCGAGGCCGGCGGTCTGCCATCGAGTTGTGTGAGGGCCTCGGGAAAGCGACTGAGATCCATCAGAACCGCAGCTGCCCTTACCTTTGCAATCCAGGCGAGCCCCTTGTCGTCGCTCTTGGCAGCGTGGGCCAACAGGGGCAGCGCTTTCTCGGGGGCCCCGGCTGCAACATGTGCCTTTGCCATGCGCAGACCCGCCAGGGCAGCATGGGTCGTGGTGCTGTAATCCTTGATGAGCAGCAGGCCATTGGCCTCTGCCTCATCGAGTTTCTCCGCCCGCAGGGCAGTCTCCATGCGCTCGAGCAGCCTGGTGGCGGTCTCGGCCCGGCTCGACTGCCAGGCTTGGAAACCTTGATAGCTCGCCACGCTTGCTGCCACCAGAATAAAGAGCCCGAGGATTCGACGACGGTGGTCGCGCCAAAAACCCCGAAGGGCATCCACCTGCTCCTGTTGCTCTAGGTCATCCCGCACTGTTGCCGCTCCTCTGAATGTTTAACCCACGCAAAATCTCTACGATGGCCTGCGACAAGGGGACCATCTCTTGCTGAGGCTGACCATCACGGCCACCTCGGAGTGGCTTGAGCGTGACCTGCCCTGCTGCCCGCTCGGCCTCTCCAAGTAAGACCGCAAAGGCCGCACCACTTGAGTCGGCCTTTTTCATCTGAGACTTCACACCCTGCCCCCCAACATGCATGAGCACCCTCAATCCCTCTGATCGCAGCTTTTCTGCCACGCCAATGGCATCAGTGGCCTCCATGGTTGGAGACGCCTGATCACCCCAGCTCACCAGGTAGACATCGACCAGACTGGCTGGCTGAATTGGCGCCACCTCCCCAAGAAGTGCCAATAGGCGTTCTGCCCCAATGGCAAGACCGCAAGCTGGTGCGGGCTTTCCTCCCATCTGGGCCATGAGCCCATCGTAGCGACCCCCTGCGCAGACCGTCCCCTGTGCACCGAGTCGATCGGTCACCCATTCAAAGACCGTGAGGTTGTAGTAGTCCAGGCCGCGAACCAACCGCGGGTTCATGACAAATGGAACGCCTGCACCCCTGAGGGCCTGACAGACTCGATCTTGATGGGCGCAAGACGCCTCTCCCAGAAAGCTCGAGAGCAGCGGCGCCGACTCAACGACCTGCGCCATGGCTGGGTTCTTCGTGTCCAAGATGCGCAGCGGATTGGTCTGCAGGCGCCGTCTGGCATCGTCATCGAGCAGGCCCTGGTGCTGCCCCAGGTAATCCACGAGGGCCTCCCGATGGGCCAGCCGCTCCTGGGTGGTTCCCAGGGAGTTGAGCTGCAGTTGCGGACGATCGGCCGGCGCAATGCCGAGCCGCTCCCAGAGTCGCCAGATCATCAGGAGTTGCTCTGCATCCACCTCTGGCTCTGCCATGCCCAGGGCCTCCACACCAAACTGATGGAACTGCCGATAACGCCCCTTCTGAGGCCGCTCATGCCGAAACATGGGTCCGAAATAGCAGAGCCGACGAGGGCCGTCGTAGAGCAGGTTGTGCTCAATGGCGGCCCGAACGACCGCCGCCGTGTTCTCTGGACGAAGGGTGAGTCGCTCGCCGTTTAGTGCGTCGGTAAAGCTGTACATCTCTTTTTCCACGATGTCGGTGGCCTCGCCGATGCCGCGAACAAACAATGCCGTGGGCTCCAAGATGGGGGTGCGGATGGCAGCGTAGCCATAGAGGCGAAAGGTCTCTGAGACCGCATCCTCAAGCCGCTCCCAGAGCACCATCTCCTCAGGCATCAGATCATTCATGCCCTTGACGCCAACGATCTTGTCCATCAGCGGTACCGCTTCACCACATACTCTTGAATGAGGGCCTGGAACTCCTCTGCGATGTGATCGCCTTTGAGGGTCGGGCCGCGTTGGCCGTCGATGTAGACCGGCGCCACCGGCTGCTCGCCGGTTCCGGGCAGTGAGATCCCGATGTTGGCGTGTTTGCTCTCACCCGGGCCATTGACAACACAGCCCATCACAGCCACGTTCATCGATTCCACGCCAGGGTGCTCGCGACGCCAGATGGGCATCTGGTCGCGAAGGTAGGTCTGGACTTTGTCCGCAAGTTCTTGGAAGAAGGTGGAGGTCGTGCGGCCACAGCCCGGGCATGCAATGACCATCGGCGTGAAGGCCCGAAGGCCAAGGACCTGCAACATCTCCTGGGCAACCAACACCTCTTTGCGTCGATCGCCACCGGGCTCAGGCGTGAGCGAGACGCGGATGGTGTCGCCAATGCCCTCCTGGAGCAAGATGCCCATGGCAGCCGTTGAGGAGACGATGCCTTTGCTCCCCATGCCTGCCTCTGTGAGGCCAAGATGGAGCGGGAGGTCGGTTCGCTTGGAGAGTTCTCGGTAGACCGAGACCAGGTCTTGTACGGCCGACACCTTTGCAGATAGGGTGATGCGATTGCGGCCCATGCCCCACTCAATGGCCTGCTGCGCACTCCGAATCGCAGATGTCACCAGGGCCTCACGCATGACTGCCTGGGCATCCCACGGCACTGGGCGCGCGGCATTCTCATCCATGAGACGGGCGAGCAAATCCTGATCGAGGCTTCCCCAGTTCACGCCAATTCGGATCGGTCGATTAAAGCGCTGGGCGGCCTCGACCATGGCACCAAACTGGGACTCGCCCTTGGCGCCCCGTCCCACATTGCCCGGATTGATTCGGTATTTTGAGAGGGCCTCTGCGCAGGCTGGCACCTGCGCCAGGAGCTTGTGGCCGTTGAAATGGAAGTCACCCACAAGTGGGACCGGACAGTTCATCTTGTCGAGCTGGTCTCGAATGGCTGGAACAGCCTCGGCCGCCTCGATGGTGTTGACCGTGATGCGCACAATCTCTGAGCCCGCAAATGCGAGGTCTCTGACTTGGATGGCCGTGCCAATGGCATCGGCCGTATCGGTGTTGGTCATGGACTGGACAACCACAGGTGCATCACCCCCGATTGCCACGCGGCTGTCAGCCCACTCCACAACAACCTGTTGGGTCAGTCGGCGGGAGGCAGCGGGACCACACGGAAATGGCTGGCTAGACATGGCGGCTCACATTTCTCTGAATCTGAATTCGTTGCTCGACATTGGTTCGATCCATGACGGATCCGGCAAGTTGTCCGCAGGCTGCGTCGATGTCATCACCCCGGGTCTTGCGAATGGTCGTCACGAAGCCCGCCTCGGTGAGGATGCGTGCAAACCGCCGAATTGCCTCAGGCTTGGATCTCGACAGGCCAGAGGCCGCAAACGGGTTAAAGGGAATGAGATTGAACTTACAGGCCAGGCCCTCTCGCACGACGAGGTCCACCACGGCCCAGGCCTGTTCGGCCGAGTCATTAAGACCATCGAGCATCACGTACTCAAAGGTGATGAAGTCTCGCGGTGCCACCTCGAGATACCGACGGCAGGCTGCCATGAGCTCCGAGAGTGGGTACTTCTGATTCAGGGGGACCAGTTCATTTCGCAGCTGGTCAGTCGGCGCGTGGAGCGAGACGGCGAGCGCCACGGGGCAGGATTTGGCCAGACGATCCATCATGGGCACCACGCCAGCGGTGGAGACGGTGACTCGGCGGCGAGACAGCCCATAGGCATTGTCATCGAGCATGAGTTCGAGGGCTGGCAGCAGGGCATCGAGGTTGAGCAGGGGCTCGCCCATGCCCATCATCACGACATTGGTCACAGGCCGCTCGAGCATTCGATTGGCCATGTGCAGCTGGCCGATGATCTCGGCGGTGCCCAGGTTGCGCGCAAACCCCTGATGGCCGGTTGAGCAGAAACGGCAGGCCAGCGCACAGCCCGCCTGAGACGACAGGCAGAGCGTGCCGCGGTCGTCCTCAGGAATAAAGACTGTCTCAATCGCATTGGCCTGGCCAGCATCGAGAAGCCATTTGCGCGTGCCGTCTGCCGCAACCTGATCCGAGAGAACGGGCAGGCTTCGGATCTCCGCCACCGCCTCGAGGCTCGACCGAAAGGATTTGGCCAGGTTGGTCATGCCCTCAAAATCGGCTGCGCACGACTGATGCAGCCACTTCTGCAGTTGGGTGGCCCTGAATGGCTTCTCGCCAAGGGAGACCACCCAATCAGTCAGGGCCTTGGGCCCGAAGTCCAATAAGTTCACCATGTCAGGACGCATTGGACCGACCCAGGTCGGTTCACCCCCGACTGTGGACCGACAGACCCGAGAAGAAAAAGCCAATCTCGTGTCTGGCGGTGTCTGCCCCGTCGGAGCCGTGGACCGCATTGGCATCGATGCTATCGGCGAAATCGGCCCGAATGGTGCCAGCAGCCGCCTTCTTTGGATCGGTTGCCCCCATGAGGTCGCGATTCTTGGTGATGGCGTCATCGCCCTCAAGGACCTGAATCATCACCGGTCCAGAAACCATGAAATCGACAAGGTCTTTAAAGAAGGGGCGTGCTCGGTGAACGGCATAAAAGCCCTCCGCCTGTGCACGAGACAGGTGCATCATCTGGGCGGCGACGACCCGCAGGCCGGCCCTCTCAAAGCGAGCGTAAATCTCGCCGATGACATTCTTTGCCACAGCATCGGGTTTGATGATCGATAAGGTGCGCTCAACTGGCATGACAGTAACTTCCTCGAAAAGTTGGAGTGATGTAAGGCAACCCCCATCTGTAGAATGTGGGCTTGGAGGGCAATCAACTCAAATTACTTTGATTTGTCAACCAAACCTGAGATTATAGGGGTTGGTTTCTTATCTCTTAAAGGAGAAAAAACGCAATGTTTCCGCAACTAAACGACGTTCAGTCCAGCGGCCGTGTCCAGACAACGGCCCAAAACCGTGTCCTTCGGAACACCTATTTCATGCTGGCCGCCACCATGGTGCCCACCGTCTTGGGCGCCTGGGTCGGCATGTCCATGGGCTTCTCGCTGTTTGAGGGCAGCCCGCTCATCAGCATGATGTTGTTTCTGGGCATCGCCTTTGCCTTTTTCTACGGCATTGAGCGGACCAAGCACAGCATCGTAGGGGTCTACCTGCTGCTGGGCTTTACCTTCTTCATGGGCCTGATGCTCTCTCGCATCCTGAGCGCCGCCCTGGGGATGGGCAACGGCGGGCAGATCATCGCCGTGGCCGCTGGCGGCACCGGGGTGATCTTCTTTGGCATGGCCTCGCTCGCAACGGTCGTCAAGAAAGACCTGAGCAGCATGAGCAAATTCCTCTTTCTGGGCGTCATCCTGCTCATCGTGGCCTCGGTTGCCAACATCTGGCTCCAGATGCCAGCCCTCATGCTCACCATCTCGCTGCTGGCAGTGGTGATCTTCTCGGTGTTTCTGCTGGTCGATCTGCAGCGCATCATCAACGGTGGCGAGACGAATTACATCAGCGCCACGCTGTCGGTCTACCTCAGTGTCTACAACATCTTTACCAATCTGGTGGTGTTGCTCATGTCGCTCTTTGGTGGCGGCAGCCGCGACTAACCCGCTCGGGCGGCTTGCCGCAGCATTTCCCGCCGGCCGATGGCGTCATGTCTCGGCCGGTTTTCTTTTGAAGACCGCAATCGATTCCACATGGGCTGTCTGTGGAAACATGTTGACCATGCCAGCCTGTTCGAGCTGCCAGGCCCCCTGATGCACGAGGATCGCGGCATCTCGAGCCAGGGTGGCTGAGTTGCAGGAGACCATCACCATTCGGTCTGGACCACCCCCCTCAAGAGACCAAGCTGCATAGGCCTCGCAGAGGGACTGCGCGCCCTCACGAGGAGGGTCAAGCAGGGCCCGATCGAAGTGTCCCTGCCCCTTGAGCCAGCCAAGGTCCACCTCAAAGAGATTGACCACCTCAAACTGGCAACGAAGACCAAGCCCATGTCTCGAGGCGTTCTCAAGGGCCCGCTGCGTGAGGGCCAGACTGCCCTCGTAGCCCACAACGCCATTGGCTCGACGGGCCAAGGCCAGGGAGAAATTTCCAAGGCCGCAGAAGAAGTCCGCCACCCGATGTGCCGGCTGGAGGTCCATGAGACTGAGTGCCCGTGTCACCAGGGCCCGATTGAGCTGAAAGTTAACCTGTGTGAAATCGACCGGCGAATACGGCATGTGGAGGTCGAATGCGGGCAGGTCGTAGGCCAACTCGGGCATTGCCTGACCCTGGGTTTTGCCCGGCCAATTGAGCGGTGCAGCCGTTGCTGGCCCGCCAGGTTGCAGCCAAAAGACCACATGCTGCGCATCTGCGAAGGCCTGGAGCATGGCCTCATCGGCCGCGGGAAGGGGCACCAGATTGCGAATGACCCAGACCAAGACATCGCGCTGCGCGCTGTCTTGCCTGCCCTCTCCAACGGCCAACTCAATCTGCGGGAGCGCCTGCGCAATGGACAACCCGCCCAGGCAACGCTTTAAGGCGGGCAAAAGGCTGGCCGCCCGAGGGTGCAGGACCCGACAGGTGTCCATGGTTGTGACATAACTGCTGGCTCGCTCTCGAAACCCAATGAGCAGACCGCCCTTCTGATCCACCCAGCGCATCGACAATCGAGCCCGGGTTCGGTAGCCCAGTGCGGGGCCACGCAATGGCGAGAGCATCTCCAGAGGCCGAAGCCGCCCAATGTGCCAGAGGTTGTCTTCAAGGACACGCTGCTTGATGGCGACCTGGGTAGCCTCGGAGGCATGCTGCATGCTGCAGCCACCGCAGACCCCGAAATGTGGGCAGGCAGGCTTGACCCGATCTGACGATTCTCTGAGCCAGACCACCGCCCGTGCCTTGATGTAACTTGGGCGCTCACGCAAGACATCCACCATGACCTCTTCGCCCATCAGGGCGCCGGCCACAAAGACCACCTTGCCCTCGTGACGGGCGATGCCCTGCGCCTCGATGTCCACCGACTCAATTGTGAGCGGGCCCATTCGCCGAATTGGCTTGGGCTCCCCAATGGTTCTGCGGCCCATGCCTAGTGGTCGGGTTGCCAGGCCTCGAGGAAGCGGCCCCAGTGCTCACCATTTAGGGGCTCTGAGGGCTGTCCGATCCGACCGCGAAGGGCCTCCCGAATCACCTCCAACTCTGCACGCCCCGCCTCTTGCGTGAGGTGCCCCCGCAGGACTTGAAACCGGGTAAAGAGGAGGTAGGTGTTGACCACATCGGTCTCACAGTAGGCCGCAATGCCGGCTGCGCGACCATCAGAAATGCCTCCCAGACCTGGGCTCCGTCTTCTCCGAGCTTGCCGGGAAATCCGCAGAGTTGGGCCATGGCGTTCAACGCGGGGCATTAGCACGGCCTGTAATTGGCCGGGGCATCCATGAGTCCGAGATGTCGACTGTGGTAGCGACTGGTAGTTGTTGTATTTGGGAAATCTCGGTTGTGATCGCCTTGATCCCAATATTGGGGCGGGCAAGCCGTGGACCATGGCACGGTGGTGCAGGACCGGCAGGTCAAAGCCACCCCGTTCCAACTCACAAGCTGCGGAACATGTCGCTCGATCGAACCAAAGAATTGCCGAATGCGCTGCGCCTCCTCGGCATCAGAGGCACCGAGACCATCTCCGAGACAGCGAACACGAAAGCCATCGTCGTCTCGAAAAGCACACCCGATGGTGAGGATGCGTTGCAGATAATGCGGCAGAAACTCGCCCTGTCCCTTGGCTGCTCGCTCGGCCTGCAGATGCAAGACCGTGGCCCGATCGTCGAGCCCCTGCGGGGCAAGGCCAAGTCGGCGGATCCCCGCAACATCGGGAATCGTCTCAAGATCAAAAACAAGGATCGGGGTCAATTAGCGGGTGGGCAAGACGCTGAGGGGGTCGATCGGCTTGCCAGCCCTGCGGACCTCGAAGTGGAGCATCGGCTTATCGGCATCAGACATGCCCAACTCGGCAATCTTCTGGCCCCGCTTGACTGTCTGGCCCTCCTTGACGAGGATGCTCCTGTTGTGGGCGTAGGCGGTGATGAAGTCATCTGGATGCTTCACGATGACCAGGTTCCCGTATCCCCGAAGGCCATTGCCACTGTAGACCACACGCCCCTGCTCGGCCGAAAAGACCGCCTCACCCTGTGCCCCGGCAATCGCAATGCCCTTGCTGCCACCCTCTGTGAATCCGGTGATGACCTGACCATTTGCCGGCCATCCCCAGCGCAGGTTGGTGAGCGCCGGGGCCGCTGCATCTGGCGTTGGAACAGAGGTGGGGGCACTGGCCACCACCGAGGCCTCAGGGGTCACAGCAGCCTCGGGGGCCGGCGCCACCTCGGTGATCGTCTCGCCCGGGGGACTCATCACATCGGGCAAAGAAGGCTCGACGACGCGGCCCTCAAGGGGGCGAACCTGCATGGACGAAGGGCCACTGCTGATGGGCTCTGACTGGGCCAGTTGGTTCGACTGGGCGGTCATCTCAGGCTTTGGTTCTCGCACGCGCAGCATCTGCCCGACATCGATGAGGTTGGGGTTGGCAATCTGATTCCACTGCGCCAACTCCCGCCAGCCCACGCCGTGTTCGAGTGCAATTCCCACCAAGGTGTCGCCGCGCTTGACCCGATAAAATCCGGCAGGTGCTGCTGGCAACTCTTTGGGCGCCTGCCCAGCAGCGCCCACCTTGCGGGACTCAATCGGAGATGGCGGCTGAAATTGCGCGCAGCCAGCCAAAAGGGTGGCGGCCAGGACCAGCCCCCATCTCAGTGGCATGCACCTCCGATTTCCAGCGCCTTCGATCATCGTTGAATTCCCCTCAATATCGGCACGAACTGAACAGCATCAAACTCAAATCGCTCAAAGGTCGGCTCGGCATTGCCATCATCTTGACAACGTCGCACCACAACAAGCCGCTGGTCTGGCCAGCCCAGCGGCCCGACCATGACGCCGCCCACCTGCAATTGTCGCAACAATTCCAGCGGTGTGTCGGCAAGCCCGGCTGCGAGCACCATGGCGTCAAAGGGGGCCATCTCTGGGCAGCCATCAAGCCCATCGCCCAGGATCAGGTGCAGGTTGGACAAGGCCAAGGCCGCAAGGTTGCGCCTCGCATCACGATGCAGGCCCTCAATGCGTTCGATCGAGACCACTGATGAAAAGAGCCCAGCCATGACAGCGGCCTGGTAGCCGCAGCCAGTTCCAATCTCGAGGGCTCGGCTGCGATCTCCATCGGCACGGCAGTGGCTCCTTGCCAGCGAGAGGGACCTTGCCACCACGTAGGGCTGCGAGAGGGTCTGTTGGTGGCCAATGGGCAGGGCGGTGTCTTCATAGACTCGGCTCGCAAGCCCCTCATCGACAAAGCGGTGGCGTGGCACCTGACCCATGGCCCGCAGCACCGCATCGTCAGCAATGCCCTGTTGGCGCAGCCGCGCCACCATTCGCTCCCTCAGTCTCCCGCTGGCCAATCCTTGATTATCGTCCTGAGACCCTGCTGGAGCGGCTGCATGGCGTGCGCCCCACTTCGGTGGAGCGGCTTGAGATCGGGGCAACGCGGGGTCGCCCGGCCTTATGGAAGGGCTTCGAGCCACTCCGAGAGTCCCTCCGCAGTCTGCGCGTCTCCAAGGTCGACCCGAAGCGGCGTGATCGAGACTTCCCCGTTTGCCAGGGCATGAAAATCCGTGCCCGGCCCCGCCTCCTTGATGGCCCCGGGCGCCCCCACCCAATACATGGGCTCTCCGCGAGGAGAGGAGACCCTCAAGACCGGCTGTGCAACGTGTCGGCGCCCAAGGCGGCAGACCCGGTAACCCTTTAAATCGCCCAGGGACACGTTGGGAATGTTTACATTTAGAAGGCAGGGCCCCGAGAATGGTCGTCGTATCAGGCCGGCCACCACGCGCTGGGCGACATGGACCGCCGTGTCGAGTTGACCAAAGCCGCGATCTGCCAATGAGAAGGCCACCGCTGGAATCCCCAGTAAAAACCCCTCCATGGCTGCGGCCACGGTGCCGGAGTAGAGGGTGTCTTCTGCAACGTTTTGCCCGTTGTTGATGCCCGAGACCACGAGGTCAGGTCTTTCGTTGAGGAATCCCGTCACCGCCACATGCACGCAGTCGGTGGGGGTGCCATTGACGTAATAAAACCCGTTTGCCGACTGCCGCACATACAAAGGCCGATCCAGGGTGAGCGAATTGCTGGCCCCGCTGCGGTCTGCCTCGGGCGCCACGACCGTGACCTCCCCAAATCCTCGCATGGCCCCGGCAAGGGCCTCGATGCCGGGTGAGAAATAACCGTCGTCGTTTGAGACCAGAATCCTCAAGCTTTCTCTTCTTCGCCCGGTGAGTCCTTGATATAGGCTCGCAGCATCTGATTCTCAAAGCTCTGGGCGTCGAGCACGGCTCGGGCGACATCGCGAAAGGAGACCACACCCAAGAGGCTATCGCCGTCCATGACCGGAAGGTACCGCTCACCACAGGCATTCATCACCTCCCGAAGCTGATCCACGGTCATCTCTGGATTGGCCAATGTCGGACGCGCATTCATGACCTCGCGCACCGGAATGTCTGCCATGGCTGGCGTGGGACCCGCCAGGTTCTCACGGAGTCGATTGGCCATCACGCGATTGACCTCTCTGAATGTGAGCATGCCCACCAGATGACCAGATGACATCACCACCAGAGAGCCAATGTCTTGCTCATCGAGGGTGATCACCGCATCAGACAGCGGGCTGTCTGGGCCAACAGTAAAAAGCATGCTGCCCTTGACCTTCAAAATCTCACGAACCTTCATTGCGCCCCCCTTTTGCAGGGTCTTGCGACACTGCATGAACGTTGATTCCTTTCATGCTAGCACCAGCCCCACGGTAGAAGGGGAGGTTGGCGGGTCCTTTCTCGTTATCATGGGCAATGAACTCGACTCGCCTGCCCTCGACCCGCGTCTTGGTTCTCTTTTACAGCCGGTACGGCGCGACCCAACAGCTTGCAGAGGCATGCTGCGAGGGGGTGGAATCTGTCGATGGGTGCGAGTCCGTCTTGCGCACGGTGCCGGGCGTATCGGCCAACCACGAGGCCACCGAGCCGGCAGTCCCAACCCAGGGTCCACCCTATGCCGAGGCCACCGATTTAAAAGACTGTGATGGCCTCTTAATTGGGTCGCCCACTCGATTCGGCAACATGGCAGCCCCCATGAAGTATTTCATCGACGGCACCATTCAAGGCTGGCTGGCTGGCGACTTGGTTGGCAAGCCCGGGGGCGTCTTCACCAGCACGGGAAGCCTGCACGGGGGTCAGGAATCCACCCTGATCACCATGATGATGCCGCTCTTTCACCATGGCATGGTGCTTGTGGGATTGCCCTACTCAGAGCCCGAGCTCTCGGCCACGCAGTCGGGCGGCACCCCCTATGGTGCCTCTCACCTCGCCGGAGGGGACGGGCGGCGTCCGGTTACCGATGAAGAACGCAGGCTCGCCAAGGCGCAGGGAAGGAGAGTCGCCCAGATCGCACAGGCCCTCAAGGCCGCCTCCCCTCCATGACGCCGGCCGATCCAGGCGCCTTCGTGCCAAGGGGCGGTCTGCTGCCGCATCCTTGGGGGCCCGTTCACAGCGGTCTGGTGATTGCCATGGTCCTATATGGCGCTGCCTGGGAGGCCATGTGGGATCCCATTCGAGAGGGCTCGTTGCTGTGGCTCAAGGTCCTGCCCCTGCTTTTTGTCTTGCCCGGCCTCTTGCGACACCGCAGGCTCAGCATGCAGTGGCTCTCCCTGATGATCTGGTTTTATGCCTGCGAGGCCCTGGTTCGGGTGGTCAGCCTTGAGTCCACCGAACGATGGCTTGCAGCAGGCTGGCTCCTGCTCTCGATGCTGGTTGCAGGCGCAAATTGGCTCTCTGCAAAGGCATACCGACGCCAGATGGCCATGGGCGACTCCCCCTCGGAGATCTCGCGGCGCCAATGACGCGCGCCGGGTTGTCCATGGAACAACCCATGCCAGTGTCGACCCATTGCCTTGCCGGGCACCCCTCTTTTGAGCTGGGCCTCAAAGTAGGCCTCGAGTGCGGGCAGGATGGCCTCTCGCGTCGTGCCTGCCTGTGCCGCTGTGTTGGTCTCTGCCCACAATGTCTGCGAGAGGCGCTGCAGTATCCAGGGGTCGTGATAGGCAGCCCGGCCAAGCATCACGCCATCGAGGCCGGGCAGATCATCCGAGGGTGACATCCATTCGAGGGCTTGCTCGGTGCTCTTGAGACCGCCGTTGCCCACAAAAGTGGCCTGGGGAAATGCGGCCTTGAGCTGGCGCACGATCTGCCCTCGCAAGGGCGGAATCTCTCGATTTTCCTTGGGCGAGAGGCCCTTTAAGATGGCCGACCTTGCATGAACGATAAAGACCCGGCAGCCTGCTGCGAACAGGCGCTCCACGAACCGGGCAATAAACTCAAAATCGTCCTGGTCGTCCACGCCGATGCGGTGCTTGACTGTCACGGGAATCTTAACGGCCGCCTGCATGGCAGCCACGGCATGGGCCACCAGGTCCGGTTCACGCATCAGACAGGCCCCAAAGGCGCCCTGCTGAACCCGCTCGCTCGGACATCCACAATTGAGGTTGATCTCGCTGTAGCCCCACTCCTCACCGACACGGGCAGCCCGTGCCAGGTCATTGGGCTCGCTGCCGCCAAGCTGCAGGGCCACTGGCTGCTCAGCCTGGCTGAAGTCAAGCAGCCGCGAGCGGTCACCATGCAAGATGGCACCGGTGGTGATCATCTCGGTGTAGAGCAGCGCGCGCGGGGCGATGAGCCGATGGAAGAATCGGCAATGTCGGTCTGTCCAATCCATCATGGGTGCCACCGACAGGCGGCGCGCATCGGCAAGGGGGTCTGGACAAGGCGTGGCCGGGGAGGTGTGCTGCAACATCCAACGAGTTTAAGATAGACATTGTTATGACGTGGTAGGCCTCCGTAGCTCAGTGGATAGAGCATCTCCCTCCTAAGGAGAGGGTCGCACGTTCGATTCGTGCCGGAGGCACCAAACCAAACCAGCAAAGGCCTGTCCGTGCAACTCGTCAAGACGCTAGGCGTGGTCTGTTTCTATCTGGTGCTCAACCCAATGGCCCAGGGCAAGAGGATTCCGGATCAGTCGCCTCTGGGCACCATTGATTTGGCCACCTGTGCAGCCGCCGCAAAGGCTTCAAATCAAGATTACCGAGCCTGGGCCAATGCCCTCGAGGGTCGGTATCGGTGGTACTACCCTGAGATGAACAAGAAAGAACTCAGGGAGTATGTCGACAACGTGGTCTTTACCAAGGGCAAGAAACTTGAGAACCGCGGCATCATTAAGAAGGAATTTGTCCAGAATTACTTCAACCAGCACTGCGCCGCCCACAAGCCCTAGTTGGCCTGCCGACCCTACTTTACCGACAGGATGTAGGCGGCCAGGATGCGGGCCTCGTCGTCTGTGACTTGCGGTTGCGGCGGCATCATGTCGTATTCCCCCCAGACCCCAGCGCCACCAGACTTGACTTTTTTGGCCACGAGTTCAATGGCCCCAGCCTGACCACCGTACTTTTCAGCGATCTGCTTGAAGTTGGGCCCGTACTTTCTCTTGTCAACGCTGTGGCAGGCAAGGCAGTTGCGGGCTTGAGCGAGGTCGTAGTCCGCATGCGCGAGGCCGAAATTGCCTGCAACACACGCAAACACGAGGATGTTAAGTGAGATGCGCATCAGAGGCTTCCCCGTTTATTCATAAAAAACGCGCTGCCACATCGGGCAGCGCGTGGACTCAAACAACCTTACTGCGGTGTGACGCGAATGATGGAGCCACCATCTTCAAGGGCGACGTAGAGGTTGCCATCTGGACCCTGCTCACATGCACGGAAGCGGCCTGCGGCGGTGGGCCAGGAGACATCCGATTTTGTGGCGCTGAGGCCGTCTGCACTGATCTTTAAGACCTCAATGCGGTTGGCAACTGGGGTTCCGTGGATGCCGATGCCTGCATAGCCCACCACCATCTGACCATCCCAGGATTTCCACTTCGCTCCGGAGAGGAATGTGTTGCAGAACATGCCCTGAGAAAGACCGTTGTTGTTCCAGGCCGGCTTCATGGCGTTGGGGTAGGTCTTTAGGTCCGTCATTGGCATGAAGGCTGCGCGCTCTTTCGGATCCATTGCACCCATCTGATTGGGGGAGTAGCCGCAATAGTTGTCTGGGCAGTCTTTACGGCCGCCCACATTGGGACGGGGATCCCAGCCAGCGTTGCCGCCGTTGGTCAGCGCTGTGACTTCATCGCTGTGCCAAGGACCATTTTCTGCCGTGAACGGGCGGTTGTCGCCAGGGCGGAATGCAATGCCTTGGGGATTCCGATGGCCATATGTGAAGACCCTGGGATCGAATCCAGCAGGAGCCTTGTTGCCTGCCGCTGCCTTGCCGTCTCGGTCAATTCGAAGCACCTTGCCACCGATGTACTTGGGGTCCATCGGGCCCGTTCCGAGGTGATTGTCGCCCGTGGTGACGTAGAGAAAGCCATCGGCTGGGGAGAACTTAATGCGGCCGCCGTTGTGAGCGCCAGGCCCACCAAATGGATGCTTGGATGCCTTAGGCTTGTAGCCAATGTCGCCAACGATGTCTGTCCGACCAGAGACCGATTTCATGTCAGCACTGAGCTTAAAACGCATGACACGATTCGAGAGCTTGTCGTTGAGCTTTGAGCTCGAGTAGACATAGATGAACCGATTCTTGGCGAACTCTGGGTCGATTGCCACACCCATCATGCCGGCCTGACCATCGCAAAAGAGATCTGGGCTCGATGAGGAGTAGCCTGATGAGCCACCGATGCCATGGAGCTTGTTGATGGCGCCAGCAGATGTTCGAACCGATAGGCCACGACACTTCTCCGTAAAGAGCATGGTGCCGTCTTTCATGAAGGCCATGTCCCAGGGAAGTTCGAGTTTGCCAACCGCCACGTCGGCTGAGAGGTTCGGGGCTGCTGCAAACAAGCCCCCCGACACCGCAAAACCCAGTGATGCAACTGCCAATTTAAAAGACGTTCTCATTTTTGTTTATCTCCTCGTTGTGATCGTGCTGCGTTGTTTAGTTCACCTAAAGTGTGCTCTGCTGATTTTAGAAAGCAAGGGTCTTCGAGTGAAATTCGCGTAAACCCTGATCGAACCCCCAAGGCGTTTATGGTTTAGCCTTCAATTAGATGGATATTTTTTTTCTCCTCCCCCTTTTCTTGCTCCTCGCAGGACTCATGATCCGCCTCTGGTTGGGCCTTCGGCAGATTCGGCATGTGCGGCGTCACCGAGACACAGTGCCTCTTGCCTTTGAGAAACATGTGGCCCTGGCCGATCATCAACGGGCGGCGGACTACACCGTCTCGCGAACACAGTTCATGCTGGCATCAGCCCTCCTGTCGGCCCTATTTTTTCTCGGCTGGACGATTGTCGGGGGCCTAGGCCTTCTTCATACCGCTCTTGAGCGTTTTCTGGGCACTGGCCTCCTGCAACAAGTGATGTTTTTGGTGAGTTTTATCCTCGTCGGGCGCATCCTGACCGTGCCGCTGTCGTGGTGGGCGACTTTCCGTATTGAAGATCGGTTCGGCCTCAATCGCCGGAGCCTGCGCCTATGGATGGGAGATGGGGTCAAATCCTTTCTCCTTCTCACCCTCATTGGTCTGCCAACGCTCACGGCGGGGCTCTGGCTCATGGGCGAGGTGGGACAGACTTGGTGGCTGTGGGCCTGGGGACTCACGATGGTCTTTATCTTGCTGCAGTTACAGGTCTACCCAGCAGTCATTGCTCCCCTTTTTAACGACTTTAAACCGCTGCGTGATCCATCTCTACAGTCCAGAGTGGACTCACTGATGAGGCGCTGCGGCTTTGTGTTTAAGGGCCTTTTTGTAATGGACAGCAGCCGCAGAAGCAGCCACGGGAATGCCTACTTTACGGGGCTGGGCCCGTCAAAACGGGTTGTCTTCTTTGACACGCTCTTGTCTCTGCTCTCGCCAGCAGAGATTGATGCTGTCTTGGCGCACGAACTGGGCCATTTTCGGCGCCGTCACATCCCAAAATACCTGGGCATCATTTTTTTGCTCACTGGCGTGAGCCTGGCTGGTCTGAGTCTTGCAGCCAATGCGCCCGGTTTCTATACCGGGCTCGGCGTGACTCCGCCATCCTCAATTGATCAAAATCCCGCCCTCACCCTGGCTCTCCTGGTGCTGGTCGTGCCCCTTTTTGCCCCCTTCATATCGCCGTTTTTGGCCAGTTACCTTCGCCGAAACGAGTTTGAGGCGGATGCCTATGCAGGTGAGCATGCCAACAGCGAGGACCTAGCCAGTGCTCTTATAAAGCTCTATCGGAACAATGCCAGTACGCTCACACCAGATCCAATCTATATGCGCTTCTACCACTCTCACCCAACAGTCGCAGAGCGCCTGAGACGACTGCGGGCCATAGACGCCGCTGTTATCCCTAATGCGGGCTAATCTGAGCTGCAGAGGCCTCTGCCCCCAACTGCCCAAGAAGGGCGGCCTGCAGCGTCTGCCCGGCATGGAGTGTCATGAATTCATCGATTGAGCCGTCGAACCTGACCCGACCGCCTGCCAAGAGCACGAGCCTGTCGGCAATGCCCACCTCCTCGATGAGGTGAGTGGCCCAGAGGGCGCATTTGTCCTCTAGCCGACAGAGCGCCCTCACCTTCTCGAGAATCTGCTGGCGAGATGCAGGGTCGAGACCAACCGTCGCCTCGTCGAGCAGAAGAACATGAGGCTCGTGCAAGAGGGCACGGACCAGTTCAACCTTGCGCCGAGTGCCGCCAGACAGGCTCCGAACAACCGCCCTGCTTTGGGCCTGAAGGCCGAAGAGTCCCAACTCTTTGAGAATGCGATCGCGTGCAAGCCCACGAGAAAGGCCATGCAGGTCGGTGTGAAAGAGGAGGTTATCCATGACTGAGAGGTCCACATCGAGTGCCGGCTGCTGAAAGACCACGCCGAGGTGCGAGAGGGCATCGGCTGGCCTTCGACCCATGTCCACGCCCAGAATCTCGATCTGACCTAGATCCGGTGTAAAGAGGCCGGTTAACATCTGGAACAGAGTGGTCTTACCAGCGCCGTTCGAGCCCAGGAGGGCAACCATCTCACCGGCACAGAGGTCAATGCTCACGCCATCAATGGCCACCCTGCCGGAGTAGGCTTTTTTCAGGCCTGAGGCCCGAAGCAGTGGTTTTGAGGCGGGGGCTCTCTGGACAGCGGTACCTGCCTTCATGTCTACCCCTCGAACGAAATTGTTTTCAGAGTGTTCATAATAAGGTCCGCTCTCGCCTAAGGGGTTAAACGCTTGTCCATGAGCGTGTCGACACAAGAAAAAACATTCGCCCTTCACTGCCTGCGAGCTCTCCGCGGCGTGGTGGGGCGAGAGCTCGGACGCTTTGTCCGTCAGCCTGCCCGGCTCGGGTCAGCACTGGTTCGACCCCTGCTGTGGTTTGTTGTTTTCGCAGCCGGCTTCCATCAGGTGGTTGATGGTCTTGCGCAACCACCGTATACGGCTGATGTCACTTATCAGGAATACATTCTCCCAGGCCTGCTGGGCATGATTGCCCTGTTCAACGGAATGCAGAGCTCACTCTCGATGGTCTATGACCGAGAGATGGGCCTGATGAGACTCCTGTTGATTGCGCCGCTTGCCCGCGGCTGGTTGCTCGCCTTTAAGTTGGTTGCCTCGACTGTCCTGTCTGTTCTGCAGATGGCCCTTTTTCTGCTGATCACCCTGCTCTTTGGCATCCACACCAACCTCGTAGACATTCCCCTTCTGTTTGCAACGCTGGTCGTGTCTGCGGCGCTCCTTGGTGCCTTCGGTCTTCTTTTATCAGTCTATGTTCGGCAGATCGAGAATTTCGCCGGTGCAATGAATTTCGTTATTTTTCCAATGTTTTTTATCAGTCCGGCCCTGTATCCCTTGTTTGGGGCTGAGAGTGATAAGCCAGTCTGGCTTGCAACGGCTGCGTGGTTCAACCCTTTTAGCCACGCTGTCGAGGCCATTCGATACGCCCTGCACGGCCAGATCAACCTTCTCTCATGGGCCGTTATGGTCGTCTGTCTTGCGGTCTTTTTTGCGGTGGCCAAGCGTGGCTACGATCCACAACGGGGTTGGTCAAGGTAGCGTGAGCGGGGCGCAGGAATTAATCCTGCAACTGCCTGACCAACGACTCTTCACGGGTCCGAAAGACGACGGGGAACTCACGCCGATCTTGGGCCCTCTCAACGATGCTGATCACCTTTTCATGGTGCTCCGACTTGCTGCAGACCGGATCAGCCTCGCTGGCATCTCCCGTGATGAGAAAGGCCTGGCACCGACAACCGCCGAAATCCTTGTGCCGCTCATCACAGTCACGGCAAGGCGATTTCATCCAACTCTCCCCCCGAAATCGATTAAAGGCCGAGCTGCTCTTCCAGATTTCCGAGATGGGCATGTCCTTGACGTTTGGCAGGAGGAGGCCGGGCAGGTCGCGTGCGTTGTGACACGGCATGGCCAGTCCGTCTGGCGCGATGGTCATAAACACCGATCCCCAGCCATTCATGCAGGCCTTCGGACGATCTTCATAGTAATCGGGGACAACAAACAGAACCTTGCATTGGGTGCGGCCGCCCCTGGCCACCTGCTCTGCCCGGTACGCAGCCACCTCGGCCTCGGCCGTTTGAAGCGCCTCGCGTGTGGGCATGAGCTGGTCTCGGTTGAGCCAGGCCCACCCATAAAACTGGGTATTTGCGAGTTCTAGGTACTCCGCTTCGAGCTCCACAGCCATGTCAATGATCTGGCGAACATGCGGAAGGTTGTGTCGATGGAGCACGCAATTCATGACCATCGGCCAGCCGAATTCTTTGATCGTCTTGGCGACCTCCTGCTTGAGGGCGAATGTCTTCGTATGACTCAGGAAGTCGTTGAGCTCCTTCGTGGAATCTTGAAATGAGAGCTGAACATGATCCAGCCCTGCATCTCTTAGGCGCCGGGCGCGTGCCTTGGTGAGTCCAATGCCAGACGTGATGAGATTGGTGTAGAAGCCAAGGCGGTGGGCCTCCTGCACGATCTCCTCAAGGTCATCTCTTATCAGGGGTTCTCCACCGGAAAAACCAAGCTGTGCGGCACCGAGGCTGCGAGCCTGGGTGATGACATCGACCCATTGTGCGGTGGAGAGCTCGTCCTTTAGGGATGCGAACTGAATGGGGTTGTAGCAGAAAACGCAATGCAGCGGGCATTTGTAGGTCAGTTCTGCCAGCAGCCAGAGCGGTGGTCCAGAGGCGACAGCTTCGGGCCCGGCTGACTCACTCAATCCAGCCACGATGATGCGCCTCCTCTAGCAGCGAGATTATTTCTGGCTCAATGCCCTGGGTCTCAAAGACTGTCTCGAGCTCCCTGACGACGTCACCAACCTGATGCGCTCCGTCACAACGTCTGAGTACCTCGGCCGCACTCTGGTTTAGCTGGACCATTCCCTCGGGGTAGAGCAGGACCCATCTATCCTGAGCGGGCTCAAACTGCAGGCGAAACTGCCTCGATAAGGTGGGGTGCAGCGGCAACTGAGTCATTTACAAGCTTGCTCGATGGCATCCAACATTGACCAAAGGATATCGAGTTTGAACTGCAGAATATCGAGGGCCCGGTGTTGCTGGGAACGGGTCTGAAAATAGTCAAGGGTCACACGAAGACCATGCTCAACATCTCTGTCCGCAAGCGGGATCCGACTCCGAAAGTAGGTCATCCCAGCTGACTGGATCCACGGATAGTGCTTGGGCCAGCTGGCCAGGCGGTCTTTGTGGATCTGGGGAGCAAACATCTCGGTCAGAGAGGAGCAGACAGACTCCTGCCAGGCAGACTGGAGCGCGAAATTAACGTAGGCGTCGCAGGCAAACCTTACGCCCGGTGCAACCCCAGAGAGTGACCAGAGTTCATGACGAGGTATTCCGACAGCCTCGCCTAGCTTTGTCCACGCCTCAAGCCCACCAGCTGAGGAGTCACTATAGTGCCCACTGCCGTCGTGGTCGAGGATGCGCTTTATCCACTCTCGTCGGTGCTCACGGTCCGGCATGTTTGCCAGAATTGCAGCATCTTTTCTGGGTATACAGCTCTGGTAGTAAAACCGATTGGCGACCCAGCAGCGAATCTCTTCGGGGCTGCATTCGCCCGAGTTCAGACGGACATTAAATGGGTGATGGATGTGATATGCCTTGCCCCTCTCGCGCAGTTGGGCCTCAAACTCGACGGCAGTCCAGGGTGCTTGATCCTGATCAGGTACAGGCGATGTGGTGGCTAATTCCATTATTGGGTCTGATGGGTCTGATAAAGAATCATAAAACCAGCCTCTAAAGACTCAGTGCCATGCCATCAAAGGCGACCTCGATGCCGTGGTCGTCTAGCTCTCGGCGCTCTGCGGAGTCTTCTATGAGGATCGGATTTGTATTGTTGATATGGATGAGAACCTTGCGAACGTGGCCTGGGAGGCGGCTTAGTTGGGTGATCATTCCGCCCTCTCCGCTCTGCGGAAGGTGTCCCATGTCGAGGGCTGATTTCCGAGAGAGGCCCTGGCGGCTCATCTCATCATTTGTCCAGAAGGTTCCATCAACCATGACCACCTGGCATGTCGCCATGTGCTCCAGTAGGACGGGGGAGACAGTCGCAAGCCCAGGTGCATAGAATGCCCTGGCGCCATTTAACCGGTTGGTGATGAGAAGGCCAATGTTGTCCCCAACCCGAGGACGGCTCCTATGAGGTGAATACGGGGGTGGCTTTGACTCCAAGGCAACTGCCTGAAGACCTATCTCCGGCATGCCGTCGATGGCGGGGGCAGGCCCATCAAGCGGCAGGGTGACAGGGGCCACACCACAGTAGTGCGACAGGATGGCGGTGATGGGAAATCCGGAACCAAGGTCCGAAAAGACCTCCTCAGTGGCCATGATGGGCAGCGGCGAGTCGCGCTCTCTGAGCATCAGCAGTCCGGTCACATGGTCAATTTGGGCATCCATGAGGAGAACGGCCTTGATTCTGCTGTCTCGGGTGGAGCGGCTAGGCTGCAGGGCGGCCGTCTGGGCGATCTGGGTGAGGACGTCGGGGGAAGCATTTACCAGGAGCCAATCTTCACCATCTTGACTCAAGGCAATGGAGGACTGTGTTCTGGATGTCGCCCTGACTGTGCCTCGTCGAAACCCTCCGCAATTTGCACAATTGCAGTTCCATTGAGGAAAGCCACCACCAGCAGCAGAGCCGAGAACCTGTATGAGCATAGGATTGGGGGATTACAAAAAGAAGAAGGGTGCACGGCTGTTACACGCGTGCACCCTTCGGATCCATTTTGCCTTAACGATTGGCAATGTACATGGTGATTTCAAAGCCAAAGCGCAGATCTGTAAACGCAGGCGTTGTCCATTTCATCTTGGGACTCCTTTTAAAAGTTAACTCTAGTCAAAACGTGACAAGGAATTTAAGACCACCCCGCAACCTTATCACTTTCACCCGACGGGCTGCGACTCAGGGGTTTCCCTAGACGCTGCCCCGGGGGTGAGAACCCGCACATTCGAGGAGCAATCATCTTGAGCCCGAGGATCTCAATGCTGCCTGGGCTGGCCCTCTCACCGGATCTGAGTCCTACCCCGGGAAGATCCCCATCGAGAGATACCGATCCCCCCGATCGCACACAATAAAGACCACCGTGGCGTTCTCAAGCTGAGCAGCCACCCGCATGGCAATGAGCGCGGCTCCTGCAGCAGAGGGGCCGCAGAACAGGCCCTCCACCCTTGCAAGTTCCCGACCCATCTCCTCGGCATCGGCCTGGGTGATCTCCTCAATCTGGTCGATGAATGCTTTCTGTCGAATGGCAGGAACGTAGGCTGGCGCCCATTTCCGAATTCCAGGAATCGAAGAGCCATCTGATGGCTGTGCCCCGATGATCCGAACCCCCGGATTGCGCTCTTTTAGATACCGTGAGACCCCCGTGATGGTGCCCGTTGTGCCCATGGCAGAGACAAAATGTGTCACCCGCCCCTCGGTGTCACGCCAGATCTCAGGGCCGGTGGCCTCGTAATGGGCCAACCAATTGTCGTCGTTGGCAAACTGGTTGAGCACCCTGCCCTTGCCCTGGGCCTCCATCTCGAGGGCCAGGTCCCTGGCCCCCTCCATGCCCACCTGTTGGGTCACCAGCAGGAGCTCGGCGCCATAGGCCTTCATGGACTGTCGGCGCTCCAGAGAGAGGTTCTCCGGCATGATCAGCACCATCCGATAGCCACGAATGGCCGCGGCCATTGCAAGCGCAATTCCGGTGTTGCCACTGGTGGCCTCGATCAGGGTGTCCCCAGGTGCAATCTCGCCCCTGAGTTCGGCACGCGTGATCATGGAGATCGCTGCCCGATCCTTCACCGAGCCGGCCGGATTATTGCCCTCGAGCTTGCCAAGGATGAGATTGCCACGTCTGGCCTGCTCGGCGCCCGCGATGCGGGCAAGACTCACCAGGGGCGTCCTGCCAATCACTCCTTCCATGGTCGTGATCGCCATGGTCAGGTGGCCCCTCCCGACTTGGTCTTCTTAGATGGCTTAGACGGCTTGGCAAGCTTGGTGCAGCCAGGAAGGTCCACCGACAACACGATGTCGCGAAGACACTCCACAGCAGGCAGTCTTGCGAAACTCTTTCGCCAGATCAACGAGACGCGACGCGTGGGGATGGGGTCAGCAAAGGAGAGCATGGTGAGCAGTGGGTCGGTCGGGGCCGAGAGCACCGCCATCTTCGGCAAGACCGTGATCCCAAGGCCCGAGGCCACCATATGACGAATCGTCTCCAGAGAGCTGCCCTCGAATGTCTTTTGGATACCAGCAGAACTCTGCGACAGCCGTGCAGCCTCGGGGCAGACTTCTAAGACCTGGTCTCGAAAGCAGTGGCCCACCCCCAAGAGCAGCATGGTCTCAGCCTTCAAATCATTTGGCGGCACGCTGCCACGTGCCTCCCAGCCGTGGCCCTTTGGCACCGCAATTAGAAATTCCTCGTCATAGAGCGGCAGGATATCAAGACCAGCTGCATCAAATGGTTCGGCCAGAATCGCCACATCGATCTCACCGGTTCGAAGCTGTTCGAGGAGCTTGATCGTGTAGTTCTCCGAGAGGATCAGGGGCATCTCGGGATGCTTGCGGATGAGTTGCTTGATGATTCGTGGAAGCAGGTAGGGCCCAATGGTGTAGATGACGCCCACCTTCAAGGGACCAAGCAAGGGGTCACGCCCTTGGGCCGCAAGTTGGCCCAACATCGCGACCTCATCGAGCACACGTTGTGCTTGAACCACCAGTCGATCGCCAATCGGCGTGAGGCTCACCTCTGAGCCGCCTCGCTCGAAGATCTGCGTGCCCAATTCTCCCTCGAGTTTTTTCACACTCACCGACAGGGTCGGCTGACTCACGAAACATGCATCTGCCGCGCGCCCGAAGTGCCGCTCGCGGGCCACGGCAACGATGTATCGAAGTTCTGTCAACGTCATGCCAAAACCCTCATCAGAGACTGGTTAGGTAATGTTCCGCACGATAGGCCCACCGATCAAGAAGGCCAAGGATTGATTGGGGATTCAAGTCTTTTTTCGCCTCGTATTGGGCACCCCAAGAGACTGCAAAAGCCACCAGACGGTGATCTCGGGTGAGGTCACTGAGGCGAAGCCCAGGCTCTCCGGATTGTCGCACGCCCAGTAATTCGCCCGGGCCGCGCATGGCCAGATCTCGGTTGGCCAATTCAAAGCCATCGTCCGTCTCATAGAGTGCTCGCAGCCGCTCACGCGCGAGATCCGAGAGCGGTTCCTCGAACAGCAAGATACAGGTGCTCTGCCCCTCCCCCCGACCCACCCTGCCGCGCAATTGGTGCAACTGAGCAAGGCCAAAACGCTCAGCATGGTCGATGACCATGAGCCTGGCCTGGGGGACATCCACCCCAACCTCAATCACGGTCGTGGCGAGCAAGACCAATGCCGACCCAGATGCAAAGCGGGCCATCTCAGCAGCCTTCTGGGCTGCTGGCAGACGGCCATGAACAACGGCCATGCGCTCACCCAGGAGCGGGCGCAGCCATGCCTCTGTCTGAGAGAGTGCCACCAGGGCTCGCTCTGCATCGGCCTGCTCATCAATGATCGGGCAGACCCAGTAGGCCTGTCCCTGCGACTCAATAAAGGAGAGCAGGCGCTCGACAAGCTCCTCTCGTCGAGATTGAGACAGGAGCCGTGTTCGGATGGGCTGTCGCCCTGGGGGACGCTCATCGACCACCGAGACATCAAGGTCAGCAAGAAAAGTCATGGCAAGGCTGCGAGGAATGGGGGTGGCAGACATGCCCAAGACATGTGGGCTGCCCTCTCGAAGCGCCAGTCGCTGTGCAACCCCAAAACGATGCTGCTCATCGACAATTGAGAGACCAAGCCGATGAAAGACGACGTCTTTCTGAATCAAGGCATGGGTTCCCACAACCACCTGCGCCTCGCCAGACGCCAACTCGGCATGCCTGCTGCGCCGCTCTGCTGCGCCCAGACCTCCCTTTAGGAAGACCACCCGAACCCCGAGCGGATCAAACCATTCGGTCATCTTTGCAAAGAGTTGCTGCGCCAAGATTTCAGTGGGCGCCATCACAGCCACCTGATGAGAGGACCCCACAGCCTGTGCGGCTGCCAGCGCAGCGATCACGGTCTTGCCGCTCCCCACATCGCCTTGAATCAACCGATGGGCAGGCCGCTGCAAGATGAGATCAGCGGCCACCTCTTTCCATGCCCGATGCTGCGCGGCTGTGAGGGTAAATGGCAGACGAGCCATGAGTTGCTGGACCATTCCGCCTGCATCCATTAGAGCTGGCGCCAGATGATTGGCCCGTCGTTGGCGGGCGTGTTTGAGTGCCACCTGCTGGGCAAGGAGTTCATCGAGACGCAGCCTGTCCCACTCTGCGCCCTCACCGCGCTCAATGGCAGAGCGAATCGACTGCTGTCCGGGCTCCACGGGGAGTTGATGGAGCCGCCTGATCGCATCTGGAAGCGGGCTGAGGTTGAGTCTTTTCAGGGTCTCATCCGCAATCCATTCTTCCGGCAGATCCGTCTCGAGTGCGCGTTGAACATGTCGGCGAATCACCGCCTGGGCCAGCCCCTGGGTGGTCGGATAGACGGGCACGAGAGGCTGCTCGAGCAATCCCTCTGGTGTGAGCCAGCCCGATCGGATGCGGGGATGAATGAATTCAATGGCGACCATCGAGCGCCTGGCCTCCCCGAGCACGCGGATCTCTCGACCGGGTGAGAAAGACTGAACCATGCCCTGATTGAAATGAATAAATCGAAGACTGGCCTGCGACGAATCATCTCGCACGGTGACCATGAGGCTGCGCTTTGGCTTGAAGACAACCTTGGCAGACACCACCTGAACCTGGACCTGGACCGACTGACCCGAGGCCACCTCCGAGAGCAACCAGACACGGGACTCGTCCTCATAGCGCAGGGGCAGATGCAGCAGCAAATCAATTGGGCGCAGCAGCCCGAGCTTTCGAAAGCCTTCCGGCCAGGCAGGAGACCCTCGGCTGGTGGCCATGCGAGAGGATTAGCCGGGCAGCATCAAGACGGCCTCTGCCTCAAAGGCCGCACCCCGGGGCAGGCTGGCCACCCCCACGGCCGCGCGGGCAGGGTAAGGCGGCACGAAGTAATTCGCCATGATCTCATTGACCTTGCCGAAATGAGAGAGGTCCGTCAGGTAGAGGTTGACCTTCACAGCGTCGTTGAGCGAGCCACCCGCTGCCTCAGCCACCGCAGCCAAATTCCGAAAGGCCTGATGAATCTGCATGGCAATGCCCTCGGGGGTGTTGTCGCCCACCAGCGTCATGGTCTCTGGGTCCAGGGGAATCTGACCGGACAGCCAGACCATCTGACCCACCCGAACCGCCTGCGAGTAGGTGCCGATCGCCGAGGGCGCGCCGGTGGTGGAGACAATTTCTCGAATCGACATGGTTTTGGTGTTCAAAAGGTCTAGAGGTGTTCATCATAAAGGCTCTCCTCTTTGAACAACGGCCTTATGAACAGACGATCACTCCTTCAGGCCAGCGGGGCAGCCGCCCTGGCAGGCCTCCTCGGCCCTCAGCGTCATGCCCTGGCGACGAGGTCGTCGATGACGCTGTCCGCCCAGACCGCCCAGCTTCAGATTGGCCCGCCTGGCACCGCACCGACCAGCGTCTGGACCTTCAATGGACAACTTCCTGGCCCAGAGATCCGCATCGCGCAGGGTGCCGAACTCGATGCGAACTTTGTCAATGCGCTGCCCGAACCGAGCACCATTCACTGGCACGGCATTCGACTTCCCAATGCCATGGATGGGGTGCCCGGCCTGACGCAGGCGGCTGTCGCCCCTGGCCAGACGTTCCAGTACCGCTTTCGGTGTCCGGATGCTGGAACCTTCTGGTACCACCCGCACTACAACAGCAGCGGCCAACTGGGCCGGGGCCTTGTGGGGGCGTTGATCGTCGAGGAATCCAGGCCCATAGGGGTCGACCAAGACATCACCTGGGTGCTGTCCGACTTGAGAATCGACGATGCCAGCCAGATCGCCAACGACTTCCAGAGCCGACACGATGCCGCCCATGCCGGCCGCATCGGCAATGTGGTGATGATCAATGGGAATGTCGAGACCGACTTTCTACTGCCATCGAATCAACGCATTCGGCTTCGCCTGATTGCTGCGAGCAGCGCAAGAATCTTCGGCCTGCGGTTTCTCGGCGCCACGCCTTGGCTCATCGCCATCGACGGCCATCCCACGCCGGTTGAGCGACTGCGCGCAGACCTCGTTCTGGCACCAGGACAGCGGGCAGACCTCATTGTCGACGTTCCCGCCAGCGGCAGCCTTCGCATCGAGGACCATTTCTATGCCAGACAGGCGTACCTCCTTGCGAGCCTCAAGAGCGCCGTGGCCTCCGCAGGCAGCGCCATGCGCGAGGCTCCCTCTGGGCTGCCAGCCAACCCAGTAGAGCGGCCTGCCCTGTCGAGCCAGACCCGCGTGATTCCCATGCTCATCGAGGGTGGTGCTCGCAGCCCCGTGGCCAGACCAGACGCCATCTGGCGGCTCAATGGGCTCTCTCCAAAAGAACACAACGACCACGGCCATCATGTGCCAACCTTTGAGCTCAAGCGCGGCGAAACCGTGCGCATCGATCTCAACAACCAGACTGCATGGTTCCACCCCATGCACTTTCATGGGGTCGTGTTTCAGGACATTGCCGGCTCGGCCACCGAGGGCCCGCTGCGGGACACCGTCCTGCTAAGACCGGGGGAGAAACGTTCGATTGCCCTCAGGGGAGATGAGCCGGGGCGATGGATGATCCACTGCCATGTGCTTGAGCATCAGAGCAACGGCCTGATGGGAATGTTCGAGGTGACCTAAGGCTGCCTCACCAGAGGGAATGTTCGAGGCGACCTAAGGCTGCCTCACCAGAATCCCAGCTTCTGGGCTTTTTCCAGCGCCTTGAGGTTGTGGTGCTGCGTGGAGTCCCGAGGAATTGGGGTCCACTCTGCCTGCTTGTCGTCTGAGAGCACGACTTCGCCACCGCCCATGGCCTCGGAGCAGGCAAATTTACCGAGCTGTCGGCGCATGAAACGTTGAGGATCGTATTCTGCTCGCACCCGCATGGAGCGGAACCTCAGACCTGACGAGGTCTTGTGAGGGGATGAAAAATCTTGGAGTTCTTCAACCGAGACAACCCCCACGCCCACCTCTTGGATGGATTCGAAATCGAGATACTCGGTCATCTCATCACTCTCGTTGACCTTAAAGAGCATGACTCGTTTCCTTAGATGGCGTCTGCTGGCCGGGTGCCAGAAGCTTCTAATATTCTAGTCTCTAGACCCACCCGCACAAAGCGAGGGATCTGCTGCTTGACCTTGAAGAAACCAGCAGTGGCATGGGGCCAGACCATGTCATCCCAACGCCGACGCCCTTCACAGAGTGTTAATCCGTTGGCCTCAAACACAGCTGACATCCCAAGAAGGTGGTCTTGCACCGGGCCAACGGGCAGGTAGGCAGTCAGGATCTGGGTGGCCCCATGACGCTGGGCCAACGCCACAATCTCTTCCGCTCGACCCATGCACAGCGGTGTGACAGGCAGGCCGCAACGCAACCCCGCATCTCCAAGCGCACCACGCTCAAAAGACAGCACAAGGTCTGCCACCGGTCCCGAGGACCGCAAATGACCCGTCTCCAGGGTGGCTGCGGCCACGATCGATGGCCCGCAGAATCCTTCAAGGGCCTCTGGTGAGCAATCCTCATCCGTGATGAGAAGCAGGGTAGGCCGATTTGGATCCATTCTCTTGATGGTCCTCAGGGGTTGCGCATTGGGCAGGCCCTGCGGCTCCTCATCCTCTAGCCCGCAATCAACCTTCGCAAGGTCCTCGTCCCGCACATTAAAGCGCTGACCAGTGAACTTTCGGATGTTGTCGGCTCTGGCTGCATAGGGCTTGCCTCGAGTGTGGAGCCCAGCCACCCAACGCCAACTTAAGGTGTTTGAGGCGGCATCACCATCGAGCAGGTGGCGATAGAAAAAATCGGCCCCCAAACGCCAAGGAAGCTCAAAGGTGAAGATCCAGATCGAGGCAAACCACATGCGTGCGTGGTTGTGAAGATACCCAGTTTCTCGCAGCTCGCAGACCCAGGCATCAAAGCAGTCAAGGCCAGTCTGACCAGCCAGTGCCTGCTCCAGACGGCGCCGGCCAACGGAATTGCCCGCCATCCGATCGGTGTCGGCTCCAAGGCCGTCTCGGTAAGCCGCCCAGACCTGCGGACGATGCTCGAGCCAGCCCTTGAAATACGATCGCCAAAAGACCTCTTGAATAAATTTCTCAGCCGCCGCTTCCCCATGCATTGCGACCGCAGCGGACACCACCTCCTGCTCGAGGATCAGCCTGCGCCGCAGATAGGGTGAGAGTCTTGAGACCGCCGTGTGTCGGCCTGGCCCGCGATCGTAATTGCGGCCATCGGTGTAGCGCGCGCCCATTCCAGGGCCAAAGGCCTCGAGGGCCGTTAAACCAGCAGCCCGGGTCGGTGTGGGGATCAACAGGTGCGGTCGCTGCAGATTCGACGCGTAAACGACTGCAAGAGGGGCCTCACACGAAGAAAGCCAAGATAGGCCCATTCCAACATCACCAGGACGCCGGGCAGCCGAGCAATCCTGGCGATCAGGCGCCACCCGGGCAGCCGAGCCCACATGGCAACAAAGGCAGCGGCCCCGCTCAGTCGAGAACCGTCCTCTCGTTGGACATGGAAACGGGCCAATAGGACCTCGCGATCAGCCGCGTAACGAGCCTCTGATGCCGAGCCAGCGCTGATGTCCACAAAACTTAAGGCGCTCTCTGGCCGTGTGGCTGCTAGATTCTGAACATGTGAAATCTCACGGCGACAGAGCGGGCAGGCGCCGTCGTAGAGCACCGTGAGCACTTCTGTCGATTTAATGTCTGGCATGTCTAGACTCCTCAAGATTGTGAATTGCATCACACAAGCAAGATCTGCTGCTGCAGTTGACATGCTGCCCATGCGGGAAAAGACAGTCCAGTAAACTCTCAGCATGTTCCGAACATCCCCCGCCTGGCTGATTCTCTTTTGTGGCTTTCTACTGTCCTTTGGACTGTCGGCCAGCGAAATCCTCGGCAGGGTGGTGGCTGTCTCTGACGGGGACAGCATCACAGTCCTGGCCTCGGACAACCGCCAGGTAAAGGTCCGACTCGCCGGCATCGATGCCCCAGAGCGCAGCCAATCCTTTGGCCAGTCGAGTCGCCGGAATTTGTCAGACCTGGTCTTCGGGAAAGAGGTGAGGGTGAGCGTGGTCGACAAAGATCGCTACGGGCGCATTGTGGGAATAGTCTATGTGCCCGTGCCCGGCCCAAACGGCGAGATTGTCATTGATGTGGATCTCGCACAGATTGAATCGGGGCACGCCTGGGCATACCGAAGTTACCTGCGCACCCTGCCTGCCGAGACGGCCAAACGTTATGTTGCGGCAGAAGACAATGCCAAGGCCCGCAGACAGGGGCTCTGGATAGAAAATGACCCCAACCCGCCCTGGGAGTGGCGCCGTGAGAAGCGTGAAAAGAAGTAGCGCAGCGCGCAGCGCCTTGAGACTCGCGGTGATGCTGGTCTGCGGGGCCAGCCTTTTGCATCAGCCTGCCGATGCCACCAATGTCACCAATGTCCCTAATGCCCCCAATGCCACCGTCGCCACCGACGCCACCGACGCTGCCGCCGGCCACATTGAGATCGGGGGACAGCCCGCCACGCAGGCGCAACTCATCGCCTTTTTAAAAACCGCAGACGTCCTGCTCCTTGGTGAGTTTCATGACAATCCCCAACATCACGACCTCCGCGCCATGCTCCTGCGGTTGCTCTCTGAGCGTGGTTTTCAGGTGGTGGTTGAACACCTAAATGCCCCTGAGAAGATGACGCCTGGCAGCCCAGAGACGCAGCTCAGACGTTTGGAGGCAGCCGGCTTTGATCAAAAAGGCTGGCGCTGGCCAATCCACAAGCCACTCATTGACACCAGTGATGCCCTCGGTCTGGACCTCTGGGGCGCAAACCTCGGCAGGGAACAACTTCGCAACCCGCCACCCGCCAACCTGCTCGAGATCCTAAACCGGGCCCCGCTCTCCCGTGGCGCCCAGACCAGGCTCGATGAAGACCTCAGAGTGGGCCACTGCGGAATGTTGCCTGAGGAACACATCGGCAGCATACGATCGGCCCAACGCCTCAGAGATGCCAGCATGGCCGTGGTGGCGCAGCAGAGGGCCCCATCGATCGTGCTGCTCGGCAATGGGCATGCTCGCAAGGACTATGGGGTTCCTCAGGTTCTTCGGGCGACTCATCCCGCCCTCAGGGTCATCTCCGTTGGATTCATCGAGGCCCCCCTTAAAGACACCACCACCTTTGATGCAACTTGGCAGACACCTCGTCTGGAGCGACCCGATCCCTGCGAAGAACTCCGAAAGCAGTTCAAGAGGCCCTGAGCGTCGTCACACTTGCAGTGGTGCCGGTGAAAGGAATCGAACCCTCGACCTTCGCATTACGAATGCGCTGCTCTACCATCTGAGCTACACCGGCACGGTGCATCGACAACGATGTTAATTGATCTCAGGACAGCCCCTTTGGCAGCGGAAAGCGGATGGTCTCCTCGGCACCGGGTAATCGCCTCACCGAGGTGGCGCCGAGTGCCTTTACGGCCAGAACAAGACCCTGAACGAGGGCCTCCGGCGCAGAGGCTCCGGCTGTGATCCCCACCCTCTGCTTGCCCTCAAGCCAGGCAGGAATGAGCTCTTCTGCACCGTTTAGGAGGTGGGCTGGAACCCCATGCCGCTCGGCCACCTCGCGCAGCCGATTGGTGTTCGAGCTGGTCTTGCTTCCAACGACCAACACCACGTCAACCTGGCCCGACATGAGCTTGACCGCATCTTGACGGTTCTGGGTGGCGTAGCAGATGTCACTCACCTTGGGGCCGCGAATATTTGGAAAGTGTTTGCGCAACTCCCTCACCACTGAATCGGTGTCATCCATCGACAGCGTGGTCTGCGTGACATAGGCGAGCCGGTCTGGGGTCCGGACCCTTAGTCGGCCGGCCTGACTCTCATCTTCCACAAGATAGATGCCCCCGTCGAGCTGGCCCATGGTGCCCTCAACCTCGGGATGGCCCGCATGTCCAATCATCACCACCTCCATGCCCTCAGCAGCCAACTTCCTGACTTCGACATGGACCTTGGTGACCAACGGACAGGTGGCATCAAAGACATCTAGGTCACGGGCTGCAGCATGATCTCGTACCTTTCGGGCAACACCATGTGCGCTCATGATCAGTCGCGATCCGAGGGGGACCTCGTCGAGATCCTCGACGAATATCGCCCCCTTGGCTCGCAGATCGGCCACCACATGGTCGTTGTGAACGATCTCGTGCCGCACATAAATGGGCGCACCAAACTTCTCAAGCGCACGCTCAACGATCTCGATGGCCCGATCAACACCCGCACAAAACCCTCGGGGCTCGGCTAAAACAATTTCAACTTCATGGCTCGGTGGCATCTCTACAAGACTCCAATCATCTGGACT
This sequence comes from Burkholderiaceae bacterium, assembly GCA_018401615.1. GTDB lineage: Bacteria > Pseudomonadota > Gammaproteobacteria > Burkholderiales > Burkholderiaceae_A > Hahnella. The sequence continues at coordinate 52,729 of JAGYKN010000003.1, forward strand.
TCAAAGCGAAGCGGCTGCCCCGCGAGGGGGTGGTTGAAATCAAAGAGGGCGGCATCACCTTCCCACCCCTTAAAAACGCCCGCGAAACGCCCGCCGTCTGGGGTTGGAAACTCAAGGAGATCTCCGAGCTCAAGGGGGTCAGTGGGGTCTGCATGGGCCTCAATTAATTTTCGAGCAACCAGCTGCAAGAGCTCAGGGTTGCGCGGGCCGAAGGCATCATCGGGCCCGAGATCGTAGGACTTGGTCTGACCCTCCAGCAAGGCCAGCAGGCAGCGCTCCAGCCCGGGGGCGAACTGACCCGCTCCCAATTGAAGGGTGGCCGGGCTTGCCTCAAAGGTGCTGAGGTAGACCCTGCCAGCCTCTGGATCTGAGAGCCGGTAATGAAAGGTCACATGTGAATCGGGCTGCACGTGGACATTTGGCGAATGGTTTGTGGGCGGCTGCATTTGCATAGTGGGATTTTACCCACTGGACCATCCAATATGACCCCCAACATCAACGAACAACCCAGGGAAAAGCTCCTCAAGCGCGGAGCGGCCAGCCTCACGGACAGCGAGCTGCTTAGAATCCTGGTGGGGCCTGGGAGCAGCCTGGCCAGTGGTTCACAGCTGGCTGACCACCTGCTTGAGCGACTTGGTGGGCTCACAGCCATTCTGGCTGCCCCTGCCCCGCAACTGCTCAGCATTGTTGGAATGGGCCCAGCGAAAGTCTCCATTCTGAGTGCGGCGGCCGAGGCAGCTCGCCGGGCGACCGAAAGCCCTCCCCTGGGCAATCCGCTGCCAAATCCGATGGCGCTGGCCCCCTGGCTCATTGCCCACCTGGCGGGCCGCCCGCATGAGGTCTTCGGGGCTGCCTTCCTCGATAGCCGCAAGCGCTTGATTCGTATTGAAGAATTGTTCCGCGGCAGCCTCAGTCAGACCAGTGTGTACCCTCGGGAGGTCGCCAGCCGAGCCCTTCAGCTCAACGCTGCAAATCTTGTGATTTTCCACAACCATCCGTCAGGCTTGGCCCAGGCCAGCATGGCGGACATACGACTGACAACCAGCCTGCGCAGCCTGTTGGGCCAGCTCGACATTGAGCTGCTCGACCACCTCTTGGTGGCCGGCAACCAGGTCGTGAGCATCTCGAGTTGACCCAAGGCCTTGTTTTTTTTACAATCGGGGGCTCTGCGGAACGTTTACAAGGAATTTGTTATGGCACGCGTCTGCCAAGTCACGGGTAAAAAACCAATGGTTGGGAACAATGTGTCTCACGCCAACAACAAAACAAAGCGGCGTTTTCTGCCCAACCTGCACTACCGCCGGTTCTGGGTGGAAGGTGAGAAGCGTTGGATCCGCCTTCGGGTCTCGGCTGCTGCCTTGCGCACCATCACCAAAAACGGCATTGAGTCGGTGCTAGCGGACCTTCGTGCCCGCGGCGCCCTCTAAGGCCTCTCAGGAGCAGACAGATGGCAAAGTCAGGACGCGAGAAAATCAAGCTGGAGTCCTCTGCGGGCACCGGCCATTTCTACACCACCACCAAGAACAAGAAAACCATGCCAGAGAAGATGGAGATCAAGAAGTTTGATCCCAAGGCGCGTGCGCATGTGATGTACAAGGAAGCGAAGATCAAATAGCAATTCTGTGGGGCCCTCGGCTGCTCTAGCGACCGAGGGTGGCAGCCAAGAGGGGGGACTGCGCAATGCTGATCCCAGTTGCCGAGAGCCCAATCATTGGGGTGGGCGGCCCGAAAGCCAACCGGCCAGACAACAAAAGACATTCCCGACGAAAATCGACGGAGCCGCATCCTTGGGCCACCCGCAGGGCCTTTGCAATCGCAGGCCCTGCCACCGGAACGATGAGCGGAACCCCAACACTCACACGAATCTTTAGACTCGCTGCATCGATGTAATGCACCTGGGATCGACGTCCAATTGCAAGACCATCATCATTGGCAACGGTGCCGCTTGAAGGCACGATTGTGTCGGGCTGAACCCAGGCAGGCGGACGAATGACGCCAGTCCCAGCATGGGCCCAATCCTCGAATGTGGCCGCTGTGGGAGACACGATGGACCATGTGATCTGCCCCTGTGCCTTGGCCATTGCGTAGCGGCCTGCTGCACCTGCAACAGTGAGCAGCGCCTCTCGCTCAGCAGCCGGCTTTAGATCGAACCAGATGGGTGCCAGGCCCCTGGCCAATCCACGATCAATGGCCAGCGCTCGCCCACCCTCGAGCGCACCTTGCCGGGCCGCCTCTGATGCCGCGTATTGAACAATGAGGGAGGCTAGACCAACCAACATGAGTTGTGTCAGGCCAAGTGCCAGCATCAGCATCAAGGGCAGCATCAGAAGCCCTTCAATCATCGAAAAGCCCTCTGGTGGCTTGCGGCAGCCCTGCCCGAGCCGCACCTCAACGACCTGGGCAGCATCTGGTTCCCAGTAGAGTCCCAATGGAGATGATGACCCCTCGCGAATGAGGTTTCCCTCGTGGTCAAAAAATCCAAAACGAAACGCGCCCGTTGGCATCCAGCGGTGAATCGCCTGACACCCAGGCAGGACCAGGGCCGTCGTGTCACGACAACGCATCAACCCCCAGAAGCGATCCCAGGCGTGTCGGGCCACAACAATGGGGACGTCGCCCACCTGGTCTGACGCCTGTCGTCTTATCCAATCGACCATGGAGGGCGTGACCCCCGCGTTGATCGACATCATGAGAACTGGTCCAGAAGTCGAAAGACCAGGGGCGCAAAGAGAATAATAAAAGTACACGGGAAGATGCAGATCATCAGCGGCCCGAGCAGCTTGACCGGGGCCTCCTGGGCGCGCCTCTCCATGCTCAGCTGAAAATAGCGCCTTGCCTGAGACGACTGATCCCGCAGGATCTGGCCCAGACTCAGTCCGCTCTGCTCTGCAGACAGCACCGATGCTGAAAATTGCTCCACTGCGGTAATTGGCAGTGCCTGTCGAAGCAGGCCAAGCGCCTCCGCACGCCCCCGATTGTGGCGGACATCCGAGGCCACTCTTTTTAAGACTGACACCCAGGCCTGGCGGCCCCGTCCACTGATTCGGTCAGCTGCAACAGCAAATGCCGTTGAGAATGATTGGCCCCCCTCCAGGGCCAGTGCCAATCCGTCCAAGAAGACTGGAAAGCCCCTCTCAGCGGCCCGACACTCGGCATCCAGACGGGTCTTGAGCATGCGACTTGGGTGATAAAAACCAAGCCAAAACGCGATTGGAAGGAGCCACCACAATGACCCGATGCCAACGACCAAGCAGCCCGTTGCCGCGATCAAGACAAACCCGAGTCCGCTCAGGAGCCTGTAGGCCAGCCACACCGACTCCTCCATGGGATCACGCCAGCCAGCCACCATCATGTTGATCCGAAGAGCAGGTTGGTCTACTGCCCACCGAGCAACAACGGGTGCCAGGCGTTTGGCCAGGCCAAGGTGAATCTCCTTGAAGGACCTCTGCCGCTCGAGCTTCCACCATTGCCAAAGCGCGAGACGATTCAGAGGCAACGCCGCCACGATGAAAAAGACAGACACGCCCACCAAGACGCTTGAGATATCTTGACTCACCGCTAGACCTCCACGCGAACCAACTGCCGTATCCAGAGGGCACCAGAGATTTCGAGCATGCAGACAACCCCCATGACCACCCATCCCTGCCACGTGGTGAGGAAGAAATCGGCAGACGTCGGATCAATCAGTATCAGCGAGCCCCCCAGTAGGACTGGGATGGCAAGCATCACCAGGGCCTGAAGCCGACCCTGTGAGGTCAGTGCTCGCATCTTCTCGGCCAGCACCAGCTCCTGCCTAAGGGCTTCTGCAAAACGCTTGAGCGCCTCGGAGAGACCACCGCCTGATTGCACAGACAGCCGAATACAAAATGCCATGTCCATGGCCGGCGCCGACCCGAGGTTCTCTGACCAGCGCTCAAATGCGGTGTCCATGGAGTGCCCGAACTGAGTCAGGCGAAGGATCTCTCTGAATTCCCGAGACAGAATCGGAGACGAGAAGGCCGCAACCTGAACCAACGCCTGACGCAGCGATGACCCAGCCTGAATCGCACCGGCCAATAACTCGCAGGCCTGAGGGAGTTCTCGATGAAAGGCATCGTGGGTGTTGCGGCGCCCACCTCGGTAGGTGATCAGCTGTTGCCTGACCCGTTTAGACAGCCTTCCTGCCTGGGCGAGGAGCGTGCGCGGAGAGGGTAGCGTCGATATCACCAACATCGAGATGGCCACCCCCCAGAGTAGAGCGATGGCCGTGCTCAATCTGAATCCCCTAACCAGAGGGCCTCGGTCGACCGGAAGGCTGAACCACTCCATTCCCAGACGGGATGGAGTTGGATCACACCGCTCTCAATTCCAGACACCTCCTCAATTCGAACCAGCCTTCGCACGCCATCTGAGCAACGCTGCTGGTGAACAATCAATCCAATGGCCGACTGAATCTGCTCGCGTATGACTGGTATGGGAAGGTCAAAACCAGCCATCAAGACCATCACCTCAAGTCGATACAGCGCGTCTCTTGGCGTGTTGGCGTGGACGGTTGTAAGGGACCCTTCGTGACCCGTGTTCATGGCCTGCAACATGTCGAGTGCCTCTCCCCCTCGACACTCACCCACCACAATCCGGTCTGGCCTCATGCGAAGGGCATTGCGAACGAGATCTCTAATGCTGATCTCGCCACTGCCCTCTTGATTCGCCGTCCGGGCCTCTAGGGCTATGAGATTTGATGCAGTCAGCTGAAGCTCGGCTGCATCCTCTACCGTTACGATCCTCTCGGATTCGGGAATGAGGGAGGCTAGAAACTTTAGTGTTGTTGTCTTACCGGATCCCGTGCCGCCGCAGACCACAATGTTTTTGCGCTGATGGACTGCCCTGCAGAGGTAGTCGGCCATCTCCTCAGAAAGGGTGCCAGCCAAGACCATCTTCTGCGAGGAGTAGACCCCACTCGTAAAACGTCGAATCGTGAGACACGGCCCCCCGATTGCTGGCGGAGATAGGACGGCGTTCACCCTGGAGCCGTCTGGCAGTCGACCATCTGCCATCGGAGATGCCTCATCAATGCGTCGACCAATGGGCAGAAAGATTCGCTCAATCACACCGCGAAGACTCTGCGGACTGTCAAAGGAGGCGGCAATCTTCTCGCAGCGTCCGAACCGTTCGACAAAGATCTCTGTCGATGAGTTGACCATGATCTCCGTGACGTCCGTGTCTCGCATGATCGACTCCAGAGGACCGAGCCCGACGAGCTCTGCAACCCAACGGTCGGCCAGAGACTCTGCCTGCGACGCGGTGAGCCCCTGGAGGACCTCGCCCAACTCCTGCTCGATCAGGGCATAGACCTCCAGCCGAATGCTGCTGTCGTTCAGGCTGCCCCACTCGCGGGTCTTGGCATCGAGTTGTGCTCGAAGTCTCGATAGGCCAATCGCAAAACGATCAGGCTGAGGCTCCTCCACCGAGGTGGCCAAGGCTGGAGGGACTCCCTGCCGCACCTTTAGTTGCCAGGTGCCAATGCGTATGTCGTCGGATGCCGACAGCGGGCCGTATTCGGAGACAGCCCGTTGGTTGACCTGGGTGCCTGTGAGAGACCCCATGTCTCTTAGCATCAGGCCCGACGGACCATCTTCGAGCATCGCATGGAGGCGAGAGATCGACAGTCCGCTCAGCCGTATGTCAGTGTCTTTGCCACTTCCAAACCGAACTGGCGCCTGTTGAAAGGATGCCGTTCGGAAGTCCGACACACCCTGGCGATAGAGGACCTCAATCATCTGCAGCCTCTCCAGATGCACGATTGACCTCCGCCTGGCCATGAATGCGCCTGCGTGTCTCGTCGAGCTTGCCCATTGCCTCTCCGATCACCTTCTGATGGAAGGCATCCTGAGGCGAGATGAGCCTCGGTGTGATCATGACCACCATCTCACTGCGACGATCTCTAAAGTCCTTGGACCGAAACAAGGCTCCAAGAATTGGGATGTTTCCAAGGCCTGCCAATTTATCGATGGACTTGCTCCCCTCCTCGGATAAGAGACCGGACATCACCAGTGTCTCTCCCTGTTTGAGGTTGACCTGGGTCTCTGTCATGCGAGAGAGGAACCCCGGCAGGTCGCCGACCCGGATGGCTGGGTCGACCGTGCTGAGCTCTGTCAGGACATTTGCACTGATGACGCCCTGCTCGTTGACTCGGGGAGCAATCTCAAACCGGATGCCATAGGGCTTGAATTGGACCGATCCAGATCCCAGTGAAGACGTCACCGGCAGGGGTATCTCACCACCCGCAAGGAACTTGGCGGTTCCCCCACTGCGCGTCGATAACATTGGCTCAGCCAATACAACCGCATCTCCCTCTTGCTCCATGAGATTGATGACCGACAGCAGCGTCGATTGAAGCCCCATATAGACCGCAAACGGTGAGACTTTTGCAGCCGAGGCAGCCGAGTCGAGACCCGGAAAGTTTGGGGAAATCGATGGTGTGCCGCCGTTGAGTGCGCCATCTGATGTGGACCTGAAATGTCCGTTGGTCTTCATGTCACCAACGATCCCGACCATCGGGCCCGCCATGCTCTGCTGCCATTGGATACCGATTTTCTCCATGGCGTTTTTCTTGATTTCTAGGAATCGAACCTCCATCGCAATCATCTGCTCTGTGCCATCGGCACGGGCAAGATTGAGCAGTTTTGGATGTCGTTCAGCAAGCATTTTCAGTCGGTCTTGTTGCTCCGCGGACTTTGGTGTGCCAGTCACAACGACTTGGTCTCCGATGGCGTTTAGGGAGAGCCCATCATCTGCGCCAAGGGTCCTGCGGATGTCCTCGGTGACCCGGGAGACTTCGCCAGAGCGGACACGAACCAGGACTCGCCTTGCGGAGAATGAGTCTCCCCAGAGCAGCAGACTTGTCTCACCATCGCGCTTGCCGGCCAGGAGCAGCCCGCCACCTTTGAGCGGCTTGACGCCCAAGACGGACCCATCACCAACCACAACTCGGCGAAGGCCGTCGATGGCGATGTGCGTTGTCTGTCCGGATTGCACACTGATGCTCTCAGGAATCTCGGCCAGAAGTGATGGGCTGACCGCCGAGATGCACAGGCCCAGGAGAAATCCCAACCCCCGAAAGAGCCAGGGCCGATAGAGGTCGGTCGCTCTCATGACGCGCCTCCTGGCTGATGAATCAGCACCTCAATTGGAGATGAGACCCTGTTTTTTAGCGGCCGTGTCCGAGTGGGCTGATCCAGACTCCCCCGCAAGGCCACCAGGAGGCGAGATGCGGATTGCGCCTCCATGATGCTCGCCACAACCGGTGCGGGCACCAAAAGCGAGAGCCCCCCTGCGGAGTGGGCCTGCGAGTTCTCGGAGATCTCAGTGCGCCCCCCAACTGCCACGACCTTTATTGCCGAGGCAATCAGCCGCCCACTTGTTGCGGGTGCATCGGTGGCAAGCACCTCGATTCCAGAGGAGTCTGCTGGGCGCAGGCCCGTCTGAGCGCCAATCTGCCAGAGATCGATCAGCTGCCCCGGTCGAATAAGGCCATGCCCTCCACCAGCGTCTGCGGGAAGGCCAATGACTCGGTACCCAGAGGGGATCTCCCCGAGCGGAGAAACCGTCGTGCTTGCCGCCCGCAGATCCTCTCGCCAGATCGGTGAGCCTGGCAGGAGCGCCCTGGTCACGCGTTGACCCTCGATGTCCGAGACCTCCTCAGGGCGAATGGGCGTGCCCGTGAACCAGGCTGCTGGGACCTCCCTCATGGCCAGGCGAGAGACTCGCAGGGGTTCGCCAGGTTGATGTGCCTCTCCAGCGACCACCACCGGCACAAGGCCCTCCTCGATGCGAACCTCGCTCCTGACCTCCTCACGGATCGACTCTCGATCGTCGTGCATGAGCCATCCCGCCGCAAGACCGGCGCAGAGCCCTGGGACTAGAAACCATCGTCGACCACCGAGCCAGACAGCTGCCTGGCCGCGCCACTTTTTTAAAGACTCGAGAACCATCATCGATCACCCCATCGGTAAGGAAACAAGAAAAAGAAAACTCCTCCACGCGCGCGCGACTGCAGGCAAGACATCAAGACGAATGAGACCAAGGATGCCGACCGAGACAAAGGTGAGGGCGATGATGTACTCGGCAATGGCTGACCCAGTTGGCCGCCTCAACGTGTCACGTCCTGCTTGAGCTCAACGCGAAATCTCTCCCCAGACGCCAAAACAAGGCTCACCACGGTGATGATGTGTCCCCGATGCATGAGGCGCGTGACGGCGTAGGGACGATCACCTGATGACCCCTCTGAACTCTGCGAGCCTCTGGGACGAGCACCAAAACGCCCCTCGATATGCCGACGGTGGTCTTCCACCAGCGGGACATGGGCCGTGATGGGGGTGACCGTCATGCTCGCGCCATGAATGCCAAGCCCGACCTCCCATGCCCCACTGCGATCTGCTCGAGGGTGGTGATCAAGCGCCAGGCGAATGCGATATCCCTCTGAGCCCTTCGATGCGTGACGCCACTGAACAGCCTCATAGACATTCGGCCGGAGGATTGCAGCCACACACCATCCACCAGCCTGGGCCCCGAACGGTTCCAGGCCCTCTCTCTTCCAGTCGTTGAGCTGCGCATCTCGCGCGACACAGGCAGGCTGATTCGATGTCAATACCTCGGTGCTGAGCGGTTGACCAGCTGCCAGCAGGTTCATGGTCATCAGGGCGGTGATTGAGGCAGGGTTCATCTCGAGGGGCTCCGCGGGGCGGTCGTTGTCGGGAAGGGCTGCAGCCCATTGAAGCGGTGGAATCCTCTTCGGAAACGCTCTGAACCAGACTCGAGTCCCACCCATTCCATGGTGGGCATCAAGACCTCCGATACGGGCGAATAGGACAGCCCCCAGGCATCGGCCAACCATGGCAGGGGGTTGGATCCGGACTGGACCCGAGACAGTGTCTGAGCGTCACTCTCCGAGGACCAGTCATGAGAGGTCACGGCAACAGATGCGGAGAACCCACCTCTGTCAGTCTGGTGTTTGGGCTGACTGGCATGCGTTCGGATCAGCCGGTGACTCTCTGGCAAGGTAAAGAGTGACTCGACCGTGTTGGAGCGAAAACCAGCCAGTGCCCGGCCAAGTTGCTCCATGACAGATTGACCGGAGACCTGGGCAATCGGCTGGTCAAGACCTCGCTCGAGCTCCCCCGGGCGCTGCCCATCGGCGGGGGTACTTCGAATGGGTTGCCTGCTATCGAGGGCCCAGGGGGACTGGGTGCGCAGGAGCCTGCTGCAAGAAGGCCCGAGTGCATGGCAGGCCATGGCATCTCGATGGGCGACCCGACTGACCATCTGCGCATCGGAACCAAGACGCCAGAAGGTCAGGGCCATGCCCATGAGGCCAGCCAACAGACCCAGGATCACAAGGCCCTCGACAAGTGCCTGTCCACCCGGCGCCCTCATGGGCCAGTTCTCCTGCCGGCCACGAGCATCGCGGCCGCCTGATCCTCCACGCTCAGTGCTGTGAGGTTGGCGTTCCAGAAAGGCATGAAAAGGCTTGGGAGATGCTCGATGGGCCCCGACGTTGGATCCACGAATGAGACCTGACCGACAGAGACTGCCCAGACGGCTTTGCCGAGAAATCCATCGGCCTGTGCCGGATTGAATTCACCCCCTAGCCGGACCAACCGATTGACCGCCTCAGTCGCAGCCGGTGCGAGGCGTTTCCCATCTGTGAGTCGAACCAGAATGGGGATGCGAAAGGTGGCCTGTCTGCGGCCGACGGCCGACTGATCCGAGAGGTCTCGGTATCCTGAGAGCCCGAGGTAGCCCGTGATGGCAGAACCCTCTGATCGTGCTCGAGAGAGCGCTTGACCGTTTGCAGCCGTGCCGGCCTGCGCCATCAGGCCTGCATCAACCGGCGTTGCGGCCTGCGCCGAGCCCCATCCGAGCGGGAAAGACTCGCTGATTCCCCTGCACGTGACTCGAAACCACCCTCTGCCGCGCTGCCAACGGTGAACAGACAGGGTGTCGACAGATTCCCATTCTCTGAAATCTTGCGTCAGGGCGGTTCCGCCTCGCCGAACAAGCCGTGAGAAGAGCGTGTTCACGCTCGTTGGAACACAGCCAGTCGAGGGAAGAAGGTAGAGGCGCTGGTCGAATCCCCTGGAGCGGCTAAAGGCATCGAGTTGCTCGAGGATGTGCTGCGCCTGGAGTTGCCGATCTGCTCCCCCGAAGCTTCGAACAGAGCGATAGAACCTCGAGACATCGGAGGTGGGAAGGTACTGACCAAAGAATCGAGGGTCTCCAGACCAGATCACCTCATTGACGAGAGACTGGGTCGCAAAGGGGTTGGCCGCAAGCTGCATCGCCTCCTGCGAGGCCTGTAATGCCCTGGTGTAGGCGCTTCTGAAGGGAACCTCGGACACGACCGCCGCCTGGGCGAGACCGCGAGTCGCAACCGTGGCCTGCTGAAGCCATGCTGAGACGCCCGAGAGGGCGGGAAAGAGCGCTGCGACCTGACCAGTGTTTCGTGTGATGGTCTCAAGGTGCTTGATCCACGAGAGCAATGTCAGGCTCTGCGCGATCATGACCTCATTGGCAATGATGGCCCGATTTGCGTAGGCCTGATAGTTCATGGCCTGTGCGTACCAGGTCGCAACCGACAACGCTGCCGCATCCGAGAGATCCGAACCCCTCTGCTTGTCCGAGAAGAGGGCGGCAGCGGCCAGCAAGACCGTCACGCCGACGGCGCACATCAGGATGAGTGCCATGCCGGCCGCCAAGACAAAGCCCCTGGGAGAGGTCGCAGCAGGGGTCACTGGCGGTTGTCTTCGTTGAAGTTTCGCAGACCCTTGGCACTGTTGGCTGTGAGGCGCGCGGAATTCGCATTCGAACTTGCTGCACTAATGGCAGAGCCGCCATCATTTCCGGCGATCTCCTGGGCGATGCCTGCCGTCTGGTTGCGAATTGTCTGCCCAAGAAGGCTGTAGACACCAATGGCTGCAACCGCCACAACTGCAACAACGATGATGTACTCCGTCATACCCTGGCCCTTGGGCCTGCTCGATGAGACTCCATGACGAACTCGGCGAATCCAACTGGTATTCATGCGGCGCTCCTGTGGGGAAAGAAGCCGCAAGTCTCAAGCAGCAGGGCGCCTCAGGATATTAGCGCCTCGGATTAGGCTGTTTGTTTCACCTCAATGCCCGTGCAAAAACCGCGTGGCCAGAGCAGCGGTGGCCACACCAGACAGCATCAGGGCCGGCTGCTGCCAGACGGCCCGATTTTGACCGCCGTGGTGATGTGAATCTGCCTGGGCATGCAACTGAGGGATGAGGTCGGAGAGGGCAATGTAGATGAAGTTACTTGCGGCGACCACCACCACATATGGCAGCCATCCACCGGCCTCGGCCAGGGCAAAGTAGCCCAGCAATCCTCCAACCACTGCGCCCATGCCTGTGAGCAGGTTGTAGGCCAGTGCACGGGCCTTGCTAAATCCGCTATTGAGAAGCACGAAGAAATTGCCAATCTGCTGCGGCACCTCGTGGGTGGCAATGGCCGCAGCTGTCATGAGCCCCAGGAATGTGTCTGCTCGAAAGGCTGCTGCAATCAAAACACCATCGGCCAAGGCATGGATGGCGCTTCCCACCAGCAGGGTCGAGCCACCTTTTCCAGCTGCGTGGGCATCATGGCCGTGAGGGTGGGCATGACCATCGAGCTCATGATGGTGATCGTGACGAAAGAGGGAAAAGCGCTCGAGCGCAAAGAATCCGATGAGGCCAGCGAGCATGGTGGCGGTCACAGCGTGGACATCTGCGCCTGCGAGGTGAAGGCTCTCTGGCAGAAGGTGCAGCAGGGCAGTGCCCATGAGCATGCCGGCCGAAAAGCTCACCATGCGGTCGACCATCTTGGATAACGGCCCAAGTGACACCACGGCTGCCAGCAGAATGCTCAGGCTGGTGGCAGCGAGTGAGGCCAGAAGGATGTAGAGGAGTGTCATCGGGGGCGGCGCAAAGCCTTCAAGCATATCTCGATGGCCAACCGTCTGAGCAGGTCACCCGCGGCGATGGGGGTGGGATCGGCCTCTGGCGCGTGGCCTAGGCCTTAAGGGTCTTGGCGAACCAGGACAGGCAGCGCCTCCAACCGTCCTCTGCCTGCTGCTTGCGGTAGCTCGGCCGGTAGTCGGCATGAAAGGCGTGGGGGGTGTCTGGATAGAGCATGATCTCGGAGGCTTGCGCGGCATCCGTTCCAAACGAGAGCCTGGTCTTCATCTCATCGACATCGGAGTTTGGAATTCCATTGTCGGCCCCGCCGTAGAGCCCCAAGACTGGCCACCTGAGCTTTTCTGCGATGTCGATTGGGTGGACTGGATTGGCCTCATTGACGGTGGTGCGAATTCGGCCATACCAGGCCACGCCCCCCCTGAGGTCTGTCATGGCAGCAGATGCAAGCCAGACGATTCGGCCACCCCAACAAAACCCTGTGGTGCCCGCCAGACCCTTGACACCACCATGAGCAGCGGACCAGTCCAGTGTTGCCTGGAGATCGCCCAGGACCTGTGCGTCGGTGGCCTTGCTCACGATATTTGCAAAGATGGCCGCCATGTCGGTGAGCTTGGATGGGTCACCCTGGCGATGAAAAAATTCAGGAGCGATGGCGAGGTAACCCTGCTTGGCAAACCGTCTGCAGACGTCTTTGATGTGCTCATGCACCCCAAAGATTTCATGCATCACGACCACCGTGGCCAGGCCCTTCTTGCCCGCGGGCTTGGCCATATAGGCGGGGATGGGGCCTGTCTTGGTGGGAATGCTCACCATGGCGGCATCTAAGCCCTGGGTGTCGGTGGTGATGGTCTGGGCCTGCAGGGCACCCGTGGGCGCCACAGCCGTTGCAAAGCCCGCCAGGGCCGAAGCCTGCAGGAATCCGCGGCGACTGCCCGGCAGCAGGTCTGCATTGGGCGGGGTGAGGCTGTCCACCTCTTGTTGGGCTTGGTGCAACCAGTCGCGCGACATCAGGGTCTCCTTTGGTCGGGGTTCACATCAATGTGCCGCATCCCAGTTGGCCCCGGAACCGATCGAGACCACCAGGGGAACGCGAAGACTTGCCACGGATTCCATCACAGAGGGTACCAATTCTGAGATGGCCTGCCACTCATGCTCAGGCACCTCGAAGATCAGTTCATCGTGGACCTGCAACAGCATGCGGCTGCGCAGCCCCGCGGCCTCCAAGGCCTTGGCCATCTGAATCATGGCGATCTTGATGAGGTCGGCTGCCGTGCCCTGCATGGGGGCGTTGATGGCGGCCCGCTCTGCGCCGGCACGTCGAGGGCCGTTGGGTGAGGCGATCTCGGGAAGCCAGAGCCGACGGCCAAAGACCGTCTCCACATAGCCCTGGGCGCGAGCCTGTTGCTTGATCTCTTCCATGTAGCGGGCCACGCCTGGGTAACGGGAAAAATACCGGTCCATGTAGACCTTTGCCGCTGAACGCTCAATGTCGAGGTTCTGGGCCAGGCCAAACGCACTCATGCCATAGATCAGACCGAAGTTGATCACCTTGGCATAGCGTCGCTGCTCGTCGGTCACCTCCTCGCGAGGTGCGCCGAAGACCTCACTGGCCGTGGCACGATGCACATCCTCCCCCTGCTCGAATGCACAGACCAGCCCGGGATCTTCAGACAGGTGCGCCATGATGCGCAACTCGATCTGAGAATAATCGGCTGAGACCAGACGGCAGCCCGGGGGGGCCACGAAGGCCTGTCGAATCCGCCGACCCTCTGGTGTGCGAATGGGGATGTTCTGCAGGTTGGGTTCACTCGAGGCCAGCCGGCCCGTCACCGCCACGGCCTGCGAGAACGTGGTGTGCACCCGTCCGGTCTGTGGGTCGACCATCTTGGGCAATTTGTCGGTGTAGGTGCTCTTGAGTTTGGAGAGGCCGCGCCATTGGAGCAGACACTTCGCAAGCGGGTAGTTCTGGGCGAGTTGGGCCAGCACATCTTCATCGGTTGAGGGCGCGCCCTTGGCCGTCTTCTTCACCGGCGGGTAGCCCAGGCGCTCAAAGAGAATCTCGGCCAACTGTTTGGGCGAGCCCAGATTAAAGGGGCTGCCAGCAAGGTCATGTGCCTGGGTCTCGAGCCTGGCAATCGAGATGGTCAACTCCTCGCTTTGTATGCCCAGGAGGTCTGTGGCCACCCCAATGCCGGCCTCCTCCATCTCCAGCAGCACCGTGAGGGCAGGCAGTTCAATCTCGCAATAAACCCGCAGCAGATTGGGATCAGCTGAAATCTGAGCCCACAAGACCTCATGCAGATGAAAGGTGAAGTCTGCATCCTCCCCTGAGTATTGGGTGGCCACATCGATGGCGACCTCTTCAAAGCCGATGCGCTTTGAACCCTTGCCAGTCACCTCGTCATAGGACAGCCCTTTTCGGCCAAGGTGGCGCTCGGCGAGGCTGGCCAGGTCGTGCGACCGATGGGCCTCTAAGACATACGAGGCCAGCAGTGTGTCGTGGGCGATGCCCACCACCCGAATGCCATACCGGCGCAGCACATGGGCGTCGTACTTTAGGTTCTGCCCGAGCTTGGCGTGCTGTGCACCCTCAAACCAGCCCTTGAGTGCACCCAGCACATCGGCCAAGGGCAGTTGATCCGGCGCACCGGCATAGCGATGGCCCACCGGCACATAGACCGCATGTCCCACGGCCCAGGAAAATGACAACCCGACCAGGTCGGCCTGTCGCGGATCGAGCCCCGTGGTCTCGGTGTCAAAGGCCACCAGCGGCGCAGCTGCCAGGGCCGTCACCAACTCGGCCAAATCCTCAGCGCTCAGAATCGTCTTGTAAGACACAGGGCCCACGGGTGATGCCGGCACTGGCAAGGCCTGCTCATCTGCCCAACGGCCCTCGCCCATGGTCGTGGGCCGGGGCCCAACCCCGGCCGCACCCGCACCGGCTTCATCCAGAAGCCCGCGCAGGCTCTTGCCCAGGTCGTAGGTGTCTCTCAGGGCAGTGAGGCCCTCTGCAGAAACCGGCTGAGGCCGAAGGGCTGACTCGAAACTCGAGACAGCAGCAGAGATGTCTGCATCGCACTTGACCGTGACCAACTCGCGCGCCGTGGGCAGCCACTCGAGGGACCTGCGCAGACTCTCACCCACCGCCCCACCGATGGCATGGGCCCCCTCCATGACAGCCTGCAGGGACCCATGGGTCTGCAGCCACTTGGCCGCAGTCTTGGGGCCCACCTTATCAACACCCGGCACGTTGTCCACCGCATCTCCCACCAGGGCGAGGTAATCGACAATGCGAGACGGGGGAACGCCAAAGCGATCCTCGACAGCCTTGGCATCGGTGACCCTGACCGGGCCGCCATCGCGGCTCATGGTGTCGATGAGCATCACGTCATCACAGACCAGTTGGGCGAGGTCTTTGTCTCCAGTGGCAATGACGGTTCGCATGCCCTGGGCAGAGGCCTGCGTGGCCAGGGTGCCAATGACATCATCAGCCTCTAGGCCGTCGACCACCACCAACGGCCATCCCAGTGCCCGAACGGCGTCAAAAATGGGGGCCATCTGCAGACGCAGGTCATCTGGCATGGCAGATCGATTGGCCTTGTATGCCGGATAAATGGCATCTCGAAAGGTGGGTCCCTTGGGGTCGAAGACGCAGGCAATAAAATCGGCGGGCCAGTCCTGACGAAGTCGGCGAAGCATGTTGATCACACCCGTGATGGCCCCGGTGGGCAGGCCGCTGCGGCTGCGAAGGTCTGGCATGGCGTGAAAGGCACGATAGACAAAGCTCGATGCATCGACGAGCAATAGGGTTGGCTGACTCATGGCGGGATTATGCGGGGTGGCTCCGGTAAAATCGTGGTTTCAACGAAAACCACCATGTCTGCCCCCAACCAACCAACCCCATCCGCCCCCATCGAGGCGAAGCACTTCCTCAAGCACATCATCGAAGACGACCTGGCCAGCGGCCGTGTGGCGGGCGTGGTCACTCGCTTTCCGCCCGAGCCCAATGGATACCTTCACTACGGGCATGCAAAATCGATCTGCCTGAACTTCGGGCTGGCCGCGACCTACCAGGGGCGCTGCCACCTTCGGCTCGACGACACCAACCCGAGCAGAGAAGACCAGGAGTTTGTCGATGCCATTGAGGCATCGGTTCGTTGGCTCGGCTTTGACTGGGGCAAGCATCACCACTTTGCAAGCGATTACTTTGAGCAGTTCTATCAGTTTGCAGAGGCGCTCGTGCAGGCTGGTCATGCCTATGTGGATTCGCAATCAGCTGATGAAATTCGCGCCCATCGGGGCAGCCTCATCAATCCGGGAGACGACTCGCCCTTTCGAGGGCGCAGCCCCCAGGAGAATCTCGCTCTCCTGCGGGAGATGCGGGCTGGCCAGCACCCCGATGGCAGCCATGTGTTGCGGGCGAAGATTGACATGGCCTCACCCAACCTCAATCTGAGAGACCCTGTGCTCTATCGCATTCGGCATGAATCTCATCACCGCACCGGATCGGCCTGGTGCATCTATCCGCTCTACGACTATGCCCACCCGCTCTCCGATGCCATTGAGGGCATCAGCCACTCGATCTGCACCCTGGAGTTCGAAGACCACCGGCCACTCTACGACTGGGTGGTGGCCAGAGTGGCCGAGGCGGGTTTCTTCAACCCAGCATCGCTTCCGCATCAATACGAATTCTCCAGGCTCAACCTGACCTATCTTGTGCTCTCCAAGCGCAAGTTGGTCGACCTCATCAAGGGCGGTGTGGTGACCGGCTGGGATGACCCGCGCATGCCCACCCTGGTGGGTGCTCGCAGGCGGGGATACACGCCCGAGGGCTTTCGACGATTCGTGGACCAGGTTGGCGTCTCGAAGTCAGACGGCTGGATTGACATCTCAGTATTGGAGGCTGCCATGCGCGACCACCTCAATGAGGTGGCACCCAGGCGGGTGGCCGTGCTCGATCCCCTGCGGCTTGAGGTGGAGAACCTGGCCGATGGTGAGGTGATTGACTGCGATGCCGCCAACCACCCGCAGGACCCGGGGCAGGGTCATCGAACCATGCCCTTTTCAAACACGCTCTGGATCGAGCGCGATGATTTCATGGTCACGCCATCAAAGGGTTTCTTCCGACTCACGCCGGGAGGACGAGTCCGACTCAAGTACGCCTATGTCGCCCAATGCACAGGCTATGAGACCGATGCCAATGGCCTGGTCTCGGTGGTGCGCGTGAAGATCTTCGAGGACTCCAAGAGCGGCACGCCAGGTGCTGACCTCTATAAGGTCAAGGGCAATATCCATTGGGTCTCAGCTGCCCATGGCCTGCGGGCCCGCGTGCGACTCTATGACAGGTTGTTTGCCCAGCCTCACCCAGGCGCCCGCCGCGAGGGCGATCCGCCAGAGTTCGAGCGAGATTTCAAGGATGACCTCCACCCGGCATCCCTCACCGAGATCGAGGCCGTGCTCGAGCCCGGTCTGGCCAGTGCGAGGGCCGAGGACCGATTCCAGTTTGAACGCCACGGCTACTTTGTGGCCGACCTCCAGGACTCCAAAGCCCAGCAGCCCGTCTTTAACCGCACCGTCACCCTGCGTGACACATGGTCACCACCACAACAGAGAGGTCTCCAGACATGACGACGATGCGACGCATCGACCATCAACCCGGCGGCGACATCAGCTGCCTTCGCCTTGTTGAGGAGATCGTGCCCACCGCAGGCCCAGGCGAGGTGCTCATCAAGGTGGCCCACGCTGGGGTGAACCGGCCAGACCTCCTTCAACGCGCGGGGACGTACCCGGCGCCCCCGGGCGCCTGCCCCTACCTTGGCCTTGAGGTCAGCGGCACGGTGGTGGCGCACGGCGACGGCGTCATGGCACCCGCCATTGGAGAGCAGATCTGCGCGCTCACCCCCGGGGGGGGCTATGCCGACTTTGTCACCGCCCCGGCCACTCACTGCATGCCGCTGCCCGAGGGCATCAGCCTGCGCGAGGCAGCCTGCCTTCCAGAGACCATGATGACAGTCTGGGCCAACCTCATCGAGCGTGGTCAGCTGCGGGCGGGCCAGCGGGTGCTGATTCACGGCGGCTCCAGTGGCATTGGGACCACCGCCATACAGGTGGCCAGGTGGGCGGGCGCTGATCGCATCTTCACCACTGTGGGCAGCCAGGACAAGGCGCAAGCCTGTCGACAGCTCGGTGCACACCGTCCCATCCTCTACCGCACGGAAGACTTCCAAAAGGTCATCAAGGAGGAGACAGATGGTCAGGGCGTGCACCTCGTGCTTGACATGGTGGGCGGCGACTACATGGCCAAGCACCTGCGTGTCTTGGCCAACGATGGGCGCATGGTGTCCATCGCCTTCTTGAATGGAGCCGATGTGAAGCTCGACTGGACCCCCCTGATGATCAAGCGCATCACCTTTACTGGGTCGACACTGCGTGCGCGATCCAGCGAGGAGAAGGCTAGAATTGCCCTTGCCATGCAACAGAGTCTCTGGCCCGAACTTGCCCGTGGCCAGATGCGGCCACTCATCCATGCTGAATTCCCACTGGCCGATGTGGCCAAGGCGCACGCCCTCATGGAATCCTCCCAACATATCGGCAAAATCGTCTTGAATGTGAACCCATGAACCGCATCAAACTCCATGTCATCAGCAGCACCCAGCCCGCCACCCTCATGCGTGTGGTTCGCTTTCTCGTGGCCCGCCAGATTCCGATTGAGTGCGGAAACCAGTTTGTGAAGTTTCCCCGGGGTGAGGCCCCGGCCGACGCCGCAGCCGAGCGCCTCAAGGAATTGGGCTTTCGACCCCTGCCCTCGACCGACGCCCTCGAGGTGGAGACCGATGCCAATCTGGCTGATCGGGTGGCGGCCTCTCTTGCAGCCGAGCGGGCCGAGCAGGCGGCCAACTGCTGCGATGACCCGAACCACGACCACAGTCACGACCACAAGCACGACCACAAGCACGACCACAGTCACGACCACAAGCACGACCACGACCACAAGCACGACCACAAGCACGGTCACTGATCCACCCGATGGCCATCGCAGTCCGGGGCGCTCGGCAGAATAACCTTAAGAATCTCTCCGTGGACCTCCCCCTGGGGGAGATCATCGTGGTCACCGGTGTGTCTGGTTCAGGCAAGAGTTCGTTGGTCTTTGACACGGTCTATGCCGAGGGGCAGCGTCGCTACATCGAGACCTTCTCCGCCTACGCCCGTCAGTTTCTCGACCGCATGGACAAGCCCCTGGTCGATGCCATCGAGGGGGTTCCGCCGGCCATCGCCATTGATCAGACCAACCCGGTGCGGACCTCTCGTTCCACCGTGGGCACAATGACCGAGCTCACCGATCACCTCAAGCTGCTCTATGCGCGAGTGGCCGAGTTGATCTGCCCAGGCTGCCATGCACCGGTCCACCGCGACACCGCAGAGGGCATCGCCAGACTGGTGATGGCTCAGTCGGCCGGAACGAAAGTGGCGATCTGTTTTGAGCGGGAGGCGCCGGCCTCGCTATCGGAAGATGACCTGCTTGAATGGCTCTCTACGCAGGGCTTCAATAAGATTCACGAGCGAACAGACACCCAGGTCCGGGTGATCACTGACCGCCTCGTCTGTAACGATGATTTGGAACTCACACGGGTGATCGAGGCCGTCGAGACTGCCCTTCGATTCGGGGAGGGCCAATGCCAGATGGTGCTGCTCAACGGCAACACCGTGAGCCGCTTCTCGAGCAGCCTGGCCTGCCCGAGCTGCCGCCTTTCTTTTAGAGAGCCCCGCCCCGCCCTCTTCTCCTTTAACTCCCCAATCGGTGCCTGCGAGACCTGTAAGGGCTTTGGCCGAGTGATCGGTATTGACCCTGGGCTGGTCATTCCAGACGAACGCCTCAGCCTTGGCGACGGGGCCATCAAGCCATGGCAGACCAAGTCCTACGAGGACTGCCAGGCATCGTTGCTGCTGCATGCAAGACGCCGGGGGGTTGCAGCCGACATCGCCTGGCGTGACCTGCCCGCTCAAGACCGCGCCTGGGTCTTTGAGGGCGATGCAGACTGGAAGGGCAGTTGGACCAGAGAGTGGTTCGGGGTGCACCGATTCTTTGAGCACCTCGAGAGCAAGGCCTACAAGATGCATGTGCGCGTGCTGCTCTCAAGGTATCGGTCCTACACAGAATGTCCAAGTTGCAAGGGGGCAAGGCTCAAGCCCGAGGCCCTCCAGTGGCAGCTCATGGGCAAGACGCTCGCAGGCGTCATGGCGCTCTCGATTGATGAGGCATGGTCATGGCTTCAGGACATTCAGACCACCGTCATGACCTCAGGCCAGGCTGCGGCGGCCGACCTCGTCTTTAAGGAGATGTCGGCCCGGCTGCAGTTTTGTCGAGCCGTGGGCCTGGGCTACCTCACACTCGATCGTCAATCCAGGACGCTCTCGGGTGGCGAGGTTCAGCGCATCAACCTCACCACAGCACTGGGCACCTCGCTGGTCAATACCCTCTTCGTGCTCGATGAGCCATCGATTGGTCTACACCCACGAGACCTGCAACGCCTGGTGGATGTGATGCACAGCCTGAGAGACGCCGGCAACAGCCTGCTGGTGGTGGAGCACGACCCTGCCGTCATGGAGGCGGCTGACCGCATCATCGACATGGGGCCCGGCCCCGGTGAGCGTGGCGGAGAGATTCAGTACAACGGCGATTTCGAGGGCCTCATTCGAAGCAAGACGCTCACTGGGGAGTATCTGCGTGGTGAACGCCGGCTGGAGACCGCCGCCACGGCGCTGCCGCAGGCCGTCTCCGAGTCGCCCAGGCTCAGGCTCTTGGGTGTGACCGCCAACAATCTCCAGAACATCGACGTCAGCATTCCATTGGGTCATCTCGTCTGCCTCACGGGCGTCTCGGGATCTGGAAAATCCACCCTCATTCAAGATGTGCTCTACCCAGCCCTCTGCAAGCGATTTGGAAGGGCAACCGAGGCGCCCGGGGCCCATGTCGCACTGGAGGGCGCCGAGCGTCTATCGGATGTCTTGCTGGTTGATCAGTCTCCGATTGGCAAGACCACACGATCCAATCCGGCAGTCTATGTCGGCGCATTCGATGCCATTCGAAAGCAGTTCGCCGAGGCTCCCCTGTCTGTGCAGCGGGGCTACTCGGTTGGGACCTTTAGCTTTAATGCCGGCACGGGACGCTGTCCAACCTGTAACGGCAGCGGATTCGAGCAGGTGGAGATGCAATTTCTCTCGGATGTCTATCTCAAGTGCCCAGACTGTCAGGGCAGGCGATTCAAGACGGAGACGCTCGATGTCGAGCTGCGCGGGAAATCGATCGCAGACATTCTCGACATGACCGTCTCGCAGGCCCTCGCCTTCTTTGGTCAGGATCGAGAAGTCAGACGGCGGCTGCAGCCACTGGTGGATGTCGGCCTTGACTACCTGCGCCTTGGCCAGCCCGTGCCCACCCTATCGGGCGGCGAGGCACAACGGCTCAAGATTGCGGGGCACCTGGGAGACGCTGCCGAACGCGGGGCAAAGGCCAAACGGGGCATGCTCTTGTTATTCGATGAGCCCACAACCGGCCTGCACTTTGATGACATTGCCAAACTCATCCGCTCCCTCAAGGCACTGGTCAAGGCCGGTCACTCTCTGCTTGTCATTGAACACAACTTAGACCTGATGCAGGCCGCTGACTGGCTGATCGACCTCGGCCCAGATGCTGGCCCCAGGGGCGGACAGTTGGTGGCCGAGGGATCCGTTGAGGATCTCATGGCCTGCCCCGACTCCCATACCGGTGAGGCCCTTCGGTCGGCTCGTGCACCCCGGGTGCAGGCGCCCAGGCGGCCTCCACCCGCCCTGCGACCGGGCCATGAGGCCATCGAGATCCTCCATGCGCGAGAGCACAACCTAAAGAACATATCGATCTCGATTCCGCGCAATCAACTCACTGTCGTCTCAGGGGTCTCCGGCTCGGGCAAATCCACCCTGGCCTTCGATATTTTATTTGCAGAAGGACAGCGTCGCTATCTCGAGTCGCTCAATGCCTATGCCCGTCAGTTCGTCCAGCCAGCCTCTCGACCAGAGGTCGACGCCATCTATGGGATACCCCCCACAGTGGCCATCGAGCAGCGGACCAGCCGTGGGGGCCGCAAGAGCACGGTGGGCACACTCACCGAGATACATCACTTCCTGCGCCTGCTCTATGTGAAATTGGGTCAGCAGCAATGCCCAACCTGCCAGATTCCAATTGCACCGCAGTCGCCTGAGGCCATCCTGGCGATCATCCAAAGAGACCATCTCGGGCAGCGCATTGGCCTGCTCGCGCCCCTTGTGATTCAACGCAAGGGCATCTACCAGGACCTTGCAAAGTGGGCATCCGCGAGGGGCCATACCCACCTGAGAGTCGATGGTGAATTCATGCCCACTGAACGCTTCCCGCGACTCGATCGATACCGAGAGCACACAATTGAACTGCCAGTGGCAGACCTCGTGGTGGACGCCTCGACGGAGTCAAGCCTTCGAGAGGCCCTCGAGCGGACACTCTCGCTTGGTCAGGGCATCCTCACCGTGCTCTCGCCACTGGACGATGGGCCAAGCCTTCGCAATGTCACCCCAACCACTCGCCTCTTTTCCACCAAACGGACCTGCCCGAGTTGCAGTCAGAGCCTCCCGGAACCCGAGCCTCGACTCTTTTCTTACAACACGCGACTGGGCTGGTGCCCTCGATGCACAGGAACCGGCCTGTCGGAGCATGGCCTGGGCGAAGACGAGACTGGCGAGGAGGATGCATTCTTGGTCTCAGACAAGGCCACTGATGAGAGCCTTCAGGATCCACTCATCTGCCCAGACTGCCAGGGGGCACGCCTTAACCCGACCGCACGCTCAGTCACCCTCGGGGGAAGCGGCCTTCATGAGGTCTCTCGTCTTGCCATCACCGATCTGCCAGGCTGGCTCGACGGGCTGGCCAGAGACTTCGGGGAGCGCGAGAAGGCCATTGCTGAGAACCTCTTAAAGGAAATCCACAGCCGCGTCGCCTTCCTCTGCTCCGTGGGCCTTGGCTATTTGTCGCTGGATCGGGCCGCGCCCACGCTCTCTGGCGGCGAGGCCCAACGCATTCGACTTGCATCGCAGTTGGGTTCGAATCTGCAGGGGGTCTGCTACATCCTCGATGAGCCATCGATTGGCCTACACCCCAAAGACAATCAAGCCTTGTTGGTCCTGCTGCGAAAGCTCCAGGAGAAGGGCAACACCGTGGTGGTGGTCGAGCACGATGAGGAGACCCTGGCGATTGCCGATCACCTGATCGACATGGGGCCCGGTGCCGGCCGGCTCGGCGGTCAGGTCGTGGCGCAGGGCCGACAGTCCGACATTGCGGCCTGCCCGGCATCGATCACCGGACAGTACCTTCGCAGCCCCATGCAGCATCCCCTAAAACCCCTGCGAGAGTTGCCCACCGACTGGCTCGAGGTCGACGGGGCGGACCTCCACAACCTTAAAGGCATTGATGTCCGAATTCCCCTGCAGCGGCTCACCGTGGTCACCGGGGTCTCGGGTTCCGGGAAGTCGAGCCTCGTGAGAGATGTCCTGCGCCTCAATCTTGGCCGCGTGATTCATCAACAACGGTCTCGGGCTGGCAGGGCCAAAACCATCGAGTGGCATGGATGCGCCGACATCCGAGGCTGGGAATCCATCGAGAGGATTCTCGAAGTCGACCAGACGCCGATTGGCAAGACACCACGATCCACACCCGCCACCTACATCGGATTCTGGGATGACATTCGCAGGCTCTTTGCTGACGGCGAGGATGCTCGCCGTCGGGGATGGCAGGCCAATCGATTCAGTTTCAACACCGGAGACGGGCGATGCGATCGCTGCGATGGCCAGGGCTGGCAGACCGTTGAGATGAACTTCCTGCCCAATGTTCGGGTCCTCTGCGATGGCTGCGGCGGACAACGGTTTAATGCCGAGACGCGCCAGGTGCGCTGGCGGGGTCAGGCCATTTCCGAGATCTTAAACATGTCGGTCGACGAGGCCCTTGCATTCTTCGATCCAATTCCATCGGTGCGACGCCCCCTGCAGTCGATGCAGGATGTTGGACTGGGCTACCTCCAGCTCGGCCAGCCCAGTCCAACGCTCTCAGGCGGCGAATCACAGCGCATCAAGCTCGTCACCGAACTGGCGAAAGCCAAATCGAGCACCAAAACACTCTATGTTCTGGACGAGCCAACGGTGGGCCTTCACATGGCCGATGTGGAGAGGCTCATCGGGGCACTGCATCGGCTGGTCGAGGCTGGCAACACAGTCCTGGTAATAGAACACCAGCTCGACCTCTGGGCCCAGTCGGACTGGATGATTGACCTGGGGCCGGGCGGTGGCAGCCATGGAGGCCGCCTCGTGGCTGCGGGCGTCCCGAGAGATCTCGCGAGACGGAAAAGCCCCACAGGCCTCGCGCTTGCTCGCTTCCTCAGGCGTTAGGCCAGACCGCCGCCGGTACAATGCGCTCCATGACATTCACCTGCACCCTCACCCCCTCCGGAAAAACATTTCCCGTCGACAGCGGCGAGACCCTTCTAGCAGCCGCCCTGCGCGCCGATATCGTGCTGCCCTACGGCTGCAAGGATGGCGCCTGTGGTTCCTGCAAGGCCACCCTCTCGAAGGGAGAGGTTGACTACGGGCAGTATCAGACCAAGGCCCTCTCAGATGAGGAGCGCAAGGCTGGCCATCTGCTGCTCTGCCAGGCCACTGCGCAGTCAGACCTCACGGTGGCAGCCCGAGTCGTGGCGGCCGATGGGCTGCTGCCCGCCCGAAAGCTGCCCTGCCGGGTTGCAAGCATTGAGAAGGCGGCTGCAGACGTGGCCATTGTCAGGCTGCAACTCCCCGCCACCGAGAAGTTTCAATTTCTTGCGGGGCAGTACATCGATATTTTGCTCAAGGATGGGAAACGCCGCAGCTACTCGATGGCCAATGCGCCCCACGATCATCAGCAGATTGAACTCCACATTCGACACTCACCGGGTGGCGCCTTCACCGATGCGCTCTTCGGGACTGGAACTCCTTCAATCAATGCCGTAAAGGAGAAAGACATCCTGCGATTTGAGGGGCCCCAGGGTACTTTTTTTCTGCGGGAGGACAGTCCAAAACCCATGGTGATGCTGGCAAGTGGAACCGGCTTTGCGCCCATCAAGGCTGTCATCGAGCATGCCGTCTTCAAAGGAATCAGACGCCCCATCACCCTCTACTGGGGCGGACGCCGCCCACAGGACCTCTATCTAGATGGCCTGGCCAGACAGTGGGCTGCCACCATTGCGGATTTTCATTACATCCCGGTTGTGAGCGACGCGCTGCCCGAAGACCAGTGGCAGGGTCGAACCGGCTTTGTGCATCAGGCAGTGATGTCAGATCATCCCGATCTCTCCGGCCATGCAGTCTATGCCTGCGGTGCCCCCATCGTGGTTCAGTCGGCTCAGCGCGACTTCGTTGGCCAGTGCGGTCTGCCCGAAGATGAATTCTTTGCAGACGCCTTTACCACCGCCGCAGACCTTGCAAAGCAGGCTGCCCCCGCCGGGGCCTGATCAGCCGCGCTGGACCCTTGCCAGCATGGCAAGCGCCAGCAGCAATGCGAGCCCACTTGGGATCACTGCCACCAGCGGTGCCGGCCAGGCATTGAGGATGCCCAGGTGGGAGAAGAGGCTGTTGAGAAGGTGAAAGGCCACCCCCAGAAGCACCCCCACGAATACCTTCAAACCCACCGTCCCGCCACGCGAGAGCAGGTATGCGGCCGGCAGGGCCAGGAGCAGCATGATCCAGACTGCCACGGGGTAAAAAACCTTCTTCCAGAAGGCAAGCTCATATCGGGCTGAACTCTGGCGGCCAGACTTGAGATACCCGGTGTACTGAAGGAGGTCGCGGGCAGACATCTGATCGGGCTTGACGAGAAGCGCCCCAAGCGTGGTGGGAGAGAGGCCAGAGACCATACGCCGAGATGGCTCAACCACCTTCCTGACGGTCTCATTCCGACCAATCTCCAGGATCCTGACACCCCTGAGTTCCCAGTTGCTTGCGTCAACTGGCCCCAGGGTCGTGATCGACTCGAACTGGGCCGACTCAGCCCGCACCACGCGAAGGAGGCGTCGATCGGCATCAAATTCATAGATCACCAGCCCCAGCAGTCGTTGATCGGGACTTGCGCCCGAGAGATTGATCATTCGTTCGCGCACAGCACCCGGAATGCCGGGCAGCGCGTCACGCAGCCAGAATCCGCTGCGAAGCGATTGAGCGCTGGCACTGCCCAATGCCTCAGCCCGCAGACGGGTTGCGAGATTTTCAGAGACAGGGACAACCAACTCTGACAACAGGGCGCATGCCAAGACCAGGGGAAGCCCTGTCCAACCAATGGTTCTCAATGCATCAACGGGCCGAAAACCTGAGGCTCTTGCCACCGTGAACTCTGAGGTGGCTGCCAGGCCAGCAAGGGCCCAGAGCCCCCCGATGAGGCAGGCAATTGGCAGGAGCTCATAGGCCATGGCTGGGAGTCGCAGCATGATGAACTGGAGGGCCCCCACCATGCGGTAGTCGCCGCGACCAATCTCCTCGAGTTCAGAGACAAAATCAAAGAGGGCAAACAGCGCCACAAAGCCAAGCAAGACAAAACCGATTCGGCCATACATTCCGCGGGCAAGGTAGCGCGAAAACGTCCTCATGGCGATGTTGGCCTAGACCGCACGGCACGTGCCCATCCCCAGAGCATGTCGATTGGGCTGCGGCGAAGGCCCATGCGAAACCAGAACATGGCCAAGAGCATGGCCAAGAGCATGACGTGCAGCGGCCACCAGCCGAGCGCGAAACTCACCCGCTCTTGGGCGATCCAGGCCTGGCTTACAGCCAAAAGATTATTGGCCACCATGGTGATCAGAAAGGCAAACACCAGGTGGAAGGATCGACCAGCACGGGGATTCAAGAAAGACAGTGGGATGGCCAGCAGGCCAAGCAGGAGGCAGAGCAGGGGCAATCCCACCCTGTAGGAGATCTCTCCAAGGGGCTGCGGGCCAGATACCCCCAGGAGGACGTGGATCGGCAGGGCCCTGATTGATGGGTCCACGATCGAGCCCCCAGGGGCGGCGTCTGCCCTGAGGCGATAGCCCTCAAACGACATGGTCCGAATGGACAGCCCATCGCTGGCGGGATGCGGTTGGAGGTCTGTGCGGGTTCCATCCTGGATGAAGACCCAAGGCTCTCCAGAGGCATCTGATTCAAACTGACCACGCGCGGCCAGCAGCACCGACTCTTGGCCATTGGCCTCTCGGGTCACCACAAATACCGTCCCGAGTTCAGTGGACTCTTCACTTGGGTTTTCAACAAAGAACGTTCGGGTCCCGTGATTTGACTCTCGGAACTGTCCCGGTGCGATTCGTCCACTGTCCTCCCGAGATTCAAACTGCTGTCGTAATACTTCTGACTGCTGACGGGCCCAAGGAGAGGCCACCAGACTGATGGCTGCAACGGTGAGGGCCAACGGCCAGAGAAACCGCCAGACCGGCCGAACAAGGCCCATCAGACTCTCCCCGCAGGACAGCCAGACCACCATTTCAGAATCTCGCCAGAGCCGAGACAGCACCATCAAGACCGAAATAAAGGCGGTCAGGCTGATGACAAGGCCCAAGGCGTTGACCGTCGACAGGGCAATCAGGGGGAGCACCAATTCCCCGTCAGCCTTACCAGAGGCGGCTCGCCCGAGGGTTCGGATGAGGGTGGTCGTGACAACGACAGTCAGCAAGCTGGCAAAGACCACCCCGGCCATGGCCCGAAGTTCCTGCAATAGGGCTTTGTGGAAGATCACGAGCTTTTATAATGAGTCTTTTCGTCCATCGATAGGCATTTTGTCATGACCGTTGCTTCAAGCCCCAGAGAAATCAAAGACCCCGGTGAAACCCGGGAACCCATAGACTTCATCGCCAGCAACAAGCCGGTCGATCGGGCCAGCGCCGACTGTGCCTGGGTGCCCCTCTTTGCGACCGCCAACGGCGTCGAGCTCACCCTGGCCGCCCGGGTGGTCGATAAGGTCTCCAATGGCGTCCTTGCTCGGCTGCTCAAGGCCGGCGACTTTGATGCGAAGGCGGGTTCCACCCTGCTGCTGCGAGACCTTGAGGGACTTCCGAGCAGCCGGGTTCTTCTCATTGGGATGGGCAAGAAGGAGGCCCTCACCGAGAGGGTCTTTTCAGATGCCGTGAAATCAGCCGCCAAGGCCATGGTCACGCTCAAGGGCGTCAAGCGCGTCGCCTCGTTCCTAACAGACGTTGCCGTCAGCAATCGTGATGGCGCCTGGCGGGTACAGGCCCATGTGCTGGCCTGCCGGGATGCGCTCTATCGGTTTGATCGCTTCAAGTCCAAGGGGGCAGTCGAGTCGGCCCAAAAACCGGCCGCCAAGGCTGCCAAGCCCGTCAAGCCCCCGGATCAACCGTCGCTGCGCAGCGTGGAGATGCTGCTGCCAGGAGACCTGCGGCCCACGGACGCGCCCAAGATCATCGCCGAGGCGCAGGCGCTGGCAAACGGCATTGAGCTCACCAAAGACCTCGGAAACCTTCCGCCCAACATCTGCACGCCCACCTTTCTGGCCAACACAGCCAAGACCCTGGCCCGACAGTTTCGACTCAAGGCCGAGGTCCTGGAGCGCGCGGCAATGGAAAAACTTGGCATGAATGCGTTGCTCGCTGTGGCCCAGGGCTCTGCACAGCCGCCTCAGTTCATCGTGCTCCACCACAACGGGGGCACCGTCAAAGAGGCACCGCTGGTGCTCGTTGGAAAGGGCATCACCTTTGACACCGGTGGCATCTCGCTCAAGCCCCCAGCTGAAATGGATGAGATGAAGTACGACATGTCTGGGGCCGCCACGGTCCTTGGGGTCATGCATGCCGTTGCTGAAATGGGCCTCAAGCGAAATGTGGTCGGTGTCATCCCAACCTGCGAGAACATGCCCAGTGGAAACGCAACCCGACCGGGCGACATTGTTCAGACCATGTCGGGGCAGACAGTGGAGATCCTCAACACCGATGCCGAGGGACGGCTCATCCTCTGTGACGCCCTCACCTATGTCGACAGACACTTCAAGCCTGCCGCCGTGGTGGATATCGCGACCCTCACGGGTGCCTGCGTGATTGCCCTGGGTGCCGTGAACTCTGGCCTCTTCACAACAGATGATGCGCTCGCCCAGGCCCTGATTGAGGCCGGCAGGAGTCAACTCGACACGGCCTGGCGGATGCCCCTTGAGGAGGACTACCAAGACGCGCTCAAATCGCCCTTTGCAGACATGGCCAATATCGGCGGGCGGGCTGCGGGAAGTGTCACGGCGGCCTGTTTTCTCTGGCGCTTTGCGAAAAACTACCGCTGGGCCCACCTTGATGTTGCCGGTACCGCGTTTCGCGGTGGCCAGCACAAGGGTGCAACTGGCCGGCCGGTTGGCCTCTTGGTGGCGTTTCTCAAGAACGGCCTGGCGTGACCAGTGTTGATTTTCACTTCAACACACCAGACCGTCTGACCCACGCCTGCCGCCTTGTTCGCAAGGCGTTGAGGGCCAAGGCGGCCTCGGAGGAAAAGCCACTCGTGGTCTTCTGTCGGGATGCCGAGCGGCTGTCGGCCTTCGACGACTTGCTCTACAGCTTTTCTGATGAAGACTTCCTGCCCCATGTGACGGCTGACCACCCACTGGCCGACGAGTCGCCGGTGATCCTCTGCGATTTCCAGTGGATGCCCGACGCACCCCGGACCCCGAATCTCCTGGTCAACCTTGACGATGAGGTCCCCGAGTTCTTCAGCAGCTTTGACCGAGTCTTTGAGATTGTTGGGCCCGACGACCTCGACAAGCAACGGGCACGGCTTCGTTTTGCCTTCTACCGCGACCGTGGCTACCCCCTTACACGTCACGACCTACAACAAGCCGATGCTCGCGATGCTCGATAAATCCTTTGAACCCGCCCAGATCGAATCCCAATGGGGCCCTGAATGGGAGCGCCGCGGACTCTACGCGGCAGCAGACCGCCCCGATGCAATGCCCTTTTGCATCCAGCTGCCACCGCCAAACGTCACGGGCACGCTGCACATGGGGCATGCCTTTAACCAGACGCTCATGGACACCCTTGCGCGGTGGCATCGCATGCGCGGAGACAACACCCTCTGGCTGCCGGGAACGGACCACGCCGGGATTGCCACGCAGATCGTGGTCGAACGTCAGCTCGATGCAAAAGGGACCTCCCGACACGACCTGGGTCGCGAGGCTTTCCTAGAGAGGGTCTGGGAATGGAAGGAACAATCGGGCTCCTCCATCACCGGACAGATGCGCCGACTCGCAGCGAGTTGCGACTGGTCTCTTGAGTATTTCACGATGAGCCCGACCTGCTCGGCAGTGGTGCAGGCAGTCTTCATCAGCCTCTATCAGCAGGGCCTCATCTATCGTGGCAAGCGGCTTGTCAACTGGGATCCCAAGCTGCTCACCGCAGTCTCAGACCTGGAGGTGGTGAGCGAGGAAGAGGACGGCCACCTCTGGGAGTTGCGCTATCCCTTGGCCGATGCAGAGGGCAGCCTGGTGGTGGCCACCACCCGCCCGGAGACCATGCTTGGCGACCAGGCCGTCGCAGTCCACCCCGACGATGCACGCTACCAATCTCTCATTGGTCAATTCATTCTGTTGCCACTGGTCGGCCGCAGGATCCCGATCATTGCAGACGACTACGTCGACCCCTCCTTCGGAACGGGGTGCGTGAAGATCACGCCCGCCCACGATTTCAACGACAACGCGATGGGCCAGCGTCACGGCCTAGACATGCTCAACATCTTTACCCTCGATGCCCACATTCACCAAGACGCACCCGAGGCCTACCGGGGCCTTGATCGTTACGAGGCCCGCCGGCGCATTCTCGGGGATCTCGATGCCAAGGGGCTGCTCGTCTCCACCAAGCCCCACAAACTCATGGTTCCTCGTGGAGACCGCAGTGGAGCAGTCATCGAGCCCATGCTCACCGACCAGTGGTTCGTGGCCATGCGTGAGCCAGCCCCTGAGGGCACGTTCACCCCCGGGCGATCCATCGCCCAGAGGGCCCTCGATGTGGTCGATTCCGGCGAGGTGCGGTTCTTCCCTGAGAATTGGACGAACACCTACCGCCATTGGCTCGACAACATCCAAGACTGGTGTGTCTCGCGCCAGCTCTGGTGGGGGCATCAGATTCCTGCCTACTACAAGGCAGATGCCCAAGGCCAGGCCATCCACGACGGCGTGGTCTTTGTGGCCGACTCACTGGCCATCGCAAGTCAACAGGCAAAGGCTGCTGGCTGGTCGGGCCCACTGGTGCGCGACCCCGATGTCCTTGACACCTGGTTCTCCTCAGCCCTGGTGCCTTTCTCGACCCTGGTCGAGCCCGGTCATGAATGGGACCCCAGCTTCCAGCACGACAAGGGCATGCGATTTGGTGGGCCAGCCCTGCGGCCTGGCCTTGCGCAATTCCTGCCCTCGAGTGTGTTGGTCACCGGGTTTGACATCATCTTCTTCTGGGTCGCCCGGATGATCATGATGACCACCCACTTCACTGGCAAGGCGCCGTTTAGAGATGTCTATGTCCATGCCCTGGTCCGTGATGGCGAGGGACAGAAGATGAGCAAGAGCAAGGGCAATACCCTCGACCCCATCGACCTCATCGATGGCATTGGGCTCGATGCACTCCTGGCCAAACGCACCTCTGGCCTCATGAACCCAAAGCAGGCCGCAGGGATCGAGAAAAAGACCCGGGCAGAGTTTCCAAAGGGCATCACCGCGCACGGCACCGATGCCCTGAGGTTCACATTTGCGAGCCTTGCCACACCTGGCCGCAACATCAACTTTGATCTCTCTCGATGCGAGGGCTACCGAAATTTCTGCAACAAACTCTGGAATGCCACGCGATTTGTGCTGATGAACACCGAGGGCAAGGACTGCGGCCTCTCCATCTGCGCTGGAGATTGCGGTCCAGATGGCCCGCTGCACTTTACCTTTGTGGACCGATGGATCATCTCTCGCCTGCAACGGGCAGAGGAACAGGTCCACCAGCATCTCTCGGGCTATCGATTCGACCTTGCCGCAAAGGAGATCTACGAGTTTGTCTGGAATGATTTCTGCGACTGGTATCTGGAGCTGGCCAAACGTGCCCTCAACGGCGACAAGGAGAACCAGGCAAAGGCTGCCCGCAGGACCCTGCTGCGGGTGCTTGAGGCCATCCTGCGTCTGGCCCACCCCATCATTCCCTTTATCACCGAGTCTCTCTGGCAGGCCGTGGCCCCTCTTGCTGGCCGCTCTGCCGCACTGGCCAACGGGCAGGCAGACAGCATTGTGACCGCCCCTTATCCGGTGGCTGATCCCAAGAAACTCGACCCCGCCGCAGAGGCACAGATGGTTGAACTCCAGGCGCTCGTCTCGGCAATACGATCGCTGCGATCCGAGATGGGCCTCTCACCCGCGGATCGAGTCCCGCTCCAGGTCTGTCTGGAAGACGCCTCCACCCGAGTCATTGCCCCAGATGATCAGCAGTTGCTCGCCAGCGCACTGGAGACCCTGGGCAAAACCAGTGCAGTCCGGTTCACCATGCGGCTAGAGCAGCCCAACCCCGGCATGCAGGCCCCGGTCGAGTTGGTCGGTGACCTCAAACTCATGCTGGAAGTCACCGTTGATCCAGAGGCCGAGCGGGCTCGGCTCACCAAGGACATTGAGAGAATCTCAGCAGAGGTGCAAAAGGCCCACGCGAAACTGGGCAACGATGCCTTCGTCTCGCGAGCCCCGCAGGCCGTTGTGACCCAGGAGAGGGCTCGGCTTGCGGAGTTCGAGGGCTCGCTCCTTCGCCTTAACGAACAACGCCGTCAGCTGGGCTGAGGAGGCTGAGGGAGACCCTCAACTGGCTCATCGTCTCTGAAGATATCGCGGGTGCTGGCATAAAAAGAGGCCTGGGCGATTGCGAGCAGCAACAGGCTCACCGGCAAAAGCGTGACCAGCAGGCTCTGAGGGCCGATCTTAAAGAGGTCCATGATCAGAGAGGACAGCAGGCTCATCAGGAGAATCAGCAAGAGCCAGGCTAGGCTGTAACGCAGAAAGGCTGCCTTGTTGCGCCAGACAGCAAAGAAGGAAAAAAAGAGGGCCTTGCCAACGGGGAACCCGCGCCAGACGACGAGCTGGGGGGCAAACCAGAGTGCCATCATGAGGGGAATGTAGGCCAGCATGGCCACAATCAGGCCCACAGGAATCCCTCTGCGCATCTCCTCGACCTCGGCCTCACTCGGCCCACCGCGCATCAGGCTGCTGAATTGATCACCACCGACGATCCAGGCGAGCAGCAGAATGATCGTCAGGCCTGCAAGATAGGCCAGGCCCAGCTGCAGCATGCTGCGTGCATGACCATTTCGAAAACCTGCCAACAAGAGGGTTGGGCTGGCTGGCCGGCTCGGATCCTGTTGCTCGACTGCCTCGGCGAGCACGATGAACCCAAAGCCCAGCCCCGGCGTGAAGAGCAGGGGCAGGAAGACACCGACCAGCGGCAGAATGCCCACCATCACAAGACCTGCCCAGTAGGTCATGAGCGACAAGATCCAGACCAGCGGTTGGCGATGAAACAACCGAATGCCGTCGATGAGCCATGCCTGGCCGGCACGGCTGGGCATCTGACGGGGCTGCTCCTTCATCTTCATGGCAACTGGGCCTCTTGTGGAAGTGGTTGTGACCGCGAGCCAAGCATGGCCTCGAAATGAGCCGGATCCTTGGGCCTCAAGAGCGCTGCTGGTCTGGGGCAGTGCCAATCATAGAGACGTGAGAGCCAAAAGCGAAGGGCCGCCGCCCGAAGAAACATCGGCCAGGCGACGCGTTCAGCCTCGGCGAAGGCTCTCTCGTCTTGGTATCCCTGCAGCATGGCCTGCAGACGTTGGACATCAAAGCACCTGTCTGGGTGCCCAGGGGCCAGGCACCAATCATTGACTGTAATGGCAAGATCGTAGATCCAGGGGGCATCTCCTGCAAAGTAGAAGTCGATAAACCCACCCAGGAGGGGTCGCCCTCCGTCCTGATCAAAGAGCACATTGTCTCGAAAGAGGTCTGCATGGATCGGGCCCGTTGGGCAGGCCGCATAGATTGCCCCCTCCACAAAGTCACGCTGCTCGGCAAGGTTTTCAACCAAGAGCGCCTTGGCTGAGCCCGACAGAAACGACAAGACCAAGGGTGCGGTCTGCTCGCACCAGTCAAGACCCCTAGGATTGGGCAGCCTTCGGTTGAAATCCTGGCCCGCCAGGTGTGCCCGAGCCAGGGCTGACCCGACCACCTTACATGCTGCCGGCGATGGGTCAGAGAGATCAGACCCCTCTAGCCGGGTCACGAGCGCAGCGGGCTTTCCCTGGCAGGACGAAAAGAGCTCGCCAGCTCGGGTGAACATGGGGGTGGGGCAGGCCACGCCCCGCTCAGACAGGTGCCGCATGAGCCCGAGGTAAAACGGCAGCTCAACGACCGAGAGCTTCTCAAAGAGCGTCAGCACAAACCGCCCCTCTGAGGTGTCTACAAAATAGTTGGTGTTCTCAATGCCGGCCTTGATTCCCTCAAAGCAGACCAGCTCTCCGAGTTCATAGCCTGAGAGCAGTGCCCGAAGGCCTGACGCGTCAACCGATGTGAAAACCGCCATAGCCAGGAGTGTACCGGCGGCATGTCACATGCATTGGTCTTACTCGCCCTCAAAGGCTTGTTCACGTTTCTTGC
Organism: Burkholderiaceae bacterium; assembly: GCA_018401615.1. Lineage (GTDB taxonomy): Bacteria > Pseudomonadota > Gammaproteobacteria > Burkholderiales > Burkholderiaceae_A > Hahnella. Next base: position 87,400 of record JAGYKN010000003.1, read on the forward strand.
GAATCGAGGGCAACAGCATCAGCAGGATGAGGACGGCAGAGATGCCAAGCAGGGTTGCCGATAGTGGCCGCTCAATCAAGACACCCCAGTCGCCGCGAGACAGGGTGAGGGCCCTGCGCAGGTATTCCTCCATCATCTCGCCGAGGATAAAGCCAAGCAGCAATGGCGCGGGCTCGCACTTCCACCTCTTGAAGTAGTACCCAAGAATGGCAAAGGGGATGATCATCAGGACATCCCAGACGCTGTTGTTAAGGCTGTAGGCCCCGATGCAACAGAACAACAGGATGGCCGGATAGAGCAGTCGGTACGGCACCTGCAGGAGCTTGATCCACATGCCAATAAGGGGCAGGTTCAGGATCACCAGGAAAAAGTTACCAACCCACATCGAGACAATGAGGCCCCAGAAGAGGCTTGGGTTGGCGGTCATCACCTGCGGACCGGGCTGCACGTTGTGAATCATCATGGCAGCGATCATCAAGGCCATGACGGGCGTGGTGGGGATGCCCAGTGTGAGCATTGGAATAAAGGAGGTCTGAGCGCCTGCGTTGTTTGCCGACTCCGGGCCGGCCACCCCCTCGATGGCGCCCTTGCCAAATTCCTCGGGGTGCTTTGAGATTTTTTTCTCGATCGCGTAGGACGCAAACGAGGACAGGATGCCGCCGCCGCCAGGCAGAATGCCCAGCACCGAGCCAATGGCTGTGCCCCGAAGGACCGCAGGGGCGGCCCGCCTGACATCTGCCCTTGAGGGAATGAGGTCGGTCACCTTCTCTTTGAGAAGCTCCCGAGTCTCCTGGGCCTTGAGGTTATAGATGATCTCTGAGAAGCCAAACAAGCCCATGGCAACAATCGCAAAATCAATCCCATCGAGCAGCTCCACAACACCAAATGTGTATCGGGCGGCCCCGGAATTCACATCAGTGCCAATGAGGCTGAGCAGGAGGCCAAAGAGCACCATGGCAAGCGCCTTGATGAAGGAGCCATGTGCCAGCACCACGGCTGCAATCAGGCCCATGACCATGAGGGAAAAATACTCGGCCGGCCCAAACTTAAATGCAAGCTCAGCAAGCGGGGGGGCGAAGGCGGCAATGAGAAAGGTGGCCACTGTGCCGGCGAAGAACGAGCCCAGGGCGGCCACTGCAAGGGCAAGTCCAGCCTTGCCTTTGCGTGCCATCTGGTAGCCATCAAGGGTGGTCACAACCGAGGCCGACTCGCCAGGCAGGTTGACCAGAATGGCTGTGGTTGACCCGCCATACTGCGACCCGTAGTAGATGCCAGCAAGCATGATGAGTGCGGTCGATGGGTCTCCCATCTTGTAGGTGATGGGCAAGAGGATGGCGATGGTGGCCAGTGGCCCGATTCCGGGCAACACACCAATCAAGGTGCCCAACAACACACCAATGAAACACCACATGAGGTTCTGCAGGGTAAAGGCCGTCTCGACGCCCAGGGCCAGGTTGCTAAGGAGTTCCATGTCTTGGCCTCTCGATTAAGTCAGTGCGGGCGGCAACAGAGGAAACCGCATCTCTAGGCCCACTCGAAACACCAAGATGGTGCCAGCCGTCAGAACAAGCGTGAGGGTGATGCGCTCACGCCAGCTCGATTCGGGGCTTGCCAGGCTTGAAAAGATCAGTGAGACGGGCGCGGCAACAATAAAGCCTGCAACCGGCAACAACTGCGCAAACAACAAGACACTGCCGATGATCAGGCCCAACCCTCGCCAGTCTGTTCCCTCGAGGGCCTCGTCGTCTTTGTTGCCCTTGAAAAAGGCCATCCCGAGCACCAGGAGCCCAAGGCCGAGCTGCAGCGCGCCGAGGATGGCCGGGAAGTAGCCCGGACCCATGCGGCGCGAATTGCCAAGGGTGTAATCCTGGGCGACGATCAGAAAGACCAGACCAAAGGCACTGAACAACAGGCCTGCATAGAGGTCTCGTTTGTTGTGAAGGGTCATCGCAGATCCTCGATGGGAACAAGCCCTCTAGTATGCGGGAGCTCAAAAGGCGGCACACTGAGGGCATTCCTCCCCCAGGCCAGCTTCCATTAAACTCTAGGGCCTGTTAGTCAGCCGGAAAGCGACGCCCACCATGATGACTGTGAACGAGATTCGCCAGAAATTTCTTGATTTCTTTGCGAGTCAAGGACACACGGTGGTGGCATCGAGCCCGCTGGTGCCTGCCAACGATCCCACCCTGCTCTTTACCAACAGCGGCATGGTGCAGTTTAAGGATGTCTTCCTTGGCCGGGAGACCCGGCCCTTCGTGAGGGCGACATCCTCCCAGCGCAGCGTTCGGGCAGGCGGCAAGCACAACGACCTTGAGAATGTGGGTTACACAGCCCGTCACCACACCTTTTTTGAGATGCTGGGCAACTTCTCCTTTGGCGACTACTTTAAGCGAGAGGCCATCTCCCACGCCTGGCGCCTCCTGACCGAAGCCTACAAGCTTGCCCCCGAGAAACTCTGGGTGACGGTCTACCAGGAAGACGATGAGGCACACGGCATCTGGAAGAACGAGATTGGCGTGCCGGAGGGTCGCATCATTCGCATCGGCGACAACAAGGGGGCCCGTTATGCCAGTGACAACTTCTGGCAGATGGCAGAGACCGGGCCCTGTGGGCCCTGTAGCGAGATCTTCTTTGACCATGGGCCGGGCGTGGCCGGTGGTCCCCCAGGCTCGCCCGACGAGGACGGCGATCGCTACATTGAGATCTGGAACCTGGTCTTCATGCAGTACGACCGCAACGAGGCCGGCGTGCTCACCCCCCTGCCCCGCCCCTGTGTGGACACCGGCATGGGCCTTGAGCGCATCGCCGCCGTGCTGCAGGGCGTGCACAGCAACTACGAGACCGACCTCTTTCAGAGCCTCATTGTCGGGGCCGCTCGAGAGACCAGCTGTTCAGACCTCAAGAACCCCTCGCTGCGTGTCATTGCAGACCACATTCGCGCGTGCAGTTTTCTCATCGTCGATGGCGTCATTCCCGGCAACGAGGGTCGCGGTTATGTGCTGCGCCGAATCATCCGACGGGCCCTGCGCCATGGCCACAAACTGGGCCAGACCAGGCCCTTTTTCCACAGACTCGTCAGCGACCTGGTGGCCCAGATGGGGGAGGCTTACCCCGAGTTGGCCAGGGCAGCGCAGCGTGTGGCAGACACCCTTGAGCAGGAGGAGGAGCGTTTTGGCGAGACCCTCGAAAAGGGGATGGGGCTGCTCTCCGAATCCCTCTCACGCCTGCCAAAGGGGGCCTCACTCGACGGGCAGACCGCCTTTACGCTCTATGACACCTATGGCTTTCCACTCGACCTCACCGCCGATGTCTGTCGTGAACGCGGCCTCACCGTCGATGAATCTGCCTTTGATGCGGCCATGGGCCGACAACGTGACCAGGCCCGTGCCGCGAGTCGATTCAAATCAACTGCCGGCCTGGAGTACAGCGGCGCCCAGACCCAGTTTGTGGGCTACGAGCGGCTGAGCCAGTCGGCCACGGTCACAGGCCTCTACCGAGACGGTCTGGCCTGCGAGCAGGCCCAGGCTAGCGACGGCGTGGTGGTGGTGCTCGACACGACTCCCTTTTATGCTGAGTCGGGTGGCCAGGCTGGGGATGCCGGCCTGCTGATGGCCGAGGGCCTGTGCATCGAGATCGACGACACCCAGAAGATTTCAACTGATGTCTTTGGCCACCATGGGCGCGTGGTTCGCGGTCGCGTGACGATGGGCCAGACGCTCACGGCCCAGGTTGACCTTGTTGGGCGGGCCCGAACGGCCCGTCACCACTCGGTGACCCACATCATGCACAAGGCCCTGCGGGAGGTCCTCGGGCCGCATGTTCAGCAGAAGGGCTCGCTGGTCGATGCTGACAAAACCCGATTCGATTTCGCCCACAACCAGCCCATGACCGCCCAGGAGATGGAGGAGGTGGAGGCCAAGGTCAATGCTGAGATCCTGGCGAACACCCCCACCCGTGCCCAGGTGATGGGCTTTGATGAGGCTCTCAAGGATGGCGCCACAGCCCTCTTTGGGGAGAAGTACGGCGATGCCGTTCGGGTCCTCGACATTGGCAGCTCACGTGAACTCTGCGGCGGCACCCATGTGTCCCGAACGGGTGACATTGGCCTCTTTAAGCTGGTCGCAGAGTCAGGGGTTGCTGCAGGTGTGCGCCGAGTCGAGGCCATCACTGGCGACCGACTGCTTGCCCACCTTCAGATGCTCGATCAACAGGTTCAACAGGCCGCAGGCCTGCTCAAGGCCTCACCTGCAGATCTTCAACAACGGCTGGTTCAGCTTGTCGAGGCCAACCGGACTCTAGAGAAAGAGGTCAGTCGGCTCAGATCCAAACTCACCGCCACGGCGGGTGACGACCTTGCTGATCAGGCCACCGCCGTGGGCCCGCATCGCCTGCTTGCCACCGTGATTGAGGGGGCATCGAGCGGCGACCTGCGCCAACTCCTCGACCAACTCAAGTCAAAGCTCCAGTCGGCTGCCATTGTGCTGGCCAGCGTCGAGGGTGAGAAGGTCACCATCATCGCCGGCGTCACGGCCGACCTCACCGCCAAGATCAAGGCAGGCGACCTGGTGAACCATGTCGCCAGTCAGGTCGGTGGCAAGGGCGGTGGCCGACCCGATATGGCCCAGGGTGGAGGCACCCAGCCCGCTGCGCTGCCAAAGGCCCTCGAGAGCCTTCGTGCCTACGCCCATACCCAGCTGACAGCTTGACCATGAGCGAATCGACCCGATCTTTAGATGTCAAAGGCCTGAGTTGCCCGCTGCCCATCTTGCGGGCCAAGAAGGCCCTCTCTGAGATGGCCTCTGGCGAGACCCTGAGCATTGAGGCCACTGACCGCGGCGCCTGGGACGACTTTGAGTATTTCTGCCAGAGCACCGGCCACACCCTCGAGGACCGCACCGAGGCCGAGGGGGTCTTTTGCTTTCGGATTCGGGTCCGCTAGGCACCCAGCCGATGCGTCACCTCAGAGGCAGTCACCTCAGAGGCATTCGAGCTTGGCCACCGAGAGGGCCAGCCACTTGGCACC
>JAGYKN010000030.1 GCA_018401615.1 Burkholderiaceae bacterium
GGTTGGGGGTTCGATTCCCTCTGCCCCTGCCACCCCTCCGCGGCCATTCACATCACCTCAACCACTCACATTGGCGCCATGAGCTCAATCACAGATGTGTCGACCAGCAGCCTTGCCAACAAGTTAATGTTGGTCGGGTCGGCCGCTGCCTTTGGCGCGGGCGTGGTTGGTTACCACTCTTTTGGCGCGACATCTGCCCTCGGCGCACTCGGTTCATTGGTCGCTGGCATTGCGGTGGCACTCATTCTTGGCCTTGCAAGCCCCTCTGGTCGGGTCTTCATGGGCTTTGCCCGTGAGGCGCAGGCCGAGACCCGGCGGGTCCATTGGCCCACCCGCAAGGAAACCCTCCAAACCACCGGAATCGTTTTCGTCTTTGTCTTTGTGATGGCACTTTTCCTCTGGCTGACCGACAAGTCACTCGAGTGGGTGCTCTACGACTTGTTGTTGGGATGGAAGTGACCATGAGCAAACGTTGGTATGTGGTCCATGCCTTTTCAGGCATGGAAAAGAGTGTGGCCCGCGCCATCCAAGAGAGGATCGATCGGGCTGGCATGCAAGAGCAGTTTGGCCAGCTTCTTGTTCCCACCGAGGAAGTCGTCGAAATTCGAGGCGGGCAAAAAGCCCTCTCAGAGCGCCGCTTCTTTCCCGGGTACGTGCTTGTCGAGATGGACATGAACGAGCAGACCTGGCACCTCGTCAAGAACACCAATAAGGTCACCGGATTCGTCGGTGGAACGGCCAGCAAGCCAACCCCAATCTCCCAGGCCGAGGTCGACAAGATCATGGCTCAGATGCAAGAGGGGGTTGAAAAGCCACGTCCAAAGGTCCTCTTCGAGGCAGGCGAGGTGGTTCGGGTGAGGGAAGGCCCGTTTACTGACTTCAATGGCAACGTCGAGGAAGTGAATTACGAGAAGAATCGTTTGCGTGTGTCGGTCACGATCTTTGGTCGGTCGACACCGGTTGAGTTGGAGTTTGGGCAGGTCGAAAAACTCTAGTGATGGCCCGGCTCGCCTTGGCGGCCGGTTTTTCTGAGGAGCGGGGAGGGTCTTAAATCCTCGCGCATGCACTCGCAATAGGAGCCTTTATGGCAAAGAAAATCATTGGTTACATCAAGCTGCAGGTTCCAGCTGGAAAGGCTAATCCATCGCCACCAATTGGTCCGGCCCTGGGCCAGCGCGGCCTCAACATCATGGAGTTTTGCAAGTCCTTTAACGCCCAGACCCAGGGCATGGAACCCGGGCTGCCGATTCCTTGCGTGATCACGGCCTTTGCCGACAAGACCTTCACCTTCGTGATGAAGACGCCGCCGGCGTCCATCCTGATCAAAAAGGCGGCCAAAATCGACAAGGGCTCCCCAAAGCCTCACACCGACAAGGTTGGCGCCATCACCCGAGCACAGTGCGAGGACATTGCCAAGACCAAGCAGCCTGATCTGACTGCCGCCGATCTCGAAGCGGCCGTGAGGACCATCGCCGGCAGCGCCCGCAGCATGGGCATCACCGTGGAGGGCGTCTGATCATGGCAAAACTCTCTAAACGCAGCCAATCAGTGCGCTCCCAGGTTGACCGAGACAAGGCCTACGGCGCAGATGAGGCCCTGGCCTTGGCCAAATCCTGTGCAACAGCCAAGTTCACTGAATCGGTCGATGTTGCTGTCCAGTTGGGCATCGATGCCAAGAAGTCTGACCAGCTGGTGCGCGGTTCAATCGTGCTGCCTGCCGGCACGGGCAAGACCGCCCGCGTGGCAGTTTTTGCCCAAGGCGAGAAGGCAGAGCAGGCCAAGGCAGCCGGGGCCGACATCGTGGGCATGGAGGATCTTGCCGAGCAGATCAAAGCTGGTCAGATGAATTTCGACATCGTGATTGCCTCACCCGACGCCATGAGGCTGGTGGGGCAATTGGGTCAGATTCTCGGCCCCCGAGGCCTGATGCCCAATCCGAAGGTTGGCACCGTCACCCCCGATGTCGCCACCGCAGTGAAAAATGCCAAGGCTGGTCAGGTGCAGTACCGCACCGACAAGGCCGGCATCATCCACTGCACCATTGGCCAGGCCTCTTTCGAGGTGGGTGCGCTAAAGCAAAACCTTGTGGCACTCATCGATGCGCTCAACCGCGCCAAGCCCTCTTCGTCAAAGGGCGTTTACCTGCGCAAGGTGGCCCTCTCCACGACCATGGGCCCGGGCATTCGAGTGGAAACGCAGTCGTTGCTGGGGCAGCAGACTGCTTAGAAGACTTTGGGCTGTTGGCTGCGCAGTCTTTCTCTGCAAAGCCAGCAGGTTGTCAAAGACCGTTGGGGCATTGCTTAATTTCAGTCTGACTGAACCCAACGCAGATGGCGGTCCCGTGACACACAAGGCAAGCCTCCTCTAGAGGCAGGCCGAGGGTTCAAAGGTCGCCGGTTTCAACCGCCTCGAGGGCCAATGGCCCAAGGGGCTTACGTAGGAGCAGACCGTGGCATTAAACCGCGAAGCAAAGGCATCAATGATTGCCGACGTCTCGGCCCAACTGGCCAAGGCGCAAGCCGTCATCGTTGCAGAGTACCGTGGTCTGGACGTTTCAAGCATGACCGAGCTGCGTCGCAAGGCCAGGCAGTCAGGCGTGTACCTGCGGGTTCTCAAGAACACGTTGGTGCGCCGTGCCATTGCGGGCACACCGTTTGAGAAGTTGTCCGACCAGATGGTCGGGCCGCTGATCTACGGCGTCTCGCAGGATCCCGTTGCCGTGGCCAAAGTCCTCCAAGACTTTGCCAAGGCCAACGAGCGCCTGGTCATCAGGGCGGGCGCATTGCCAAACAGCATCATCGATGCGAATGCAATTAAGGCCCTGGCCGCATTGCCTTCTCGCGAGGAGCTCTTGGCCAAGCTGCTCGGCACCATGCAGGCGCCAACCGTCAAGTTTGTGCAGACCCTCAACGAGGTGCCCACGTCATTCGTCCGGGCCCTCGCTGCTGTTCGGGATCAGCGTGAACAGGCCAACGCCTAACAACCACGACCTTTTGAACCTTTTTTTGGAGTTATCAACATGGCAATGAGCAAAGAAGATGTCCTAAATGCAGTTGGATCAATGAGCGTCCTAGAACTCTCTGAACTGATCAAGATGATGGAGGAAAAATTCGGCGTCTCCGCGGCAGCAGCGGTGGCCGTGGCCGCACCTGCCGCTAGCGGTGGTGCAGTTGCAGCTGTCGAAGAGCAGACCGAGTTCACGGTCAACCTGCTTGCTGCGGGTGAGAAGAAGGTCGAGGTCATCAAGGTCGTTCGCGCGGCCACTGGCCTTGGTCTGAAGGAAGCCAAGGATCTCGTTGACGGCGCCCCCAAGGCAGTCAAAGAGGCCATCTCGAAGGCTGACGCTGACGCCCTCAAGAAGCAACTCGAGGATGCCGGCGCGAAAGTCGAAGTCAAGTAACCGTTTTACCAGCCACCCCGGGCCGTTGGCCCGGTGGGGCTGGCTTTGCAATCATGGCTTCTGACCAAAGAGGCCTGCATCGCCAAGTCAGTCCCTTCTTTTTCAGACCCCAAGGACCCGAATGGCCTACAACTTCACTGAAAAGAAACGCCTCCGCAAAAGCTTCGCAAAACGCCCACCGGTGTTGGAGGTCCCCTATCTTCTCGAGACGCAGCTTGAGTCATACCGAGATTTCCTGCAGGCCAACACAGCCCCAGCGGCTCGCGACGAGTCAGGGCTGCAGGCTGCTTTTCAGTCCATCTTCCCCATCACCAGTCACAACGGCATGGCCAGGCTTGAGTTTGTGCACTATCAACTCGGCACGCCCCCGTTCGACATGAAAGAATGCCAGCAGCGTGGCCTCACCTTTGCGGCGCCACTGCGTGCCCGTGTTCGACTGGTCATCCTTGACCGAGAGGCTGCCAAGCCCACCATCAAGGAGGTCAAGGAGCAGGAGGTCTACATGGGTGAGATGCCCCTGGTGACCGACACCGGCTCATTTGTCATCAATGGCACAGAGCGCGTCATCGTTAGTCAGTTGCATCGCTCCCCCGGCGCCTTCTTCGAACATGATCGAGGCAAGACTCACAGCTCAGGAAAACTCCTGTTTTCGGCTCGGATCATCCCCTACCGTGGCTCCTGGTTGGACTTTGAATTCGACCCAAAAGACATCCTCTATTTTCGCGTCGACCGCCGTCGCAAGATGCCAGTCACGATCCTAATGAAGGCGCTTGGGCTGAGTCCCGAGCAGATCCTCGCGCACTTCTTTGCCTTTGATCACTTCCAGCTCATGGCCCAGGGCGCGCAGATGGAGGTGGTGGCCGAGCGCCTCAAGGGCGAACAGGCTCGCTTTGACATCGTCGACAAGGCTGGCGAGGTTGTGGTGCCAAAAGACAAGCGGATCAATGCCAAACACATCCGAGACATTGAAAAGGCTGGGCTCAAGCGCATCTCTGTCCCAGACGACTACCTCCTTGGCCGTGTGGTGGCGACCAACATCGTTGACCCCGAGACCGGTGAAGTCATCGCCAAGGCCAATGACGAGGTCACCGAGGAGCTCCTTGCAAAAATCCGAGACGCCAAGTTGCGTGACTTTGCAACGCTCTTTATCAACGACCTGGACCACGGCTCCTACATCTCCTCGACACTTCGCCTCGATGAGACCCCAGACCAGTTGTCTGCAAAGGTGGCGATCTACCGCATGATGCGCCCAGGTGAGCCCCCCACAGAGGATGCCGTTGAGGCCCTCTTTAACCGCCTCTTCTTTAGTGCAGACTCCTACGATCTCTCCAAGGTCGGGCGCATGAAGTTCAATCGCCGCCTTGGTCGAGAAGAGGTCCTCGGCGCCATGACCCTCTCCAACGAGGACATCCTCGAGACCATCAAGGTCCTCGTGGAGTTGCGCAATGGCCGTGGTGAAGTCGATGACATCGACCACCTTGGCAACCGTCGCGTCCGCTGCGTGGGTGAACTCGCGGAGAATCAGTTCCGTTCAGGGCTCGTTCGGGTTGAGCGGGCGGTCAGGGAGCGGCTTGGCCAGGCCGAGGCTGACAACCTCATGCCGCACGACCTGATCAATTCAAAGCCCATCTCTGCTGCCATTCGAGAGTTTTTTGGATCATCCCAACTCTCCCAGTTTATGGATCAGACCAACCCCCTCTCAGAGATCACCCATAAGCGCCGTGTCTCCGCACTTGGCCCTGGCGGTCTCACCCGAGAGCGAGCAGGCTTTGAGGTGCGAGATGTCCACCCCACCCATTACGGCCGGGTATGCCCCATCGAGACACCAGAGGGTCCAAACATCGGCCTCATTAACTCGCTGGCCCTCTATGCTCGTCTGAACGAGTACGGCTTCCTCGAGACACCCTACCGAAAGGTGGTCAACACGGTCGTCACCGACCAGATCGAATACCTCTCTGCGATCGAAGAGGGTCGCTATGTGATTGCGCAGGCCAATGCGGAGATGGACGGCAAGGGTCGACTGCTTGAAGACCTCGTCTCGGTTCGGGTCAATGGTGAGACGACCCTGTCTGGTCCTGACCGTGTTGAGTACATGGACGTTGCCCCGTCTCAGATTGTGTCGGTTGCCGCCTCGCTGATCCCGTTTCTGGAGCATGACGATGCAAACCGAGCACTCATGGGCTCGAACATGCAGCGCCAGGCGGTTCCCTGTCTGCGGCCCCAAAAACCGCTCGTGGGCACTGGGATCGAACGGACCTGTGCGGTCGACTCTGGAACGGTTGTGCAGGCCCACCGTGGTGGCAGGGTTGACTACGTCGACTCGCGTCGAATCGTTATTCGAGTCAACGATGCCGAGACGCGTGCAGGCGAGTCGGGTGTCGACATCTATAACCTCACCAAGTACACCCGCTCCAACCAGAACACGAACATCAATCAGCGTCCCGTGGTCACCAAGGGTGACGTCGTTGTCCGAGGCGACGTTGTCGCCGATGGCGCCTCGACCGACCTTGGCGAATTGGCCCTGGGCCAGAACATGTTGGTGGCCTTCATGCCCTGGAACGGCTACAACTTTGAGGACTCGATTCTCATATCGGAGCGTGTGGTCGCAGAGGATCGCTACACATCGATCCACATTGAGGAGCTCTCCGTCTTCTCGCGCGACACCAAGCTTGGGCCGGAAGAGATCACCCGAGACATCTCCAATCTCTCAGAGGGCCAGCTGGGTCGGCTCGACGAGTCCGGCGTGGTCTACATCGGTGCTGAGGTGCAGGCGGGCGATGTCATGGTGGGCAAGGTCACGCCCAAGGGTGAGACGCAACTCACGCCAGAGGAAAAACTGCTGCGCGCGATTTTCGGCGAGAAGGCATCAGATGTAAAAGACACCTCCCTGCGGGTGCCCACCGGCATGAGCGGAACAGTCATTGATGTCCAGGTCTTCACACGAGAGGGCATCCAGCGCGACAAACGTGCCCAGCAGATCATCGACGAGGAGCTCGGACGGTATCGCAAAGACCTCAATGACCAGCTTCGCATTGTCGAGGCGGATGCCTTTGAGCGAATCGAGCGGCTCCTGCTCGGGCAGCCAGCAAACGGCGGCCCCAAGAAGCTTGCAAAGGGATCCCCCGTTACCACCGAGTATCTTGCAGACCTCGACCGTTACCATTGGTTTGACATTCGCCTCTCAGATGAGGCTGCGGCGCAGCTGCTCGAAGGACTCAAGGAGTCTCTCGAGCAGAAGCGGCATCAGTTTGATCTCGCCTATCAGGAAAAGCATCGCAAACTCACCCAGGGCGATGAGCTGCCCCCGGGTGTGCTCAAGATGGTCAAGGTCTATCTGGCCGTCAAACGCCGCCTGCAGCCGGGCGACAAGATGGCGGGCCGTCACGGCAATAAGGGCGTGGTCTCTCGGATCGTTCCGGTCGAGGACATGCCCTATATGGCAGATGGCCGACCCGTGGACATCGTCCTCAATCCGCTTGGTGTCCCCTCTCGGATGAATGTGGGCCAGATCCTGGAGACCCACCTTGGCTGGGCCTCCAAGGGCCTGGGCCAGAGGATCGGTGAGATGCTGGCGCGCCAGGCCAAGGTGGTCGAGTTGAGAAAGGCCCTCGAGGGCGTCTACAACTCAACGGGCAAGACGGAAGACATCGCTGGCCTCAAGGATGCCGAGGTCTTGGAACTGGCAGAAAACCTAAAAGACGGTGTGCCATTTGCCACACCGGTCTTTGACGGCGCAAAGGAAGACGAGATTCGGCAGATGTTGCAGCTTGCCTATCCCGATGATGTCGCAGCCAAGGTTGGCCTGACCGCCACCCGCACCCAGGTCCAGCTCTACGATGGCCGCACCGGTGATTCATTCGATCGAACCACCACAGTCGGCTACATGCACGTGCTCAAGCTCCATCACCTGGTTGACGACAAGATGCATGCCCGCTCCACCGGCCCCTACTCTCTGGTCACGCAGCAGCCCCTGGGCGGCAAGGCCCAGTTTGGCGGCCAGCGCTTTGGTGAGATGGAGGTCTGGGCCCTGGAGGCATATGGCGCGGCCTACACCCTGCAGGAGATGCTCACGGTCAAGTCCGATGATGTGACTGGTCGAACCCGAGTCTACGAGAACATCGTCAAGGGTGACCATGTCATTGACGCTGGCATGCCTGAATCTTTCAATGTGTTGGTCAAAGAGATTCGCTCCTTGGGCATCGACATCGACCTCACACGCAAGTGATCACAAAGGAACTGGGAATATGAAAGCGCTACTCGATCTATTCAAGCAGGTTCAGCAGGATCAGCAATTTGATGCCATTCGGATTGGCCTGGCCTCCCCGGACAAGATTCGTTCCTGGTCCTTTGGAGAGGTCAAGAAGCCAGAGACCATCAACTACCGGACCTTCAAGCCCGAACGCGATGGACTCTTCTGCGCCAAGATTTTCGGGCCGGTCAAGGATTACGAGTGCCTCTGCGGCAAGTACAAGCGGCTCAAGCATCGGGGGGTGATCTGCGAGAAGTGTGGGGTTGAGGTGACCCTCGCCAAGGTTCGCCGCGAGCGAATGGGACACATTGAGTTGGCCAGCCCCGTGGCCCACATCTGGTTCTTAAAGTCCCTCCCAAGCCGCCTCGGAATGGTGCTCGATATGACACTGCGGGACATTGAACGGGTCCTGTACTTCGAGGCCTATGTCGTGGTCGAGCCTGGCATGACCCCGCTCAAGCGAGGTCAGATCATGTCAGAGGATGACTACCTGGCCAAGGTAGAGCAATACGGCGACGGAGAGTTTGTGGCGCAGATGGGCGCCGAGGGCGTGGCTGCGCTGCTCTCATCCATCGATCTGGAGCGGGAGATCGAGCAGCTTCGAAAAGACCTTGCTGAGACCTCCTCCGATGCAAAGACCAAGAAACTCGCCAAGCGCTTAAAGGTCCTCGAGGGATTCCTCAAGTCTGGCGTCAAGCCCCACTGGATGGTGATGCAGGTCCTACCAGTCCTCCCGCCGGAGCTGCGCCCCCTGGTGCCGCTCGATGGCGGCCGGTTTGCCACCTCCGATCTCAACGACCTCTATCGCCGCGTCATCAATCGAAACAACCGACTCAAGCGCCTGCTTGAGCTTCGTGCGCCAGAGATCATCGTTCGCAATGAGAAGCGGATGCTTCAGGAGTCGGTTGACTCCCTTCTCGATAACGGCAGACGCGGCAAGGCCATGACCGGGGCCAACAAACGGGCACTGAAATCGTTGGCCGACATGATCAAGGGCAAGGGCGGTCGTTTCCGTCAGAACCTCCTGGGCAAACGGGTCGACTACTCTGGGCGCTCCGTCATTGTGGTGGGCCCAACACTCAAGCTCCATCAGTGCGGACTGCCAAAGCTCATGGCCCTGGAGCTCTTTAAGCCGTTCATCTTCAATAAGCTTGAACTCCGAGGCATGGCCACCACCATCAAGGCTGCCAAGAAGCTCGTTGAGCAACAGGTCCCCGAGGTCTGGGACATCCTCGAGGAGGTCATCCGCGAGCATCCAGTCATGCTCAACCGCGCCCCAACCCTTCACCGGCTTGGAATCCAGGCCTTCGAACCCGTCTTGATTGAGGGCAAGGCCATCCAACTGCATCCCCTGGTCTGTGCGGCCTTTAATGCCGACTTCGACGGTGACCAGATGGCGGTCCATGTGCCCCTCTCGCTGGAGGCCCAGATGGAGGCCCGCACGCTGATGTTGGCCTCAAACAACATCCTCTTCCCGTCAAACGGTGAGCCCTCGATCGTGCCGTCTCAAGACATTGTGCTGGGCCTCTACTACGCCACCCGTGAGAAGGTCAACGGACGTGGCGAGGGCATGTTCCTTGCCAATGTCTCTGAGGTTGAGCGTGCCTATGCTGCAAACGAGGTTGAGCTTGGCACGAAGGTCACCGTTCGAATCGAAGAGGCCGATCTTGACCGGGCCACGGGAGAGGTCACACCCAAGCTCGTTCGCTACGAGACCACTGTTGGTCGGGCCATCCTCTCGCGGATTCTGCCCGCAGGCCTGTCGTACACCAACATGAACAAGGCCCTAAAGAAAAAAGAAATCTCAAAACTCATCAATGCCTCATTTCGCCGTTGTGGCCTGCGCGCCACCGTGATCCTTGCAGACAAGCTCCTGCAGTCGGGGTTTGCCCTGGCCACGCGGGCTGGCATATCAATCTGCGTGGACGACATGTTGGTGCCTGCACAGAAGGTCGACATCCTTGCCAAGGCAGAGACCGAGGTCAAGGAGATCGAGCAACAATATGCCTCGGGCCTGGTCACCTCTGGTGAGCGCTACAACAAGGTCGTCGACATCTGGGGCCGGGCAGGAGATCAGGTTGGCAAGGCCATGATGGACCAGCTGGCTGGCGAGATTGTGAAGGATCGAAAAGGGCACGATGTCCGTCAGGAGTCCTTTAACTCCATCTACATGATGGCCGACTCTGGAGCCCGTGGTTCGGCCGCACAGATTCGACAACTCGCAGGAATGCGAGGCCTCATGGCCAAGCCCGACGGCTCAATCATTGAGACGCCGATCACGGCGAACTTTCGCGAAGGTCTCAACGTCCTGCAGTACTTCATCTCGACCCACGGTGCCCGCAAGGGACTCGCCGACACAGCCCTAAAGACAGCCAATTCAGGCTATCTCACGCGTCGACTCCACGACGTGACGCAGGATCTGGTTGTCATTGAAGATGATTGCGGCACCGATAACGGCATCACCATGAAGGCCCTTGTCGAGGGTGGCGAGGTCATCGAAGCCCTCAGGGATCGGATTCTCGGCCGTGTGACAGCAGGTGAGGTGGTCAATCCAGAGACCCAGGAGACCCTCATCGAGTCAGGGGCCCTACTCGACGAAGATGCGGTCGATGCAATTGAGCGCCTCGGGGTCGATGAGGTGCGTGTGCGCACCCCACTGACCTGCGGCACGCGATTTGGCCTGTGCGCCAAATGCTATGGCCGAGATCTCGGCCGGGGCCATCTGGTCAACGTCGGAGAGGCCGTCGGTGTGATTGCAGCGCAGTCAATCGGCGAGCCAGGCACCCAGCTGACCATGCGAACCTTTCACATCGGTGGCGCCGCCTCTCGAACCGCAGCCCAATCGAGCATCGAGGTCAAGTCGAATGGGGTGATCCGGTTCATGCCCAACATGCGTTATCTCACCAATGCCAAGAAGGAGGCGGTCGTCATATCGCGCTCTGGCGAGGTCTTGATTGTTGACGACAATGGTCGTGAGCGAGAGCGCCACAAGGTGCCGTACGGGGCCACCCTCTCGATGATCGATGGCCATACCGTTAAGGCGGGGGCCATTCTGGCAGCCTGGGATCCGCTCACCCGACCCATCATCACCGAGTATGCCGGTCAGATTCGCTTTGACAATGTTGAAGAGGGTGTCACGGTGGCCAAGCAGATCGACGATGTCACTGGCCTATCAACGCTTGTGGTGATCGATGCAAAGCGGCGCAGCGCGGCCAGCAAGGGCGTTCGGCCGCAGGTAAAACTCATCGCCGACGGGGAAGAGGTCAAGATTGCCGGCACAGACCATGCCGTCAACATCAGCTTTCCTGTGGGTGCCCTCATCACCGTCCGAGATGGTCAAGAGGTGGCGGTCGGAGAGGTGCTCGCCCGAATTCCCCAGGAATCCCAAAAGACACGTGACATCACTGGGGGGTTGCCGCGGGTGGCAGAACTCTTTGAGGCTCGTTCACCCAAGGATGCCGGGATGCTGGCGGAGGTCACTGGCACTGCCTCGTTCGGAAAAGACACCAAGGGCAAACAACGCCTGGTGATCACCGACATGGATGGGATTGCGCAGGAGTTTCTCATCTCTAAAGAAAAGAGCGTTTTGGTCCACGACGGTCAGATTGTCAACAAGGGCGAGATGATTGTCGACGGCCCAGCCGACCCGCAAGACATCCTGCGATTGCTCGGCATTGAGGCGCTGTCGCGCTACATTGTCGACGAAGTCCAGGATGTCTATCGACTGCAGGGCGTCAAGATCAATGACAAGCACATCGAGGTCATCGTCCGTCAGATGCTTCGCCGTGTGCAAATCGCTGACCCAGGCAACACCCGATTCATCCCGGGTGAGCAGGTCGAACGCTCAGAGTTGCTCGACGAGAACGATCGGGTCACGGCCGATGGCGGCAGGCCTGCAATTCACGACAATCTCCTGCTCGGCATCACCAAGGCCTCGCTCTCAACCGACTCGTTTATCTCGGCTGCATCCTTCCAGGAGACCACCCGAGTCCTGACCGAGGCGGCCATCATGGGCAAGTGCGACGACCTACGCGGCCTCAAAGAGAACGTCATTGTTGGTCGACTCATTCCAGCTGGCACGGGATTGGCGTATCACCGTGCTCGCAAGGAGCGCGAGACTGCAGAGGCTGCTGAGGCCAAGACGCTGGCCGAGCAGGCAGCCATTGAGGCTGAGGCCCTGTTTTCGGGTGGGGGCGACGCAGCAGAAAGCGCTGCCACAGAGGCGGATGCGGGAGAATCAGCTTGACAGCCACTGGGAAAAGCCCAAAAATCGTGGGCTTTTCCCAGTTTTCACCAGTCTTGAATGAAGGAAGCAGGAATGCCCACCATTAACCAGCTTGTTCGCAAACCGCGAACAAGCGAGACGATCAAGAGTAAGAGCCCGGCGCTAGAGTCTTCGCCCCAGCGTCGCGGTGTGTGCACGCGGGTCTACACGACCACGCCCAAGAAGCCGAACTCCGCCCTGCGAAAGGTTGCAAAGGTTCGCCTGACCAATGGGTTTGAGG
>JAGYKN010000031.1 GCA_018401615.1 Burkholderiaceae bacterium
CGTGCGGGCATCGCTCTGCCCGGCGCGGTGCCTGCGAATGAGTTCGACCTGCAGGTGGTTGAGCGGGTCGATGTAGGGAAAGCGGTGCCGAATGGAGTCGGCGAGGATGGGGTCCTTGGCAAGCCGCTCGCGCCGGCCGGTGAGCAGGTTGAGCGCTCGCTCGGTGCGGGCATGCTCGGCCTCGATGTCTTTGAAGATGCGTTGGGCAAGGCGCTGATCGGACACCAGGCTTGCATAGCGGCGGGACAGGTGCAGGTCGACCTTGGCAAGCACCATGTCCACATTTGAGAGCAGGGTCTGAAAGAAGGGCCAGTCGTTGGCCATCTCGATGAGCAGGGCGCGGTTGGCCCGCGCAGCCTTGGGGCTGGTGTCTTGTGTGAGGAAGGCCTCGATGGCCTGGCCAAGTCCGAACCAGCCTGGCAGGTTCACGCGGCTCTGGCCCCAAGAGAATCCCCACGGAATGGCACGCAGGCTCTCAATGGATCGCCTGCCAGGTGCACCAGGCCGTGCGGCAGGGCGAGAGCCAATGTTGAGGGCTGCGATCTCGCTGATGGGGGTGGCCTCGAAGAAGAATTGCGCAAAGCCTGGGGTCTCATAGACCATGGCCCGATAGGCCTGATGGCTCGCGCGCGAGAGCACCTCGGCAGCAGCGAGCCATCGCTGCGGCACCGAGGCGCCCGACTGCAGGAGGCTCGCCTCGAGTGTGGCGGCCACAAGGGTCTCAAGGTTGCGCTTGCCCACGGTGGGCTCAGCGTATTTGCTGGTGATGATCTCGCCTTGCTCGGTGAGCCGCAGTTGGCCGGCCACCGTGCCGGGGGCCTGCGCCAAGATGGCTGCATAGCTTGGCCCACCGCCGCGCCCCACCGTGCCCCCGCGGCCATGAAAGAGCCGCAATGACAGGCCGCGCTTGTCGGCAAAGAGCGAGACGAGTTGCTGACTGGCCCGATAGAGCGACCAACTGCTGGTGAAGACGCCGCCGTCTTTGTTGCTGTCGGAATAGCCAAGCATGACTTCCTGCTCGCCACCCGAGCGGCGCATGAGGGCCTCGATGCCAGGCAGGTCGTAGAAGGCTCGCATGATTGGCTCGGACTCTTCGAGGTCGCCAATGGTCTCAAAGAGTGGCACCACAATGAGGCCCAGCCGACCGCTCCGAAGGGTGCCCGTGAGCAGGCCCACTTCCTTTTGCAACACGAGCACCTCGAGCAGGTCGCTCACGCTCTCGGTGTGGCTGATGATGCAATGGCGAATGGCGTCGGGCCCCACGGCATCGCGGACATCACGGGCCTTCTCAAAGATGGCGATCTCGCGCAGGGTGCGCTCGCTG
Organism: Burkholderiaceae bacterium; assembly: GCA_018401615.1. Lineage (GTDB taxonomy): Bacteria > Pseudomonadota > Gammaproteobacteria > Burkholderiales > Burkholderiaceae_A > Hahnella. The sequence continues at coordinate 1,325 of JAGYKN010000031.1, forward strand.
TATGCGGCTCGCGGCACGCGAAGTCCGCGTGGGTCTGCCAGCACCTCGAGCAGCAGGGCCTGTCTCTGAGGCTCCGGGCGCATCCCATAGTCGGTGCACAGGCCGGTGACGTGCAACAACTCTGCCACGGTCTCCTCGTGCACATCAGAGCTCTGGCGCAGGTCGATGGTGGCCAGGTGAAAGCCAAAGGCCTGCACCGCACGCATGAGGGGGCGCAGTCGCTCATCGGCCAGGCGCCTTCCTTTATTGCGAATCAGGGCTGCCTCCAGCGTGCGCAGGTCAGAGAGAAAATCTTGCGCGCTGGCATAGGGCTCAGATGGCGGCATGGCGTGGCGCAGGGCCTGGGTGCCGGTGAGCCGCGTGAGCGTGGCTGCAAGCCTTGCATACAGGCCCACCAAGGCCTGGCGATATGGCTCGTCGTGCCGGTGGGGGCTGGCATCGTGGGCCACTTTGGCCAGGGCTTCAAGTCCGGGGGTGGTGCCGCGAAGCAGCCGCGAGACCGAGAGCTCCGTGCCCAGCAGGTGCACCTCGGTGAGGTAAAACCGCAGGGCCACCTCGGCATGCTTGCGCACCGATTCCTCGAGCGTCTGGGCCGAGACATTGGGGTTGCCATCGCGGTCGCCACCGATCCAATTGCCCATGCGCAGGAAGGCGGGCAGGTTTGGCTCTTCGAGCCGTTCGGCGAGCTCTCCCATGATGGCTGGGATCTGTCGCAAGAAGGTGGAGCGGTAAAACGAGAGGGCGTTTTCAATTTCATCGGCCACAGTAAGCGTGCTGGTTCGCAGCACCCTGGTCTGCCAGAGCTGGGTGATGCGTGCCCGCATGGCTCGCTCATTGGCACGCTCGTTGGCAGGCATGGCGGCGGCCTGGCCCAGGGCGCCAAGGCTGTGACGTTGGGCCAGGAGCTCAGCAATCCGGCGCTCCGCGTCCATGACACTCGTGCGTTGCACCTCGGTGGGGTGGGCGGTGAGCACGGGCGAGACCAGGGCCTGTCTGAGCACTGCCATGAGGGCGGGCTTGCGAATGCCTGCCTTCTTAAATTGGGCCAGGCTGTGGGCAAGCGTGCTCGGTGCCTGGCTGGCACGGGCCTCATCGGCCAGGGTATGGGCCTCTCGCAGTCGGGCCTGGTCCTCGGCGATATTGGCCAGGTGCGAGAAGTATCCAAAGGCCCGAATCACCAGCACGGCCTCGTCTGTCGTGAGTCGGTTGAGCAGCCGGTTGAGCCGCTGACCCGCCTTGGCGTCGGCATGCCGCCGAAAGGCCACGCTCAGTTGGCGAATCTCTTCGACCATGGCGTAGGTCTTCTCGCCCTCTTGTTCTCTGAGGGTGTCGCCCAGCAGGCGGCCCAAGAATCGAATGTCGTCACGCAGGATCAGGTCGGTGGTGCGCATGGGCAGGCCTTTGGGTTAGAAGCTCGGTGGATTCGGTTAAAAGACCTCGGCGGGCCCGAGGCGCCGCCAATGGCCCACGGGAAGCGGGCCCAGTGCAATGCGGCCCATGCGGATGCGCTTTAAGCCCACCACCTTTAAGCCCACGAGTTCGCACATGCGCCGAAGTTGGCGCTTCTTGCCCTCGCGCAGCACAAAGCGCAGCTGCTGCTCGTTCTGCCAGGAGACCTTGGCGGGCTTCAGAGGCTTGTCATCAAGTTTGAGGCCGTGCTGCAAGAGGGCAAGGCCCTTGGCATCTAGGCTGCCCTCCACCCGCACGAGGTATTCCTTTTCAATGGCGGAGTCCTCGCCAATGAGCACGCGGGCAATGCGCCCATCTTGGGTGAGCACCAAGAGCCCGGTCGAGTCGATGTCCAGGCGCCCGGCCGGCGCCAGACCGCGGGTGGCAAAGGGCGCGGCGCGGCGCGGTGGCGTCTTGGGGTCCACCCACTCGCGATCAGCAGTGATGAGGGTCACCGCAGGCGGGTACTGACCATCATCATCGGCATGCGAGACATAACCAATGGGCTTGTTGAGCAAGACGGTGAGTCGTTGGGCCTGCAGCTGCTGGGCCCCCTTGGCCAGGGCCAGGGTCTGGTCAGGATGAGCACGCGTGCCAAGCTCGGTGACGGGCTGGCCATCGAGCAGCACAAGGCCTTGTTCAATGTACTGGTCAGCCTCTCGACGGGAACAGATGCCGCGCTCGGCAAGCAGCTTGGAGATTCGGACTCGGCCGTCGTCAGACATCAGCGATTCACATCCACCACCAGTCGGCCACGCACCTGGCCCTCGAGGATGCGACTGGCCATGGGGATGGCCTGCGCCAGGCCAATCTCAGTGGTCATGGCATCGAGTGCGGCCGGCGACATCAGCCGCGCGAGTTGCGCCCAGGCTGCATCGCGCACCGCACGCGACTGGGTCACGCTATTGATGCCGTAGAGCGACAGGCCCCGCAAGATAAAGGGGGCCACGCTTGCGGGGAAGTCCATTCCTTGGGCCAGGCCACAGGCCGTGACCGCACCAAAGCCCTTGGTGGCTGCGCAGGCATTGGCCAGGGTGTGGCTGCCCACGCTGTCGACCACGCCTGCCCATTGTTCTTTTTGCAGGGGCTTGCCTGGGGCCGAGAGGCTGGCCCGATCGATCACGCGGGCCGCACCCAGGCCAAGAAGGTAATCCGTCTCGCTCGCACGCCCTGTGGAGGCCACCACGGAAAAGCCCAAGGCCTTCAGAAGGGCCACGGCCACGCTGCCCACGCCGCCGGCCGCACCGGTCACAAGCACCTCGCCCTGAGCGGGCTCGAGGCCATGCTTGAGAAGGGCCTGCACGCAGAGCATGGCGGTGTAGCCAGCCGTGCCAATGGCCATGGCCTGACGGGCCGAGAGCCCTGCTGGCCTGTGGATGAGCCAGGCACCTTTGACGCGCGCCTCCTGTGCGAGGCCACCCCAGTGCTGCTCACCCACACCCCAGCCATTGAGAATGACCTCATCGCCAGCCTTGAAGTCGGGGTCGTCACTGCTGATCACGCGGCCGGCAAAGTCGATGCCAGGCACCATGGGGAACTGTCGCACCACGGCAGCGCGACCAGCCCCACCGGTGATGGCCAGGCCATCTTTAAAGTTGATGGTGGAGTAGGCCACCTGCACATGGACATCACCCTGGCCGGTGCGCGGCAGTCGATCAGGTGAGACCGACTGAACTGAGGCGGTGGCGGGGCCATCGGCCTGGGGCTTTTCCAACAAGATGGCATGGAACATGGCGGGTGCTTTCATGGGCGTGAGCATGGGGTGAATGCAGCAGGGTCACCCCGTAGAATAAGCCAATGAACACGAGCGTTTCCTTCGACTTCCCTCGGCCGAATGCGGCGGGCAGCGTGTGCACCGCTCAGGCCTGGGCCCGTCTGCCTGACCCGGTGGCCGCCGAGGCGCGTGCGCCCCTGGTCGATGAGATCAAATCGCTTCTGAAGGCACGCAATGCGGTCTTGGTGGCCCACTACTATGTGGACCCACTGCTGCAAGACCTGGCCTGGGAGACGGGCGGCTTTGTCGCAGACTCGCTTGAGATGGCCCGCTACGGACGCGACCATGCTGCGCTCACGTTGGTGGTGGCGGGTGTGCGTTTCATGGGCGAGACCGCCAAGATCCTCTCACCAGAAAAAACAGTGCTCATGCCCGACCTCGAGGCAACCTGTTCGCTCGACCTGGGCTGCCCTGTGGATGACTTCACCCGATTTTGTGATGACCACCCCGATCACACCGTGGTGGTCTATGCCAACACCAGTGCGGCGGTGAAGGCTCGTGCGGGCTTTGGATGGTGACGAGTGGCTGCGCGCTGGCCATCGTGCACGAACTCCATCAACGCGGTGAGCGCATTCTCTTTGCACCCGACCGGCACCTGGGCCGCTTCCCATCGCCTGACCAGACGAGGCGCAGACATGCTGCTCTGGGAAGGTCACTGCACGTGTTCACGACTGAGTTCAAGGCGGCTGAGCTCTCGGCCCTCAAGAGCCAAAGCACCCCCAGGCCATGGTGCTGGTGCACCCAGAGTCACCGGCCTCGGTCATTGAGTTGGCCGGTGGTGGGCTCGACAAGCGGCATGATCAAGGCGGTGGTTGAAGGCCAAGCCCAGCAATACATTGTGGCCACCGACCAAGGCATCCTGCACCGCATGCGCCAGTTGGCCCCCGGCAAGACCCTGATCGAGGCGCCCACCGCTGGCAGCAGCGCCACCTGTAAGAGCTGCGCGCACTGCCCCTGGATGGCCATGAACGGCCTGGTGGGATTGAAGGCTTGTTTGTCGTTTGGGGGGGATGCCGCAGGTGGGGCCGCAGGCGGTGTTGCCAATGCTGCGCGCGCCAACCCCTACGAGGTGCAGGTGGACCCAGGCCTGGGCGTGAAGGCCTCGACCTGCATCACCCGCATGCTCGATTTCACTGCGGCCCACCCCGACAAGCTCGCCAAGGCGCAGCACGGTTTTGTGAAGAACATCGGCGCAGCCTGAGATGCTGGCCTTTGACGACAACGAGGGCCTTGAGGCAGCGCGGGCTCGAAACATTCTGGATGCGCTGCGCGAGGACATGGGCCAGGGCGACCACACGGCTGCACTGGTGCCCGATCGCCCGATCAGGGCCCGTCTGGTGGTGCGCGAGCCTGCGGTGCTCTGCGGGCGCGAGTGGTTCGAAGGCTGCCTGCTCGCACTCGATGCCGAGGCACAGGTGGACTGGGGTTTTAAGGAGGGCGATGAGATGCCCGCCGATGCCGAGGTCTGCCGCATTCACGCTCGCTCGCGGGCCCTGCTCACGGCCGAGCGCCCAGCACTCAATTTTCTGCAGACCCTCTCGGCCACGGCCACGACCACCCGTGCCCATGTGGCGGCCATCCAAGGCGCAAGCCCCAACCCGCAGGGCTGCCAGGTGCTCGACACGCGCAAGACCTTGCCTGGCCTGCGACAGGCGCAGAAGTATGCAGTGCGTGTGGGTGGTGGCCACAACCAACGCATGGCGCTGTGGGCCGGCATTCTGATCAAGGAAAATCACATCTCAGCAGCCGGCGGCATTGCCCAGGCACTTGCGGCTGCCCATGGCCTAGAGGCTGGGGTGCCGATTCAGGTGGAGGTGGAGGATCTCGCGCAGTGCGAGACCGCCCTCATGGCAGGGGCCGAGCAGATTCTGATTGATAACTTTAGCCTTGATGACATGTGTGCAGCAGTGGCCTTGGCCGCCGAGGTGGCCAAGCGCACGGGGCGCCCCCGAGCACAGCTAGAGGCCTCGGGCGGCCTGGACCTCTCGGGCCTTCGGGCAGTGGCCGCCACCGGCGTGGACCGCATCTCGGTGGGCCGGCTCACCAAAGACATCACAGCGGTCGACTATTCCCTTCGCGTCCTTTGATGGGCGTGAGGATGGTCGGGTAGGCCACGGGCCAGGTCTTGGGGTAGTCGCGGCTGAAGTGCAGGCCTCGGCTCTCCTTGCGCATGAGGGCCGAGCGCACGATGAGCTCGGCGCATTCGAGCAGGTTGCGCAACTCGAGCAGGTCACGTGAGACCCGAAAATTCGCGTAGTACTCCTGCACTTCATCCTTCAGAAGTTCGATGCGGTGCAGGGCGCGTTCGAGCCGCCGGTTGGTGCGCACAATGCCCACGTAGTTCCACATGAGCAGGCGCAGCTCATCCCAGTTGTGGGAGATGACCACGGCCTCGTCGGCGTCTTCCACCTGGGATTCATCCCAGGCGAGCACGGGCTGGTTGTCGATGGGGTCGGCCCGCAGAATGACCTGGGCTGCATTCTGGCCAATCACCACGCACTCGAGCAGTGAATTGCTGGCCAGTCGGTTGGCGCCATGCAGGCCGGTGTAGCCCGACTCGCCCACGGCATAGAGGCCGGGCAGGTCGGTCTGACCATCGAGGTCGGTGACCACCCCGCCACAGGTGTAGTGGGCCGCGGGCACCACGGGAATGGGCTGGGTGGCAATGTCGATGCCCAGGGCCTCACACCGCGCATGAATGGTTGGAAAGTGCGCCTTGAGAAAGGCCTCACCAAGATGAGTGGCATTGAGGTGAACGAAGTCCACGCCATGGCGCTTCATCTCAAAGTCGATGGCGCGGGCCACGATGTCGCGCGGCGCGAGTTCAGCCCGGGCATCGTGCTGGGGCATGAAGCGGGTGCCATCGGGCAGCTCGAGGGTGGCCCCCTCACCGCGCAGGGCCTCCGTGATGAGAAAGCTGCGGTCTTGGGGGTGATACAGACAGGTGGGGTGAAACTGAATGAATTCCATGTTGGCAATTCGGCAGCCCGCCCGCCAGGCCATGGCCACGCCATCGCCGGTGGCGGTCTCAGGGTTGCTGGTGTAGCGATAGACCTTGCCCACGCCCCCGGTGGCGAGCACCACGCCGGCCGCGGGCATGGCCTCAACATGGCCAGTCTCAAGGTTTAAGGCATAAAGGCCGTAGCAGGCCTTGGCTGGCTTGGGCGGGCCTGGACGGCGGTGGGAGAGGTGACGACGGGTGATGATGTCGATGGCCATCCAGCCCTCGAGCAGGGTGATGTTCGGGTGCTCACGCGCCTTGTCGAGCAGCACCTCATGAATGGCCTTGCCGGTGGCATCGGCCGCATGCGCAATGCGACGATGGCTGTGGCCGCCTTCTTTGACAAGATGAAGGCCCTCGGGGCCGCTGGGGTCGGTCGTAAATGGCACACCATGGGCTTGGAGCCAACGAATCACATCCGCACTGTGCTGGGCGATGTGTTGGGCCACAGCCTCGACCACCAACCCCGCGCCTGCGTCGAGCGTGTCGCGAACGTGGGCCTGGGTGTCGTCTTTCTCATCGAGCACCCCCACGATGCCGCCCTGGGCCCAGGCGGTGGCCGAGTCACTCAGGCTGCGTTTGGCCAGGATCATCACGGGCTGCTGGTCAGCGAGTTCTAGGGCCACGGTCAGGCCCGCCAGCCCCGATCCCACGATGAGCAGTGGCAGACGATCACCCGCATTCGGCGCGACATAGGGCGTGGTGCAAAGCGGCGTGGTGCAAGAGGGGGTGGTCGGCATGAGGGGAGCGAGAGGGGCCAGACGCGCAAGAGAGGAGGAGGGGGTTGCCCGTGGATGCGAAGGCCCCGGCCCTGAACCGAGCGGTTCAGGTGGGCGAGGTCAGCAGCGCTTCGGGTTCATCCGACGGAGGGACGATCACGCCCACGCTGCAATTTCCATGCCCTTGGGTACACATTGGCTCAGAGAACAAAGACCTCCGCACCACAGGCACTTTGAGCATAGGCCTCTGGGCTCAGTCGCGCAACAGGTTAATCAGGCTGTGCCCGGTCTGCGCCACAGCATCGGCGCCCCAGTCTGAGACGGGACGCTCGTTTGAGCAAAAGCCAAAGGCGGCTGCGATGGTGTGGCAGCCGGCATTGAATCCGCTCTGAATATCGCGGTAGTCATCGCCCACGTAGACAACGGCCTGGGCGGGCAGGCCCATGACCTTGCAGGCATGCCGAACCGGCTCTGGGTGGGGCTTGGCGTGGGGCGTGGTGTCACCGCTCACGCAGACCGCCACGCGGGCCTGCAGGCCAAGCGCCAGAATCAGGGGATCGGTGAAGCGTTGAAATTTATTGGTGACGATGCCCCATGAGACCCGACGGGCTTCGAGGTCCTCGACCACAGCCTCAAGGCCTGCCATGAAGGTCGTGTGGCGGCTCAAGTCTTCCTGATAAATGTCCAGGAAGCGATTGCGCAGGGGCTCAAAGCGCTCATCGTCCCATTCGATGCCAAGCGCCTTTTGAATCATGCCGCGCGCACCCTTTGAGGCATGGGGGCGAAGGTCTTCAAGGGGCAGTGGCGGCAGGCCCGCATCTTCGCGCAGTCGGTTGGCCACGCCGCCGAGATCGGCCGCGGTGTCGAGCAGCGTGCCATCGAGGTCAAAGAGCACCCCCAGGCGTGGCTGGGCCAGCCAGCGTGTTCGCCAGTCTGCCCGAGGCTGTGGCGTGGGCCAGTCTGCACTCTGAAGATCTGGGTTGGTGAGGCCCTTGGGGCTCATGCCGCCTGAGCCTGGGCCAGGGGCTTGCGACAGGCCAGGATGTAATTCACATCGGTGTCGGTCGAGAGGGCATAGACCTTGGTAAAGGGGTTGTAGGTCATGCCCACGAGTTCAATGACCTCGAGGCCGGCATCACGTGCAGACCTTGAGAGCTCTGCGGGCTTGATGAATTTGTCGTAGCTGTGGGTGCCCTTGGGCAGCAGTCGCAGCACATACTCGGCGCCGACAATTGCAAAGAGCCAGCTCTTTGGGTTGCGGTTGATCGTGGAAAAGACCAGCGTGCCGCCGGGTCTTGCAAGCTTGGCGCAGGCCTGCACCACGGCATCGGGATCGGGCACGTGCTCGAGCATTTCCATGCAGGTCACCAGATCAAACGCCTCAGGGGTCTCTTGCGCGAGGGCCTCGGTGGCGATGAGTCGATACTCCACTGCCACACCAGATTCACGGCCATGGAGTTGGGCCACGCGGATGGATTTTTCGGCCAGGTCGATGCCGGTGACAGTGGCCCCCTTGCGGGCCATGGCCTCAGCCAAGATGCCACCACCGCAGCCAACATCAAGCACCGTCTTGCCCGAGACAGGTGAGAGACCGTCAATCCACTCGAGGCGAAGCGGATTGATCTCGTGCAGGGGCCGAAACTCGCTGGTGGGGTCCCACCAGCGGCTTGCCAGTGCGCTGAATTTCTCGAGTTCGCTGGGGTCGACGTTCTTGGTGATGTCTGCCACCCTAGCGTTTGGCGATGCGACTGCCGAAGATCTCGACTGTCACACGCCGATTCTGGGCGCGGCCCTCGGCTGTGGCGTTGCTCGCCACGGGCTGGAGTTCCCCAAAACCTTCGGTCTTGATGATGCGGGGGGAAACGCCCTGCCGCTCGAGGAAGACCTTGACAGACTGAGCGCGACGCTCGGAGAGCCCCTGGTTGTAGGCTCGGCTGCCAATTGAATCTGTGTGACCTTCGACCAGGATCTCCTCGATGGTCGTGTCTTTGGCGCTGGCGAGCAGATCACGCAGGGCCTGCTGGCCTGCGGAGTTGAGCACGCCTTTGTCAAAGCCAAAGAAGCTGTCGGCCTTAAAGGTCACCTTCTGGGGGGCGGGGATGACCTCGGGAATGGCCTTGCCAGCCGGCATGGCGCCAGCAGTGGCGGCAGCGGCAGTGGGCAGCGGGCTCGCCGGGGCGGCTGACCTGGCTGCTAGGCTCGGTTCGCATTCCGCAGTGGCGAGTTCGGGGGCAAAAAAGCCAGCGCGCACGCAGCCCCCGCTGCCATCGCGCACCACCACGCCGCCGGCATCTCGCCAGTAGGCCGAGCCCGGCTGCGGCGCGGGCGCCTGGGCAAGCACAAGGCTGGGGGAGAGGCTGGCCGCCAGGGCCAGAAGCAGGGTGGATCGAATGTGGGTTTTCATGGCGCCTAGTTTAAATGAGGGGTTGACGGGTGGACAGGACTTTCCCTGGGTTCAAAAGGCCTTGAGGGTCCAATGCTACTTTGATGCGGTTCATGAGGTCGCGTTCCGTGGCCGACTTGTAGATGGCGGCCTCGTCTTTGCGCAGCTGCCCCAGGCCGTGCTCGGCGCTGATCGACCCACCTCGGGCCATGACGGCGTCGTGGACGATGCGACGAAGGCCATCCTCATGGACCGCCACAAAGCCTTCCAAACAGGCGCGCCGCTGCGCACGATCCATGCCCGCACTCCACGCAACGGGGGCCGCCAGGTTGAAGTGCAGGTTGCCGTCGCCAAGGTGGCCAAAGTTTGAGCAGCGCACGCCGGGCACCACGGCCTCGAGGGCAGTGGCCATCTCTTTGCAGAAGTCGGGGATGTGCGAGATGGGCAGGGCAATGTCGAGCTTGATCTGTGGGCCGTCTTCGGCTGCGGCCAGGGTGATGTGTTCGCGCAGGGCCCAAAAGGATTGGGCCTGGGCGAGCGACTGGGCCAGGGCGGCATCGGCCACGTGGCCCTGATCGATGGCCTGGGCCAGTGCGTCTTCTAGACCCTCATCTGCCTCTAAAAGAACCAGCGCGGCCTCGGGTGCGCCCATGCGCAGGGGGCCTGCGAGGTCTGGGTAGTGCTGCGCCACAGGCGCGGTGGCGGTCGGGCTCATGTACTCGAAGGCCGTGAGGCTTGCCTGGCAGCGGGATTGCGCCACTTGCAGCAGGGCCAGCGCCGCATCGGGATCCCTCAGCCAGACCAGCGCGGTTTGCGTGTGAGCAGGTTTTGGCCACAGGGCCAGGCAGGCTGCTGTGATGATGCCCAGGGTGCCCTCGGAGCCAATGAAAAGATCGCGCAGGTCGTATCCAGTGTTGTCTTTTCGAAGGCCCCGTAGGCCATTCCAAATCGCCCCCTGGGCTGTCACCACCTCCAGGCCCAGGCAGAGTTGGCGGGCGTTGCCATAGCGCAGCACGGCTGTGCCCCCAGCATTGGTGGCCAGGTTTCCGCCAATGGTGGCCGTGCCCCGGGCAGTGAGGTCGAGCGGAAAGAGCAGGCCCATGGCCTGCGCGGTCTCTTGGATGCTCTGCAGGCTCACGCCGGCCTCGGCAATGAGGGTTTTGTTAACAGGGTCTTGCGACCGAATGCGATTGAGCCGCGTGAGGCACAACACGAGTTGGCTGCCCGAGGCATCCGGTGTTGCGCCCCCCGAGAGCCCGGTGTTGCCGCCTTGGGGCACGATGGGAACCTGATGCGCTGCGGCGAGCCGCACCAGCGCAGCCACGGCCTCGGTGGTCTCTGGAAAGGCCACCGCAAGCGCCCGCCCGGTGAATCGGCCTCGCCAGTCGGTGAGGTGGGGAGCCTGGTCG
>JAGYKN010000032.1 GCA_018401615.1 Burkholderiaceae bacterium
ATTGCGAACGCGACGCTCTCCCAGCTGAGCTACGTCCCCGTCTGAAACAAACCGACAACATCAATTTCTTACAAGACCGGCATCAATCACTGACTGGTAACTCAGGCTCTAATTTATACCTGTTGCCACAGGCTGTGAAGGAGAAATTACCGGGGCGAGCAAAGCAGTTGCTTGGCGAGCTGGCTGCCACTCTGCCAGGCTCCCTCGATGCGCCCACTCGTTAGCCAGTCGCCACAGACACCCAGTTGACTTGACTCATCCCACAAGTGGTTGGTCGTCAACGGGGACGTGGATTCAGCAAGGGCATAAAGCCAACGGTGGGCAATGGTCCAGGCTGGTGTTGGAGCGCCAAGCGCGATAAAGGCCTGGGTGAGACGCTCGGCCACTGCCTCGGGTGTGGCGTTGAGGTGTTGCTGCGTGAAGCCACGGTTTGCATGCAGCGTCCAGGTCTCTTGGCCTGTGCGCCCTGGCTTTGAAAGCGTGCGTGCAACCCAGGACAACGGCGATGCTCCAGGCTGCTGATCGTCGGAGCGACCCACAAAAAGGCCATCGAAGGGAAGGTCTAGGGGCCTATCAAAACCGGCCATCACAGCCCAGCAGGGCGCAAATTGAATGCTGTCGAGTGTGTGCTGCCAGCTGTCTGGAAAGAGCCCTTCAAAGGGAGCAAGCTGAGGCCGCGGTATGGCCCAGATCAGTGCATCAAATGCCTCTGGCAGATCGCCATGCTCTTTTGAACTCAGCCGCCATTGGCCCTTCACCCGCTGGGCACCAGTAATGGTCGTCTGGGTGCTCAGGGCAAGGGGCGCAACCATGGCGGCCACAATGGATGTCATCCGAGGCGTGCCAACAAACCTTGGGGTAGGGGGCGTGGGCTCGAACTTTCCCGGCGCACTCGTCTTGCTGAAATCAAGCTTCGCAATCCGCCCCGGCCAGGCGGCCGCCCAGCCCTTGTGGCACCAGGCCTGTACTTCTGATTCAAAGGCTGGGCTCTTTGCGGTGAAATACTGGGCGCCATGATCGGCCTGCCACTGGTCGGTGCGGCGCGTGCTCATTCGGCCCGATGCGCCTCGGCTTTTCTCAAAGAGCGTTACTGAGAGGCCGGCATTGTGCAGGGCCACGGATGCCGATGCGCCGGCCATGCCAGCGCCAATGACCGCAACGCGCCTGTCGGCACTTGCCTGGTGACTTGCCATGCCCAGACTTAAGCGCCGTTGGCGTGCTAAGGGTTCAAGCGGCTGCTACCAGCTGCCCACGTTGGGCATCGAGGCCCAAGGCTCGGCTGGTGGCAGCGGCTCGCCCCGCTGCAGGAGCTCGATCGAGATTTCATCGGGTGAGCGCACAAAGGCCATCCGGCCGTCCCGCGGGGGTCGGTTGATCACCACACCGGCCTGCATGAGCCGCTCACAGGTCTCGTAGATGTTGTCCACACCATAGGCCACATGCCCAAAATTGCGCCCACCGCTGTAGGCCTCTGGAGCCCAGTTGTAGGTGAGTTCCAACTGGGCATCGGCATCGCCCGGGGCGGCCAGAAAGGCCAGTGTGAAGCGGCCCTGCTCCGACTCGCGGGTTCTCAGCAATTCCAGGCCAAGGGCCTTGGTGTAAAAATCGATGGAGGCTTGAAGATCGGTGACGCGCACCATGGTGTGGAGGTATTTCATGGCACAAACTATACCGTGAAGGCCATGCCCAGGAGACCACCAATGACCCCGCATATGACCCCGCATGCAAACCCCCTGATCGGCCACCGAATGGGCCTTGGAACATGGAACATGGGCGAGTCGCCGCTCACGCGAGATTCGGAGATTGCAGCCATACAGACCGGGCTCGACCTGGGCATTCGGCTCATCGACACCGCGGAGATGTACGCCGAGGGCGGTGCCGAGCGGGTGATTGCTGCAGCACTGAAGGGACGGCCAACGGTTGCGCGAGACTCGCTCACCATCGTGAGCAAGGTCTTGCCCTCCAATGCGAGTCGGGCGGGCACCATTCGCGCCGGCGAGGCCTCAATTTCACGCATGGGATGCGATTACCTGGATGTCTTCTTGCTCCATTGGCCAGGCCGCTTCCCCCTGGAGGAGACCCTTGCGGGCATGATCGATCTGGCCGAACGGGGCCTCATTCGGCGGTGGGGCATCAGCAACTTCGACCTGGCGGGCTGGCAACGCTGGGCACAGTTGGAAGTCGCCCTAGGGGTGGCCGCAGCCTGCGCCACCAACCAAGTCTATTACGCCCTGGGTGCCCGGGGCGTGGAGTTTGACCTGCTGCCCGCCATGCTCGAGGCAGACCAACCTCTGATGGCTTACTCGCCGCTGGGCAGCGGCGGACTGCTCAGGCATGCAGGCCTAGGGCGCCTCGCATCCGACTTGGGTCTTGGCCCTGCCACCCTCGCCCTGCGATGGATTGCCCACCGGCGCGGCGCATTGCCCATCCCGAAGTCGAGCCGGCCTGCCCATGTGGAGCAGAACTGGCAGGCGATTCATCAGGCGCCGCCCTTGCCCAAAGAGACCCTGGCGAAACTGGATGCCCTGTTCCCTGCCCCGATGAAAAAGATGCCGCTGGCCGTGCTCTAGTCTTTTAGAGCCAGCCCATCTGATCCGTTTCACCTTTCTCTTGTGTGGCCATGAAGGATGAGGGCTAGCCGATCAAATGCCAAGTCGGCTGCAATGGCCAGCAGCGCCACCATCAGGGCCCCTTGTAAGACGTAGGCTGTGTTGAACCCAGAGAGTCCGATGATGATGGGCAGGCCAAGGGTCTTGGCACCCACGGTCGACGCGATGGCAGCTGTTCCGATGTTCACGGCAACGGACGTTCGCACGCCTGCCAACCAAATCGGAAGGGCCAATGGAATTTGCACGTCGGTCAGTATGTGCCGAGACGACATACCCATGGCGCGGGCTGAATCAATCACGGGTGCTGGCACCGAAGCCAGTCCGGCGAGCGTGCCCTGAAGCACCGGAAGCAGGCCGAAAATCGACAGTGCACGAGTGTGGGCAGTTCTCCAAAGCCTACGGCTGGAACTGCCACGGCAAAATGGCGACAGGTGGAAAGGTTCGCCCCATGCCGGCCAGCGTCTCCATCAATGGCCTTAATGTGCCCGCCCTGTTTTAGTGGTGCGGCCAGTCCTGCCAGCGCTGCGGCAACATGGCAATTGAGCTCGACACCACGACCAGCCCGATGTGTTGCCACATTAAATCTGCCATTGGCTCTGCAGATAGACCGGACGCGGCAGGCTCGGAAACAGTGCTGCAAACAGCGGCTGTGAATACGGCAGACCATAAGCCAGCAACATTAGTGCCGCCACACTCCAGCCGAGCCGATTGGCCCAGAGGCGTGGCTGGCGCAACGAAAGCGCGACTCAGGGGGCATGTTGGTTGCTAAATCATACCTGACCTGACCAGCACTGTGCCGCTTTCTGATCCACCACGCTCAAGGAGGACACATGCAGCGTTGCCATTTGCGAGATGGCCTCTAATGTGGCCGTATGGGCGACGGTAAAGCCCGGCTCTGAACCCTCAATCGCTGTAATGTGAGGCGCTATTGACCGCAGCGAGAGCTCCTTGAGCCCCAGGTCTGAGCGCCCCAGAAAGTCGGCTACAAAGTCGTTAGCGGGCCGTTGCAGCAACTCTCAAGAGGAGTGCCTGCCTGCACAATATGGCCGTGGTTTAGCAACACAATGCGGGTCGCCAGCAACAAGCCTCATCGATGTCATGTGACAAATAGGATCGTTTTACCGGTGGCCCGGTGAATCTTCTGAGCGCCAGTTGTAAGTCGGCGCGCCTCACTGTCAAGTGCACCAAAGGGCTCGTCCATGAGAAGCACACCTGGGTCTGCTGCCACCGCAGCGTGCCACACCAACCCGCTGCTGCTGTCCTCCTGAGAGCTGGTGTGATACCGACTGGCGTATTGCTCTGGGTCCATGGCCAGTAATTTGTGCAACTCGGTCACACGGGCCTGCACACGCTGAGCCTCCCAGCCCAGCAGCTTGGGGACTTTGTGGCAAATGTTGTGTGTGACGGTTCTGTGGAGGAAACAGGCCAACTGACTGCATGGCGTAGCCCATGCGGCGACGCAGGTCTTGCACGAAAGCCATTGATCTCCTGCCGTTAAAAAGATTTGGCTATCATCGTGGCTGGGTCATGCGGTTGACCATTTTGAGAATTGACTTGCCAGACCCCGAGGGCCCGAGTAGCACCAGAGCTCGCCTTGTTGGATGTGTAGATTCAAGTCTGTGATGGCTGCGCCATCGTAAACTCATGAATGCTGAACTTGATGGTCATGGGTGCGTTTTCATCATGGAACCCAGTACCTTGAAAAAATCGCCAACATGGCCAAAAGCACGATGGGGATAACACTCCAGTATCACCAGCCGTTGGCAGCGCTTAAAGAGCCCATCAAACATGATTTGACTCAGCCCGCCAGCACTAACAGGGCGCTGACCGCGGCAGCCTGTGGTTTGCACAACCGCTGTGCGAAGTCTCATGAGCAGCACGGGCAATGCCAGCGGCAGCCTCTATTTGCCAAAACAACTGCCACGCAGTCATGCCCATGGCGCGAGCGGGGCGCTGAGAGCCTCTGCAGGCACTTGCTCCAACCCAGCCAGAGCCGAGCGAACAATGGCAGCAGCGCATACAGGCACAGCGCGACTTGGCAGGCGCCATGCCCACACCGCTGGATGCCTGGCGCGGCCAAGGGCTGGAAATTGAAGGCCAACCAAGCCAATGGCGCCATCAGCAGGCCAAACAGGGCGATCGATGGAATGGTCTGAATCACATTGAGGACCGGAAACAAAGCTTGCCGTAAATGCTGCGCTCTGGTCATGCGCCAGGCCAGCAACAAGCCAACGATGAAGGCCGGCATCAGGGCTAGAAAGACGATTTGAAGATGGCGCAGCACTGGTAGGCCCGAAAATGTCGCTCTGATTGACATATTCTTGAGCGATGGACAAGTGCCTGCCCTCATTTAATGAAAGCAAGAGCGGCAGCAGCAATGCACACTGAAAGCAGGCGCCGCAGGGTTGTCAGTTGCAAGCGATCTATCGCGTCAAGGGTAATCATCCAGGCCATTGCGGCCATCGTCCAAAACCCAGCGCCCAACGCCGTTCGGGTGAGAGGATGTCCTTGCCTGGGTGGCATGTTGGCGAACTGGCCGGCTAGCAGCCACAAGCCAGCAAGGCCAGCGGCCATTGCCAAACCAAGCAGGGCTTGAGTGATGCGCCTTCTGGGCTGCCATACGGCAATGCAGATCAGCGCGAAGATGGCCACTCGGTTAGCGCAAACACCAGTGGGCTACCCTGTTGCCGCAACACATCCGATAAATATATAGCTCGCCAGACAGCAGTCGGTTGGGTGCAACGCGCAAAAAGGCAGTCCGAATGCAGCGCCAATGGCCAGCACCACATAAGCGCCAGCACCACATTGGCGTTGCACGAGCGACAGTGGCATGGTGAGACTTTACTTCAGAAACCCCTTGTTTTGAGGTATTGATCGCCACTTTGCGTGGGTCTTGGCCTCGAGTTGAATACGGCATTGAGCATTTGCAGGGTAGGCCTGTCGAGCGATTTAAAGATGGGGCCACATTATTGTGGCAATGGCAGGGTGGCGCTTGAGCACCTCTTCACGGACCAAGGGTGCTGGGGCATAGACTGGCTGCACACCCTTGGGATCTCTCCATAACCAACAGACCCAACGCGGCTGCTGGGACCGTCGGCGCCGTACGCCATAGCGGTAAGTGTTCACGCCTGATGTTTCCTTTTTCCTGGTGGCAGCCCTGATGGTGACCGCAGTGTCACCCCGCCAACACAAGGACCCGGTCAGCGCGCAGTTTGAACTAGGTCGCCTGAAATGCAGGCATCGCATCTGTCCGCTCCATGAACTCGGCCGATGCGGCAAGTTTGAATGCACGCCCTTGACAATGTAGCGACCCACATCGGCCATGGTGCAACTCGTTGGCGGTGGCATGGTTCCCTTGGTGCTAACGGCAATGACCCAGGTGTTGTTGGCGCTGGCAGGCTCCAGCCAGACGATTCTATTTTTCTCAAAATCCATTTTCTGGCCAATTCGTGGCCTGCCTGAAAGCCCTCCAAGCCGGACTTTTTTCTGCGCCAAGCATGAACGCACCATTGCCGGTGTATTCGGGGTAGAGATCGATTTCACCGGTAAGCAGAGCGGTGCGAACGATCTTGGTGTTGCCAAGCGACACCTTGTTTTCAGTCTTGATGCCATTGGCGTTGAGTGCAAGTACCATCATGTGGCCAAGCAGCTTGCCCTCTGTGTCGATCTTGGACCCAACACGCACAGGGCCCGCGGCTTGGGCTGACCAGCTCACAAGCAGACCGATTCCGATCACCAAAAATGTGCGTCGCATCAGAGGGCATGACAAAAACATGATGAAGACTTTCACAGAGTTTATTGGTCTCATATTACCCAGCATTGGGTGTAGCCTGGTGTGGAGAGACCCTTTGTTGCCTGAGACCGCCCACACATCAGCCTGCGGCAGCACTGGCTGTAGACGCCTGTAACGCAAACCCGAGTGCCGCGACAAATGCACAGACCTCACGCTAGACGCTGGCTAACAGATTTTCTGATCCTGGCCGCCATCTGGGGGTCGTCCTTCTTGTTCATGCGTGATGCTGCACTTGAGCTGGGCGCCTTGCCCACGGCAGCCCTGCGCGTGGCCATTGCCGCGACTTTTTTGTTGCCGATCCTCCTGGCCAGGGGCCACTGGGCTGAATTTCGCGCGCACTGGAAGCCTGTGCTCTTTGTTGGGTTGATAAACAGTGGCATCCCCTTTGTTCTCTGGGCGTTTGCCGTCGTGCACATCACCACTGGTTTGTCCGCCATCTTAAATGCCACGGTGCCCCTGTTTGGCGCGGTCGTCGCGTGGCTTTGGCTGGGTGACAGACTGACCTTGTCGCGAACAGTGGGTCTGGCCATCGGCTTTGGAGGCGTGCTGCTGCTGGCAGGGGGGCAGGCCAGCTTTAAGCCCAACGACTCCGGCATTGCCCCAGCCTGGGCAATCGCCGCTGGCCTTGCTGCAACAATCTGTTACGCCTTGTCGGCCAGTTTTAACAAAAAATTCATCCCAAGCCTATCGCCTCTCGTCATCGCCACAGGCAGCACAATTGGAGCCACCCTGGCCTTGGCTCTGCCCGCGCTGTGGTTTCGTCCTGACCACGTGCCCAGCGCCTCGGCTTGGGGGTCTCTGCTGGTGGTGGGGGTACTGTGCACGGGGGTGGCCTACATCCTGTATTTCCGGTTGATCGAGACGGCCGGGCCAGCACGTGCCTTGACCGTTACCTTTCTGGTGCCTGTGTTTGCCATTGCTTACGGCGTGATTTTTTTGAGCGAGGTCGTCACGACGTGGATGCTCTTGTGCGGCGCCGTCATTTTTTTTGGCACTGCCCTGTCCAGCGGACTGCTCATGCTGAGGTGGCCCAGCCCTGTGAGCCCGCGTCGTGAGGGAGACGATTGAGGTGGTCGGCTGAGTTGTCTATCTCTTTATGCCTCTGGGGTGATCTCGCCTCGCTCGCTTGGGTCTCGAAAGATGTGTGAGAACCTCAGCTGATTCATCAGGTGCATTCTCTTGAGCACTGCAAGGATAGACAGCCGCACAAGTAGGCTCTCACCGATTATTGACGCCCTGACCTGGTCAGCCTCAAGCTCGAGCAGCATGGTGTCAACCTCAGCGCAGGCATAGTAAGCCCGAGAAACCCCCTTGAGCAGGCTTCTCTCACCAAAAAAATCGGTTTCACCCAGTTGCGCGATCTCAGCACTCTTTTCGGTGTAGAGGGTCACCGCCCCTTTGTTGATGAAGTAAAAGCGGTCAGAGACATCGCCCGGCGAATACACAAGTTCTCCCGCGGGATAGTTGCGTCGGCTGTATCGGCCCCGAAAGGTGCGCAAGAACTGTTCTTCGAAATTTGCATTGGGCTTCTTCTCGCTCCTAAATATGCGTTGAATGCCATTTCGCACAATTTCGCGGGCAAGAAAGCCGGCGCGGTTCACCGCCTGTCGGAGCGAAGCGCCTTCAATCGGAACCACCTGCAATGCCTCCTTGAGGGTAAAGGTGGACCGCCATGGACGCTTGCTAATGGTCTCTGCAATTCCAATTGGGTCTCCGGCCTCAAAGGTCTGGGTGGCGTGAACATCAGCGGAGAAAACGGTGCTGTCACGCAGCAGTGCAGTGCCCTGAAGAATGATGAAGGCGCGATCGTCCTCTCCCCATGCACCTGCCTTATCGAGTTGACAGGGCTTTGAGACCAATCCCTCTGCGGCCAGGTCGGCCAAGAGCGAATCAATGTCGAGCATGGGCACCCCCCCTCATGACCGTTGGGCCGGACTGAAACGTTTTCAGTGACCCGTTGGTTGGATGGAGAATAGGGGTGCGAGGCTCAATCCGTCAACAAGGCAGAGGAGATCTAATATGGTGCAGATTCGATATTCAGGCGATCGTGGCCAGGCTGACCGTGGCTGGCTCAAGACCTTTCATTCCTTCTCGTTTGCCGATTACCACGACCCTCAGTTCATGGGCTGGGGCAATCTGCGAGTCATCAACGAAGACCGTGTGGCCCCCGGAAAGGGCTTTGGTGCCCATAGCCATCAGGACATGGAGATCGTCACTTATGTCTTGTCGGGCGAACTCGCCCACAAGGATAGCCTTGGAAACATAGAGACCATCCCGCCCGGAGACATCCAGCGCATGTCCGCGGGGCATGGTGTCACACACAGCGAATTCAACCACTCTCAGGATTCAGAGACGCATCTCTTGCAGATCTGGATCGAGCCGAGTCGCCACGGCATTGCGCCCGAATACGAGCAGAAGTCGATTGACCAGCAGGCCAAGCGAGGCACGCTCTTGTGTGTGGCCTCCCCGGTGGGCGCCGATGGCCTGGTGAGCATTCATGCAGATGCGTCAATCTATGCAGGCCTCTTCGAGCCCGATGAACAGGCGCGGCTTGAGCTTGGCCCCAATCGCAAGGCCTATGTCCACCTGATTCGGGGCACGCTGACCGTCAACGGTGTGGCCCTATCGGGAGGTGATGCACTCATGCTGTCCGATGAGCCAATGCTGAGGTTGTCGCAGGGCCAGGGGGCAGAGGCACTTGTCTTTGACCTCGCCCCCTAGCGTTTACTTCACCCGCACTGCAGTCACAAGGTACTTCTTGCCCTCCATTGCAGCCTGGAAGTCAATCTTATCGGCAACCTTCAGGTTGTTGAGAAGGGCAGGGTCGTTTACATAAAAGACCATGGTCATGGGCGGCATGTCGAGGGCTTTGATCTCACCGTGTTTAATGGTCATCCGCTTGTTCTCGGGGTCAAGCCTGCGGATCTCGCCGCTGGCCCAGTCGGCGCTGGCCGCAGACATCAGTCCAGCAGCCACCATGCCTGCAATTGCTTTCATCAGAATGCTCATCCTCGTCCTCCCTTTTTGGTGCGATAAGACCCATAGACGACGCCCTTGCCATTGGCCTGCACAAGAATGACGTCATAGGGGTCGACCTGTCCGCCGTAAATCGGCCCGTCCATTCCCGGCGAACCGATTGGCATCTCTGGAACCGACAGGCCAATGGCCTTGGGGCGCTCCTTTAAGAGCCGGTGAATCTCCTTGGCGGGCACGTGGCCCTCAATCACATAGCCGTTGACCAAGGCGGTGTGGCACGAGCCATATTGCTTTGGCATGCCAAGCTCGATTCGCTTGGTATTGTTTCCTGTGTCGTGGCCTTTGACGCGAAAGCCGTTTGCCTCGAGATAGGCCATCCAGTCCTTGCAACAGCCACAGGTCGGTGATTTCCAGACCTCGACAAGCGGCTTATTGAGTTGAGCCAGGCCAATCCCAGGCACCACCAGAAGGCCCAGGCTGGAGAGGCCGACTCCTACAAGCAGTCGCCGACGATTGAGTTTCATGCTCATTGCGTCACCCGGATCTTTCCGCGCATACCAGCCTCGTAGTGGCCCGCCACCAGGCAGGCGAAATCAAACTCACCCACCTTATTAAACAGCCAAACAATCTCGTTCTTTTTGCCGGGGCTCACGTGGGCCATGTAGGCTTCCTCGTGCTCCATGTTCGGATGCTTTTTCATCATCTCTGCATGGGTGTCCAACTCTTCTTTGGTGCCAATGACCATCTCATGCATCACCTTTCCAGCATTGCTCACCTCAAAGCGAACGGTTTCGCCCATCTTCACCGTAAAGGCCTGAGGGGAAAAACGCATGGCATCACTCATCTCGACCTTGACGGTTCTTGCCACCTTTGCTGGGTCGCCCGCAATGCCCCAGGCAGTCTGGGTGGCAGTGGCGTGTTGATTGGCAGCATTGGCCTTTGAGCCATGGGCCGACTCGCCGTGGGCCGCAACATCACCGCCAATGGTCAATAGGAGTGCGCCTGTGGTGAGGCTGAGCGCGAGCAGATTTGTCACTTTTTTCATGTTGAGATCCTCTCTGTGAATGTTAAAGATTAGTGGCCGTGTCCGCCTGCAGACTTACCTGGCTTCTGAACCCTGACCTCGATCTCTTGCTGGCTGGCCCTGGCCATGGCGCTTGGACCAGCGGTGCTTGACCGCACCGGCATGGCCAACGGAGCACCCTTCCACTCGTAAGCCTGGGTATTTGGAGGCTGTTTAAACCAGCCCGGGTTCGAGTAGTCACCTGGCTTTTGATTCCGACGAACCTTGACCACGCTAAACATTCCCCCCATCTCCACGGAGCCGTACGGTCCATCGCCAGTCATCATGGGCGCAGTGTTTTCGGGCAACGGCATCTCCATCTCAGCCATGTCGGCCATGCCGCGCTCGCCCATCACCATGTAGTCGGGAATGAGCTTGCCGATTCTCTTGGCAAGTCCGGTGTGGTCCACGCCAATAAGGGTTGGCACATCGTGGCCCATGGCATTCATGGTGTGGTGTGACTTGTGGCAATGAAATGCCCAGTCGCCCTCTTCGTTGGCAATGAATTCGATCTGGCGCATCTGCCCCACGGCCACGTCTGTGGTGACCTCAGGAGAGCGCATGGCCAGAGGCCTTGGGCCACCATCCGTTCCGGTGACTTCAAATTCATGTCCATGAAGGTGGATTGGATGGTTGGTCATGGTGAGGTTGCCGAACCGAATTCGCACGCGGTCGTTGAGGCGAACATTCAAGGAATCAATGCCCGGAAAGACCCGGCTGTTCCATGACCAGATGTTGAAATCGAGCATCTCCATGATTTTTGGCGTGTAGCTGCCGGGGTCGATGTTGTAGGCATTGAGCAGGAAGCAGAAGTCACGGTCGACCCCCTCAATGAGGGGCTGCTTGGCCTTTGGATGGGTGATCCAAAATCCCATCATGCCCATTGCCATCTGAGTCATCTCATCGGCATGGGGGTGATACATGAAGGTGCCGGGTCGCCGTGCTGTGAATTCGTAGACAAACGTCTTCCCTGCCGGAATGCCGTGTTGATTCAAGCCCGTGACGCCATCCATGCCGTTTGGAAGACGCTGGCCATGCCAATGGATGGAGGTGTGCTCGGGCAGTCGATTGGTCACGAAGATACGGACCTTGTCGCCCTCGACCACCTCGATGGTGGGCCCCGGCGATTGACCGTTGTAGCCCCAGAGGTGTGCCTTAAAGCCCGGCGCCATCTCGCGCACCACGGGTTCAGCAATGAGGTGAAACTCCTTGACGTCGTTGTTCATGCGCCAAGGAAGGGTCCAGCCGTTGAGGGTGACCACTGGGTTGTAGGGCCTGCCGGTGTTCGGCACAAGGGGTGCCTGGGTGCTGGCGCTGGTCTGCAGCACTGGTTCCGGAA
>JAGYKN010000033.1 GCA_018401615.1 Burkholderiaceae bacterium
TGCAAGTGCGCTACCAGGCTGCGCTACGCCCCGACCGAAGGGGAAAAGTATACCGGATCAGGTGGTTGACCGGCGCTTCTTCGGGGGGGACCGCAGCATGGTGAGAATGGCCTCGAGCTCAGAGCGAACAGCTGGCGAGATCGGCAATCCGTGGGCTTGAGCCGCAGGGGCTGCAGCAGCGTTATCCTGCGTCTCTGACCGTGTCTCCTTGACAACCCTTGGCGCGGTCATCTCAGCAGTGGTGTCGATCTCGATGTCTGCAGACGCATCAGGCAGCAGCCGGCCCCGCAATCCGGTGAGCCGGGAGCGGGCGCCAGAGATGGTAAAGCCTTCGTCGTAGAGGAGCGTTCGGATTCTGCGAATCAGTAAGACCTCATGGTGCTGGTAGTAGCGACGGTTGCCGCGACGCTTGACTGGCCGCAGTTGGGCAAACTCCTGCTCCCAGTATCGAAGCACATGAGGCTTCACGTTACAGAGTTCACTCACCTCGCCGATCGTAAAGTAGCGCTTGACCGGGATGATGGGTAGGTTTGCGGCGGTCGGGGCTGCCCTAGATTCACTGATCGTCATCGAAGGCCCCCGAGGGCAGGCTCGGATCCTGAACATGGGCCTTGAGCTTCTGACTCGCATGAAAGGTCACCACACGCCTGGCTGAGATGGGAATCGGCTCGCCAGTCTTGGGATTTCGGCCGGGCCGCTCGGGCTTGTCTCGGAGCTGGAAGTTGCCAAAGCCAGAGAGTTTCACGCTCTCGCCCTTTGCGAGCTCCCCTGCAATCTCAGTGAAAAAAGCCTCCACGACCTCTTTGGCCTCTCGCTTGCTCAGCCCGACACGCTCGTAGAGCATGTCTGCAAGCTGAGCCTTGGTGAGGGTTTCCGATGGCGTGGCCTCGTTGTCGCCCAATGCCATCAGGGATTGCCGAAACGGGCGTTGAAACAAGCGGTTAACTGCGGATCTTCGCAGAAAAGGCAGCAACCACCGCTGTGGAGAGCATTTTCAAGCATGCATCAACCTCTGCATCTTCTAGTGTCTTTTCAGTATCTTGCAGCACAAACCTAAAGGCAAGGCTTTTTTCGTCCGCATCAAGGCCAGGCCCTCGATACTGGTCAAAGAGTTGTATTGACACGAGTCGCCCAGCCATCTGGGCATCTTTCTTGATGGTCTCGAGCCGATCCAAGACTTCGCCCGCGGCAACAGCCTTGGGCAGCACGAAGGCGAGGTCTCTGGAGACACTCGGAAACCGGGATGGGGTCTGCGCACTGGGCAGGTTGAGGTGCAACAGGCCGTCGAGTTCGATTTCAAAGACGATCGGCGAAGATGGCAGGTCAAACGCCGCCTGCACGCTCGGGTGCGTCTCCCCAATCCAGCCAATTGCCTTGCCGTTGAGCAGCACCTGGGCCGAACGCCCGGGATGAAGGCCCAGGATGTGCTGCTGCGGCACCACAGTCGACAGGTGGAGCGGGGCTGCCAGGCGCAACAGGTCTTGCTTGAGGTCGTAGAAGTCGACGATGCGCCCCTTGCCCTCCCAATGCTCGAGTGCGGCGGGACCCCAGACAAGGCCAGACAACATCAGGGGCTGAGAGACCCCCGCCACAGACCAGGGACCAGCGGGCTGGCCCACGGCCTTGCGAAACACCCGTCCAAGCTCGAAGACCTTGATGCGGGCCTCGCGATGGGCGAGATTGTCTGCAAGTACTTTTAGAAGGTTTGGCACGACCGACGGGCGCATGGTCGAGAGGTGTGACGCAATGGGATTTTGCAGCGCGAGGTGCTGATCATGGTGCGCAAACATGGCAGCCGCCTCGGTGTCGAGAAATCCGTAGGTCAGCACCTCTTGGAAACCAAGGCCGACCATGCGATCCCGCATGGCCATGGCCGAGCGCGAGGCCTCTGGCCTGGAGATCATCTTGAGTGCAGCCACTGGCGGCCGCGAGGGTATCGCCTCAAAGCCAATGATCCTGGCCACCTCCTCGATGAGATCCTCTTCAATGGAGAGGTCGAATCGATGGCTGGGCGGGGTCACCTTAAAGAGATCGTCTGTGGCACTCGGCGTGTGAGCAAAGCTCAATCCCAGTCCAGTAAAGACTCCCGCGATCTCATTTACCGAATAGGGTCTGCCGATGATGCGTTCGCACCGACTCCGTCGCATCGAGACTGGGTCTCGCGCAGGAAGCTCAAAGACTTGGTCGACAACGGGCCCCGCCGAGCCACCGCAGACCTCGATGATCAGCGAACTGATGCGCTCGAGGTGCACAGCAGCACCGGCAGGATCAACACCCCGCTCAAAGCGATGCCCTGCATCGGTGGCAAATTTGTAACGTTGTGCTCGGCCACGAATGGCATCGGGCCACCAGAAGGCGGCCTCTAGGAGGA
Organism: Burkholderiaceae bacterium; assembly: GCA_018401615.1. GTDB lineage: Bacteria > Pseudomonadota > Gammaproteobacteria > Burkholderiales > Burkholderiaceae_A > Hahnella. The sequence continues at coordinate 2,372 of JAGYKN010000033.1, forward strand.
TGTTCTGGGTCTGATCGGAAACAGCCGTGCGCGCGCCACCCATGATGCCTGCCATGGCCACCGGGCCATGGGCATCCGCAATCACCCCCACGGAGGGGTCCAGGATCACAGTCTGGCCATTGAGCAGTTCGCAGGTTTCTCCAGGCGCGGCCCACCGCACCTGAAGGGTGGGCGTGTCTGCGCAACCAACGAGGGCGTCGAGGTCAAAGACGTGAGAAGGCTGACCAAGCTCCAACATCACGTAGTTGGAGATGTCCACAAGGGGAGAGATCGGCCTCTGGCCGCTCTGGATCAGGCGTTTGATCATCCAGTCAGGCGTCTTTGAGGCGGACGGCCTCACGCCGAGGATCAGTTGGCTTGAAAATCGACCGCACAGCGTTGCGGCATCGGCGTGGCGTTCAACGGAGGCCTGTCTGGCATGACCAGCGGCAGGGCAAGCCCAGGTTGGACGGCGAAGCGGCACCCCCAGGAGGGCCGATAACTCACGGGCCACCCCAAGCATCGAGAGGCAGTCACCACGGTTTGGTGTGGGCTTGAGGATGAGCACGGCCTCGTCGAGCCTGAGCGTTTCACGAATGTCTTGACCCAACGCTTCGACGGGAGCGGCAACCTCCAATATGCCATCTGAGCCCCCTAAGCCTCCTGAGTCACCTGAGGCCTCTGAGATGCCCAGTTCTTTGGCTGAACACAACATCCCCTGGCTCACCACACCACGCATCTTGGCCTGGCGGATCTCAAAGCCGCCGGGCAGCACTGCACCCTCGGTGGCGCAGGCCACCATCAGGCCCGCTCGGGCATTTGGAGCCCCACAGACGATTTGCAACGGGCTGGCCAGACCGATTGAGACCTCACAGACGCGAAGGCGGTCGGCATCTGGATGCTTTTGAGCTGAGAGAATGTGGCCGAGGACAACCCCGGTAAAGGGCGGTGCACCCCGTTCAATCTCTTCAACCTCAAGGCCTGCCATGGTGAGGACGTCGGCGAGCGCCTCGATCGACAGTGGGGTTTCAATCCACTCGCGCAGCCATGCCTCTGGGATTCTCATGATGTGGCCTACTGAAACTGGCGCAAAAAGCGCAGGTCATTCTCAAAAAACAATCGAAGGTCTCCAATCCCATAGCGAAGCATGGTGAGGCGCTCCAGGCCGCTTCCGAAGGCAAAGCCAATGACCTGCTCGGGCTCAAAGCCGAAATGCCGAATGACATTGGGATGGACCTGCCCTGCACCGGAGATCTCGAGCCAACGGCCCTTGAGGGGACCACTCGAAAAACGCATGTCCACCTCAACCGAGGGTTCTGTAAACGGGAAAAAGGATGGCCGAAATCGCAGGTCGAGCTGGTCATCTTCAAAGAGGCGGGTCAAGAAGTCGTGATACACACCCTTGAGGTCGGCAAAGCTCACCTGATCGGCGAGCCAGAGGCCCTCGACCTGATGAAACATGGGCGAGTGGGTGGCGTCGCTGTCGACTCGGTAGGTTCTGCCCGGGGCAATCACCTTGATGGGGGGCTTGTGTGTCTGGGCGTAACGCACCTGCATGGGGCTTGTGTGGGTGCGCAGCAAGAGCGGCAGGCCGCTCTCATCACGCTGCTCGAGATAAAACGTATCCTGCATGGAACGCGCAGGGTGGTTCTCGGGATTGTTGAGCGCCGTAAAGTTAAACCAGTCTGTCTCGATCTCAGGCCCATCTGCCACCTCAAAACCGATCGACTGAAATATCTCCTCGACACGCCGCCATGTTCGGATGACTGGGTGGATGGCGCCTATCCCCTCGCCCCTCCCAGGAAGGGTCACATCGATGGCCTCCTGCGAGAGACGCGACAGCAGCTGCGCATGGGCGAGGCTGTCTCGGCGCTGCTGCAGCGCTGCCTCGATCTCAGATTTGACACGGTTGATCTCCACCCCGGCTGCCTTGCGATCATCGGGCGCCATTTTGGCGAGCAGCTTCAGGTGCTCGGTGAGCAGGCCTGCCTTGCCGAGGAAACGGGCCTTCGCATCCTCAAGAGATGGCGAATCTGAGGCAGCCTCGAAGGCGCGTTGCGCCTCTGAGGGCAGGTTTTGGAGATCAGCCATGCCCTTGGGGGTTTAGGACCCGAGGGCGATCTTTGCCTTGGCCACGATGGCTGCAAATGCGGGCTTGTCCATGACTGCTAGATCGGCAAGCACCTTTCTGTCCATCTCAATGTGAGCCTTCTTCAAGCCCGCTATGAATCGGCTGTAGCTCAGGTCGTTGAGACGACATGCTGCATTGATGCGGGTGATCCAGAGTGCTCGAAACACGCGTTTGCGGTTTCGCCGGTCACGGTAGGCATATTGCCCCGCCCGCATGACGGCCTGTTTGGCAACCCGAAAGACATTGTTGCGACGACCCCTGAAGCCTTTGGCCAGGGCGAGGATTTTTTTATGGCGGGCGCGAGCCGTTACACCACGTTTAACGCGAGGCATCTTGGTTCTCCTTTACGCGTAGGGCATCATGGCGCGGACGTGCTGGACATCGGATGGATGCACAGTGAGCGTTCCGCGGAGCTGGCGCTTGTTCTTGGTGGTGCGCTTGGTCAAGATATGCCGTTTGGTGGCGTGAGCGCGCTTGATCGACCCGCTTCCACGGGCAATGAACCGCTTGGAGGCGGCTTTTTTTGTCTTCATTTTGGGCATGGACTGCTCCTCTAATTTGATCTCGGCGGGTGGTGGGCGCCTTGCCCTCACTTATCGAACCCTCAGCGATCTTCTTTTAAGTCTTGTGCTTCCCCACTGCTGCTGCTCTTCTAAGGCGCTGCTACTTCTTTTTCTTGGGCGCCACCACCATGACCATCTGGCGACCCTCTAGCTTGGGCATCTGCTCGACCTGCACCAACTCGCCAAGGTCTTCCTTTACCCGTTCGAGCATTCGCATGCCGAACTCCTGGTGGGCCATCTCTCGGCCTCGAAACCGGATGGTGATCTTGGCCTTATCACCCTCTTCTAAGAAACGGGTGAGGTTTCGAAGCTTGACCTGGTAGTCGTTGTCATCTGTTCCCGGGCGGAATTTGACCTCTTTTACCTGAATGATCTTTTGTTTTGACTTTGCTTCCTGCGCCCGCTTTTGTTCTTGGTACTTGAACTTTCCAAAATCCATGAGCTTGCACACCACGGGCACCGCCTGTGGGGCAATCTCAACAAGGTCTACCTCTGCTTCTTCAGCCATTCGGAGGGCCTCACTGAGGACAACAATTCCGAGGGCTTCGTTTTCTAATCCGACCAGCCTTAACTGAGGGGCTGTGATTTCACCGTTGATTCGGTGGGTGCGTTCTGTAGCGATTATGTTGCCTTTCTAAAAATAAAACGCCTTATCTTCTGAGCTCGACTGTCTGGGTCAAGAGCTCGAAAAAGGCGTTCAATGACATGGTTCCAAGGTCTTCGCCCCCGCGGGCTCTGACCGCCACCTGCTCAGAATCTTTCTCTTTCTGGCCAACAACCAGAATGAAGGGACACTTCTGCAGGCTTAATTCTCTGATTTTGTAGGAAATTTTGTCATTGCGCAAATCGGCTTCGACTCGAAACCCTCTGGCCTGTAATCTTTTTGCAACACCACTGGCATAGTCGGCCTGGGATTCCGTGATGGAGGCCACGGCCACCTGAACGGGCGCGAGCCAGCAGGGCATGGCACCCGCATGGTTCTCGATCAAGATGCCGATGAAGCGCTCCAACGACCCAACGATGGCCCGATGCAGCATCACCGGATGGCGGCGGGTGTTGTCTTCTGCGACGAACTCGGCACCAAGTTGCGTGGGCATGTTGAAGTCCACCTGAATGGTTCCGCATTGCCAGATCCGGCCGAGCGAGTCCTTCAGGCTGTATTCAATCTTTGGGCCGTAGAAGGCGCCCTCGCCTGGCAGGAGCTGCCAATCCACCCCCACCCGGTCGAGCGCCTCGGACAGGGCCAGCTCGGCCTTGTCCCAGCTCTCATCCGATCCGACCCGATTGGGCGGCCGAGTCGAGAGCCGATAGATCACGTCCTGAAAGCCAAAATCGCTGTAAACAGCCAGCAGCCTCTGGGTAAAGTCAAAGACCTCGGATTGAATCTGATCTTCAGTGCAAAAAATATGGCCATCGTCTTGGGTGAAGCCCCGAACCCTGAGCAGGCCATGGAGGCTGCCGGAGGATTCATTTCGATGGCAGGATCCAAACTCACCGTAGCGCAGCGGGAGGTCCCGGTAGCTGCGGAGATTTGAATTAAAGACTTGGACATGGCCGGGACAGTTCATGGGCTTGACCGCGTAGTCCCGGTTCTCAGAGGCCGTGGTGAACATGTTGTCTTTGTAGTGCTCCCAGTGACCAGACCGCTCCCACAGGCTGCGATCGAGGATCTGAGGGCAGCGGATCTCCTGATAGCCGGCCTCTATGTAGACCCGCCGCAGGTACTGCTCGACCTGCTGCCAGATGGTCCAGCCCTTCGGATGCCAGAAGACCAATCCGGGCGCGTTGTCTTGTAGGTGAAAGAGATCGAGAGACTTGCCAAGCCTGCGGTGGTCCCGCCGCTCGGCCTCTTCCAGGCGGTGAAGGTGCTGCTCAAGATCTTCTTTCTTGGCCCAGGCAGTCCCGTAGACCCGCTGCAGCATCTCGTTGCGGTGATCGCCGCGCCAATAGGCACCGGCGACCTTCATGAGCTTGAAGACCTTTAATTTGCCAGTCGAGGGAACGTGCGGACCGCGACAGAGGTCGACGAAATCGCCCTCGCGGTAGAGCGAGATCTGCTCCCCAGCCGCAATGCTCTCGATGATCTCAGCCTTGTAGTGCTCGCCCATGGCATTGAAAAAGCGCACCGCGGCATCTCGATCCATGAGTTCCCGAGAGATGGGCTCATCTCTGGCCGCGAGCTCTCGCATCTTGTCTTCGATGGCAGTGAGGTCCTCGAGGGTCAGCGGTCGCTTGTAGGAGAAATCATAGTAAAACCCGTTCTCAATGACTGGCCCGATGGTGACCTGAAGGTCGGGAAAGAGGCTCTTGGCAGCGTAGGCCAGCAGGTGGGCTGTGGAGTGACGAATGATGTCAAGACCGTCGGCGTCCTTGTCAGTCACGATTGCGAGCTGGGCATCTTGGGAGATGACGTGCGATGTGTCGACCAACTGCCCGTCGAGGCGCCCGGCCAAGGCAGCCTTTGCGAGCCCCGCTCCGATGCTCGCGGCCACGGCCGCAACCGTGATGGGCGAGTCGAACGTTCGAACAGACTGATCTGGGAGGGTGATGTTGACCATTGACTTTATTTGGTAGGCGCGATTGGACTCGAACCAACGACCCCCACCATGTCAAGGTGGTGCTCTAACCAGCTGAGCTACGCGCCTGCCGAAAACCCAGCGGGAAGTGTAGCAGACCTCATGACCCCTGATGACCGCTAATGACTGCTGATGACCAGTTCCACCCCCACTTTTCGCCACTCAGAGCGATCCCGCTCAAGGCTGTGCTCGGTGAGTGGATGCTGCGATAGCCATGCCTTGGGCAGTGTGATCTCAAAATGACGACCCTGCCCCGAGAGGCTGATCTCAGGCAGCTTGGCATCTGATCGGTTTCTAAAAAAGACCGCCGCCAGCCTCAGGCTCATGATCGCCGACCAGGGCATTGCCTCGCCCACCATCGGAAGAACCTTGCCCAGCTTCCCAACGTGGCCCATGGCCAGTGTGGACAACATGCGCTGGTCTCTTCTTGAAAAGCCTGGCATGTCGGCCTGCCCAAGAATGTAGGCGGTGTGCTTGTGAAAACTGTTGTGAGAGATGGAATGCCCAATCTCGAGCAGCTGGGCGGACCAGCCCAGCAAGGCCTCCATCTCGGCCCGCTCTTCTTGGCTTCCGCCCGAGATCTGAAGCCAGAGGCTTCGGGCGAGTTCCGCCACGCGACTGGCCTGGGCACGGTCGACTTCATAGCGATTCATGAACTGCTCGACGGTGTGCATTCGCATGTCGTCGTGGCGCGCTCGGCCGAGAACGTCATAGAGGACTCCAAGCCGAAGCGCACCCTCGGAGTACTCCATGTCTTGAATGGCAAGCTCTTCAAAGGCAGCCATCATGATGGTCAGTCCCCCAACAAAGACAGGCATCCTGTCGACCTTGAGTCCGGGCAGCTCGGCCGCCTCAATGCGGCCCGCCTTTACCAGCAGGGATCGAATCCGCTCCATTCCCGCCAGCGTGATGTGGTGACTGGTGTCGCCAAGCGCAACCAACACATCTTGGATGGCCCGGGCCGAGCCGCTCGACCCCACTGCCTTCTCCCAGCCCAGCTTGCGGTAGGCTGCGCTGATCACCTGAATGCCTCGCCGTGCCTCGAAGATTGCATCCTTAAAGCCAGACCGTGTGAGCTCTCCACCTGGGAAGAAATCCCTGTTAAACCGGATACACCCGACAAAGACGCTCTCGAGCAACTCGGCCTCATAATCCGTTCCGATGATGAACTCCGTTGATCCACCGCCGATATCGATCACCAGCCGCCGCGCCCCATCGGCTGCCTGGGAGTGGGCCACACCGTTGTAAATGAGACGAGCTTCCTCTTTGCCAGCAATGACTTCGATGGGGAACCCCAGGGCTGCCTCACAGGTCTTTAAGAACTCCGCCCCATTTTTGGCAACTCGAAAGGTGTTGGTGGCCACAGCTCGTACATGCTTGGCATCAAAGGCACGCAGGCGCTCCCCAAATCGTTGCAATGCGGCAATGGCCCTGGCCTGCGAGGATGAGTCGAGACGTTTGTCGGCCGACAAGCCCGTGGCGAGCCGAACAACATCCTTGAGGCTATCGAGCGGCGAAATCTGTGGGCCCGCCGGTGTGCTGAGCACACGGCCGATTAAAAGATGGAACGAATTGGAGCCAAGATCCACGGCAGCAACAAGCTCTGCGTCGTTTTGTATTTGGGCCAAAGCATTTGCCATGGCGGGATTATAGGTCGCTAAACTCCCAGGGCCATGATGAGCACCCCATGAAGACCAAATCGTCTGCGTCGCCAGCCGTTCTCCGCACCGAGGGCCAGTCGGGCGTCTTTCGCTACCTGAATCGAGAGCTCAGCCTGCTGGCCTTTAACGAGCGCGTCTTGGCCCTGGCGGAGGACCCAGACACCCCTTTGCTCGAGCGTCTGCGCTATGTCTGCATCGTCTCGAACAACATCGACGAGGTCTTCGAGATCAGGGTCTCGGGGTTAAAGGCCAAAATTCGACAGGGTGTGGGCGACATCCCCGACCTCGACGGCTATTCCCCAACCCAGAGTTTTGAGGACGTCCAACTGCGGGCGCATCGCCTTGTGGATCGGCAGTACGGGGTCTTAAACCACACCATCCTTCCAGCCCTTGAAGAGATCGGGGTCAAGGTCCACCTCTCCACGAGCTTCTCAGCCGCCCAGCGCAGGTGGGCCCATCAATATTTTGTATCCGAAGTCTTGCCTGTCCTCACCCCCCTTGGCCTTGATCCCTCTCACCCGTTTCCCAGAACCCTCAACAAGAGCCTGAACTTCATTCTTGAGATGCAGGGAACGGACTCATTTGGACGCGAATCTCGAGCCGCAGTTGTGCAGACCCCTCGGGTGCTGCCAAGGCTCATCAGGGTGCCCAAGGCTGTCTCTGGCCATCCACACGGATTCATGATGTTGAGTTCAATCCTCCAGGACAACGTTGCCGACCTCTTCCCGGGGATGCAGGTCACCGGCATCCACCAGTTTCGCGTCACCCGCAACAGCGATCTCTTCGTGGACGAGGAGGAGGTGACTGATCTGCGTGAGGCCCTAAAGGGCGAGCTCTCGCAACGGCAGTTTGGTGATGCAGTCCGCCTTGAGGTGGCAACGTCCATACCCGACTCATTGCTCGAACTGCTGCTGCGGGAGTACAAGCTTGGCCCGCAGGACTGCTATCGCGTTGCAGGGCCGGTAAACCTGGTGCGGCTCATGAGCCTTGCCGACTTGGTCGATCGGCCAGACCTGAAATTCCCGGCCTTCACCGCTCGCTATCCTGCTGCCTTCTCGGATCAGGATCACTTCGATGTGATCTCCCAACAAGATGTTCTTGTTCATCACCCATACGAGTCCTTCGGAGCCGTCACAGACTTCCTGCGAACCGCTGCCGAGGATCCCGCCGTTGTGGCCATTAGCATGACCATCTATCGAACGGGTCAGATTTCCTCGCTCATGGAGTCCCTTATTCTTGCGGCCCGCTCTGGCAAGGAGGTCACTGTTGTGGTCGAGCTCATGGCTCGATTCGATGAAGAGACCAACATCAATTGGGCCTCACGACTCGAGGAGGTTGGTGCCCATGTGGTCTTTGGTGTGGTGGGCAACAAGACCCACGCAAAGATGTGTCTTGTGATTCGAAAAGAGAAGTCGGGCCTGCGTCGCTATGTCCACATCGGCACAGGCAACTACCACCCGCGGACGGCAAGCCTCTATGAGGATTTCGGGTTTTTTACCTCCGACCCTCAGATCTGCAGAGATGCCCATGAGGTCTTTCACCAGCTCACCGGGCGCGGCAAGGCCAGGAGTCTGCGAAAGATCTGGCAGTCACCCTTTACCCTCCATGCAAACGTGCTCAAGGCTGTTCGCAGAGAGACCCTGATCGCGAAGGCCGGTCGAAAGGCCCACATCATGGCGAAGATGAATTCGTTGGTGGAGTTGGCCGTGGTGGAGTCTCTCTATGCCGCAAGTCAGGCGGGCGTGAAGATTGATCTCATCGTGCGCGGAACCTGTGTGCTTCGACCAGGTGTGCAAGGCCTCTCGGAGAATATTCGTGTGCGCAGCACCATCGGTCGATTTCTCGAGCACAGTCGGCTCTTTTACTTTCGCAACGATGGCGCAGAAGATGTCTTTATCTCGAGCGCCGACTGGATGGATCGCAATTTTTTTCGACGGGTGGAGCTGGCCTGTCCCATTCTGGATCGAGCCCTCAAACGCCGCGTCATTCGAGAGGGCCTGAGGCTTCATCTAACTGACAACACCTCGAGCTGGCAGATGCGCTCCGATGGATCCTATCTGTTGCCTCGTCGACGTGGCCCCACCCGCAGGCTCGTCCAGCAGACCCTTCTAGACTCAATCGGTTAACGGCGAAGCCTGGGCCCGAGCAGCAAC
>JAGYKN010000034.1 GCA_018401615.1 Burkholderiaceae bacterium
GGCCGTCAGATCCTCCACCACCTGCTCTACAGGCGTGGCAGGCGCAATCCCGTCGGTGTGGCTTTGAGACGGCGGGGCCCACTGCTCCATGAAGGGATCATCCGGAACACCATCAATCCATGACCGCAGCATGGCCAATTGGGCGTTGAGCTGCTGGCGCGCCTGCTGGCGGTCGGTTGACAGGCTTAGTCTTGCACTGAGTGACTTGCCCCCCTTGCGAAGGCCCATTGCCACCGAGATGTAATCCACCTGTGAGGCCTGAACTATTTTGGCGGCGTTGAGCCGAACAAACTCACATTGATCCACCTGCGCATTAAGGCTCAAGCGTTCCCCCGCCTTGGCCTTGGTCAGGAGGGGCTGCGCCAGAGCGGAAAACCATTGAAGGTCGATGTTGATGCTCATGCGGCTGGCCCAAAGACCTCGACGCCTCTAAACAGGCAGGCCGGAGAGGCATGGCCCACTCGAACCGCCTGATTGGGCTCACCTTTGCCGCAGTTGGGCGTGCCCAACACCCGAAATGTCTCTGGCCCACCCACCATGTCGAGGCTTCGCCAAAAATGAGCGGAGACACCGCGATAGCCGGGTCCTCGGACGAGTTCCTGGAGCTTGCCATGGCGGATACGCTGGCCCCACTCGCAGCCAAATTGGAACTTGTTGCGTGAGTCATCAATCGACCAGGAGGCATTGGTCGACATCAGCACGCCATCATCGATCGAGGAGATCATGTCGTCGAACAGGGCGGATCCGGGGTCCACATTGATGTTGGCCATGCGATCCATGGGGGGGCGCCGCCAGCTGCTCGCACGCGAATTTGCCACGGGGTCAAGGTTGAAACCTCTCTGGGCCGCCCGCGCAATCGAGAGGGGAGAGCCCAGCGGACTCTTGAGGATGCCCTTGTCAATGAGGATTTGCTCTGCGGCCACATGGGCCATGTCATCGGTGGCATAGCTGGCCAGCTCGGGCCGAGTCGCGGCCCGCTGACCAGGGTCAAACCGAACGGTGAGCAGCGGCGAGCCGTACTGATAGTGTCCAAACATGTCTAGGGTGACGAAACTTGTTCCGGCGTAATTGCGCTCATCGCCAAGAATTCGGTCGAGCTCAAGCGGATGGCCAATCGATTCATGAATCTGCAACATCATCTGGTCTGGCATGAGCACAATGTCCATCTCCCCAGAGGGGCACGGCGCGGCCGAGGCCAGGGCAATCGCCTCCTCTGCAGCCCGCTGGCAACTGCCCACAAAACCGACCCGATCAATCTGCTCATCACCGCCTTGTTGACAGCCCGCCGTGGATCGACCACCAAGGTGTCGAAGCTGACAGACCCCATCGACCATGGCTGTGGCGGAGGTGAGCGGATCAATAAACAAAAACTTCTGATCACTCACCAGTTCGCCATCGATGTAGATGTTTTGTTCCGTTGACTGCTCGTGAAGGCTCGCGGTCCAGTAGATCAGTCGACTGTCTTGTTCAACCGAACCAGCCTCGTGGGCGGCGAGGTCTAGCCAGTCTCTTCGATCGTGGGAGACCTTCTGCACGGGCGATCTCCAGATGGCTGCGGCGCGGGGCACGGGCATGAGGGTGTCGAGATCGAGCCCGTCGTACACGCCCTTTTGCTGTGTGAGCTGCGCCAGGCGGAGGGCGTGCCTGGCAGCCTGCAGCAGACCTTGTTTTGTGATGTTGGGTGTGGCACAAAATCCCAGGCCGCCTGGCACGGCAACTGTGACCATGGCGCCCTCATCCAGGCCCATTGAGGGCGGCATCAGCTTTGATTTTGCTGTGGAGACGGAAAAAGAGCGCGACAGAATATGCCGAACCGAGACCCGGGCCGAGGCGCCTGCCTGCCCGAGCAGGGGAAAAATAGATTTAAGGTTCTTCATTCGATCGTGGTGAGCACTGCTGCCAGATAGCCTAGGATGTCAACAGGGTTGGTGATTTAGCGCTCCTCAGACTGTTTCAGAAGCGTCTCAATGCGCTGGCGCACTCTGCCCCTTGCCATGACGTGCCAGAAAAGCAACCGCCACGCCGTGCACGTTGCCGGTAATAATGACTCCAGATGGCGGGCCATACAAGGTGGCTGCTCTCTTTGACCGTTCTCATCACAATCCTTCTGCCGGTGTGCCACTTGAGTTTATGACAGAACCATTGCGTTTACAGCAGGCAAGATGCAAAGGCTGATCTTAGTCGGCGGTGGTCACGCCCACGTGGTTGCCCTCAGCGTCATGGCGGGCAGGGTGCCCCGAGGTCTGGAGATCGTGCTGGTAAACCCCTCAAGCCATCACCTCTATTCAGGTATGCTGCCCGGCTTCCTCGTTGGCAACTACACCGCATCCCAGTGCCGCATTGATTTGCAAGCCCTGCTGCAGGCAGCGGGTGCGGAATTGGTGCGGGCCCGTGTCACGGCCATTGACGCAGATGCCCGTTGTGTTCGACTCGACAATGGCCGCACGCTCGCATATGACTGGCTCTCGCTCGACATGGGCAGCGAGACGCCTCAGGCTGGGCTCGAACCACTGGGCCCACGCGTGTTTTCGGTCAAGCCGGTGGCAGCATTTTTTGACCTCTGGCCGACCGCCCTGGCACAGGCGCAGCAGGCGACATCCTTCAGTCTGTCAGTGGTGGGTGCCGGCGCAGCCGGTGTCGAGATCGCATTTGCAGCGGCCCATTCCTTGCGCCGGGTCTGCCCCAATGTCAGGGTGCAGCTGCTGAGTTCCGAGTCTGGTCTCTTGCCTGGTCACGCGCCTAGTGTGCAAAACCACATTACCACCCTGCTCAAGACCCACAACATCGATCTCTTGACGTTTTCCAGGGACGCCGCGGCATTGCGTGCAGATTTTGTTCTCTTGGCCACCGGCGCCAAAGCCCCGGCATTGTTGAGAGAATCGAAGCTAGGCCTAGATGAGGCGGGTTATGTGCTCGTTGACAGCACCCACCGCAGCCGCTCGCATGACAACGTCTTTGCTGCTGGTGATGTCTGTTCGCGTGATGACGTGCCCATGGCGCGCTCTGGCGTGCATGCAGTCAGATCGGGTGCAGTGTTGGGTGCCAATCTGATTGCGGTGGCCAATGGTGCGCCGTGCAAGACCTATCAGCCGAAGGCAGCCAGCCTCTACCTGTTGGCGTATGCGCCCCGACGGGCAATGGCATCCTGGGGCAGGTTATCGGTTTCGGGTTGGCTGATGTGGCAGCTTAAGGACTGGATCGACCGTCGCTTTGTTGAGGGGCACAGCCGCTTCGTGATGCGCAGGGCGCAGACCAACGGGTGGCTGACCAGGTAGCGACATGAGCAGCACGTCTTGCTGCAGTTTTATTTTTTTGTGAGGGTTCCCATGCATGTGATGTTGCCGCTGCTACAGACTCAGGATTTTCCGCCCCTGCGGCGTGATCGTCTGACCACGCTTCAGGTCAATCTCGGCTATCGCTGTAATCAGTCGTGTCTGCATTGCCATGTCAATGCTGGTCCAACGCGAACCGAGATGATGGATGACGACACGCTGGAAGTGGTGCTCGATGTGCTGCGAGCGCAAGACATTTCGGTGCTAGACCTAACCGGGGGAGCCCCCGAATTGCACCCTGCCTTCACGCGCCTGGTGAGTGCTGCCACCGCCCTTGGTGTGAGGGTGATAGATCGCTGCAATCTCACCGTTTTGTTTGAGCCAGGTCAGGACAATCTGGCCCAGTTTCTTGCCAATGAACGGGTGGACATCGTTGCCTCGCTGCCTTGTTATTCCTCGGAGAACGTCGATCAGCAACGTGGGGAGGGGGTCTTTGACAAAAGCATCGCAGCCCTTCAACTCTTAAACACGCTTGGCTATGGTCAGCCTGGGTCGGGGCTTCTCCTAAACCTCGTCTATAACCCCCAGGGGCCCTCTCTGCCGCCGAACCAGGCGGCCCTCGAGGCAGACTACAAACGAGAATTATTCACGCACTTTGGCATTGTCTTTAATGCCCTCTTTGCGCTGGCGAACATGCCCATACAACGCTTTGGCTCAACGCTGGTATCGAAGGGCAGCTTTAAGTCCTATATGCAGCTCCTGCGGGACAACTTTGCCGATGCGAATCTAGCGGGTGTGATGTGCCGCTCGCTCATCAGCGTGGATTGGCAGGGGTATCTCTACGACTGCGATTTCAATCAGCAGCTTGGTATCGCTCTGCCTGAGTCTGCGCTGCAGACGGGCCTTGATCGCCCGCACCTGCGAGACCTCCTCAGAGGTGAGCCAACGGGGCAGCCCATCGCCACCGCAGATCACTGCTATGGCTGCACGGCCGGGCAGGGCAGCAGCTGCGGCGGGGCGCTTTGAGCGCATCACCCTCATCTGGGCTGTCCTCAGTGCGCAAGAAGGTCATTGTTGTTGCGCTCATCGTCGCTGCCATCGGTGTGTTTATCCTCTCTGATCTGCATCGATTGTTGTCGCTCGAGGCACTCAAGTCGAGTGTTGATCACTTTCGACAATGGCAGGCCCATGAGCCACTTCTGGTTGGCGTGGGTTTTTTCCTGGCCTATGTGCTCGTGGTGGCCTTGTCTGTGCCGGGGGCTGTCGTCATGACGCTGGGCGCCGGTGCCGTCTTTGGCCTTGGCTGGGGCGTCGTCATCGTCTCCTTTGCATCAAGCCTTGGCGCCTTGCTGGCGTTTTTGGCGGCGCGCCATCTTCTGCGAGATTGGGTCCAGGAGCGCTTTGCCAATCGGCTGCAGGCGCTCAATGCTGGGGTGGCCAGAGAGGGCGCGTTTTATCTCTTTACGCTGCGGCTGGTGCCAATTTTTCCATTTTTTTTGATCAACCTCGTGATGGGCCTCACGCCGCTGCGTGCGCGCACCTTTTATTGGGTCAGCCAGCTCGGAATGCTTGCTGGCACCGTGGTGTATGTCAATGCTGGTGTGCAGTTGGCTGGCATCGACAGCCTGTCGGGCATCATCTCGCCGCCTGTGATGCTGTCTTTTATCTTGCTTGGTTGTTTCCCGCTGCTGGCAAAGGCAGTGCCTGATGTCTTGCGCAGGCGTCGTGTCTTTGCCCGCTGGCGCCGACCGGCCTCATTTGATCGCAACCTAATCGTGATTGGTGGTGGTGCTGCTGGCCTGGTGACCGCCTACATTGCTGCAGCAGTCAAAGCCCGGGTGACGCTCGTCGAAGCCCACAAGATGGGCGGTGATTGCCTCAATTACGGTTGCGTGCCGAGCAAGGCACTGATTAAGACAGCCCGACTTGCAGAGCAGATCCGGCACGGTGCGCAGTATGGTCTGAAGTCAACGCCGCCTCAATTTAATTTTCGGGATGTCATGGCCCGGGTGCAACGCGTCATCAGCGAGATTGCGCCCCACGACAGCATCGAGCGCTACACCGCCTTGGGGGTTGATGTGGTGAGTGGGCGCGCTCGCCTCGTTGATCCCTGGACCGTTGAGATCGCCCGCAATGACGGCACGACCCAGTGCCTGACGGCCCGCAGTATCGTCATTGCCACCGGGGCGCGGCCCTTTGTGCCGCCGCTGCCGGGCATCGATGCTGTGGGTTATCTCACGAGCGAGACGGTGTGGGAGGCTTTTTCTCAGCTGGATGAGCCGCCCTCCCGCATGGTGATTCTCGGTGGTGGTCCAATCGGCTGCGAGCTGGCACAGAGTTTTGCGCGGCTGGGCTCGTCAGTGTCTCAGATTGAATTGGCGCCGCGCCTGTTGATGCGAGAAGACGAGGAGGTCGGTGTACTGGCGCAGGCCGCGCTGGTGCGCAGCGGCGTGACAGTGCTCACAGCACACGAGGCTGTGGGTTGCGAGACCACGGTGCAAGACGGTGTGACCCAAAAATTTCTCGTGACCCGCCATGCAGGGGCCCTTCATCGAACCCAATTTGATGTGTTGGTCTGTGCGGTGGGCCGGGTGGCGCGACTAGAGGGATTCGGGCTGGAAGAGCTTGGCGTGCCAGTGGCTCGCACCATCAACACCAATGCGTATCTCGAAACGTTGTATCCAAATATCTTTGCCGCAGGCGATGTCGCTGGTCCCTACCAGTTCACGCATGTGGCGGCGCATCAGGCCTGGTATGCCGCTGTCAACGCCTTGTTTGGCCGTTTCAAGCGCTTCAAGGTGGACTATGCCGTGATTCCCCGGGCGACCTTCATTGACCCTGAGATTGCATCTGTGGGCCTCAATGAGCAGGAGGCGCGCATTCAAGGCGTGGCATTTGAGGTGTCACGCTACGACCTTGGCGACCTGGATCGGGCACTCGCTGACGGCGTGGCCCACGGCTTTGTGAAGGTGCTGACCGTGCCCGGGCGCGATCGCATCCTGGGGGTGACCATTGTTGGCGAGCATGCCGGCGATTTACTGGCTGAATTCGTGTTGGCGATGAAATACGGCCTGGGGCTAAACAAGATCTTGAGCACCATCCACACCTATCCGACCATGGCCGAGGCCAATAAGCACGCCGCAGGCGAATGGAGGCGTCACCACGCCCCCAAGACAGTGCTGAAGTGGTTGGCGTGGTTTCACAAATGGCAGCGCGGCTGATTGATGCACACGCCAGCGAGCATCAGCGTGATTGTTCCTCTCTTAAACGAGGCTGATGCCATGCCCGACCTCATTTCACAGGCTCGGTCCTTTGTCCGCCAGGGCGCAGAGGTGCTGCTCGTAGATGGCGGCAGCATTGATGGCTCGGTGGCCTTGGCACAGGCAGCGGGCTTGACGGTGCTCGCGTCAGAACCGGGACGCGCTCGGCAAATGAATCATGGTGCGGGCGCCACCACGCGAGCACTGCTCTTGTTTGTGCATGCCGATACGACTCTGCCACAGCAGGCGCTCGAGACCATCGCCTCGAGTCTGAGGGATACCGCATGCTGGGGACGCTTCGACGTGGAAATCACCCCGGGCCCAGCGCTGCTCAAGGTGGTGGCCCTGCTGATGAACTGGCGCTCTCGGTTGACGGGCATTGCCACAGGTGATCAGGCGCTCTTTATGACACGCGCGGCCTTTGAGCGAGTGGGTGGGTTTCCCGATCAGCCCCTAATGGAGGACATCGACCTGTCGACCCGACTGCGTCGGCAGGCCTGGCCGGTGTGCCTGCGCGATCGCGTCAAAACCTCGGGCCGGCGCTGGGAAAAATACGGTGTCTGGTCAACGGTCTTCCTAATGTGGCGATTGCGCTGGGCGTATTGGCGCGGTGTGCCTGCCTCCGTGCTGGCGCAGAGGTATCGATGAGATCGGTGCACACCATCATCTTTGCCAAGGCACCCCTTGCGGGCCAGGCCAAGACACGATTGATACCAGCGCTGGGTGCAGCTGGTGCAGCGGCGCTGGCGGCACGCATGCTGGCGCAGACCCTGAGCGAGGCCCAGGAGGCCGCGCTGGGCACGATTGAGCTGTGCGTCACGCCTGGGCCCGGCATGGCCTCATGGAGAGGGCTGACGGTGCCACCCGGGCTGATCTGGAGCGCGCAAGGCCAAGGAGACCTGGGGGCGAGGATGGCGCGTGCCGCTCAGCGTGCGTCTGAAAAAGGTGAGCACTGCCTGTTGATTGGCACCGATTGCCCCGACCTACGCGCGCCGCAATTGCGCGAGGCGGCGGTGGCCTTGCAAGACCATGATGCGGTCTTGATACCGGCCTTCGACGGAGGCTATGTGCTGCTGGGTCTAAAGGCTTTTGACGCACGACTCTTTGCTGACATGCCATGGGGCACGAATGCTGTGGCCGCCGAAACGCAACGCCGAATTGCGCAGCGGCAGTGGACACTCAGCTGCCTGCCAGCCCTTCATGACATTGATGAGCCCGCTGACTTGCGCTGGCTGCCGCTGGACATGGCCGTGCAGATCGATGAGGGGATGCATGCAAAGTAAGCTTAAAAGTGCACTCAAGCTGCTTGTCGTGGCATTTGTCGTGGTGATGGCAACGCAGGCGAAGGCTCTGACGGTCTGGGTTGGTGAATTTTCCAGCGCCGCTGCCGAGGTGCCTGCGCCCTGGAGGGTGGTGCAGATCGACAAGCGGGTCAGGCCCACCGTCTACCGAGTTCGGGAATGGGACGGCGTGAACGCCATCGAGGCGCAGGCAGTGGCAAGCATGGCCCTGCTGGCGCGTCCCTTAGAGATTGACCTCAACAGCACCCCCATCTTGTGCTGGCGCTGGCGCGTTGACGCTGCCTTGCAAACCGCTGACCTCAATCAGAAGTCGGGCGATGACTATGCAGCGCGTGTTTACCTGGCGCTGCGATTGCCGCCCGAGCGCATGGGATTTGCCGCCCGCGCCAGGCTGCGCCTGGCCAGGGCCCTCTATGGTGAGGAGGTGCCAGACGGGGCCATCAACTTTGTCTGGGACAACCGCCATCCGGTGGGCACGCGTCGTCCGAACGCCTACACGGCTCTGACCAAGATGGTCGTGCAGCAGTCCGGGGCAGAGAATGCTGGCAAATGGGTGAGCGAGCGGGTCGATGTGAAAGACGAGATTCGTCAGGCGTTTGACACTGAAGAGGCGAGCCTGGCGTCAGTGGCCCTTGCAAGTGACACCGACAACACTGGCGAGACCGCACGCGCTGGGTTTGCCGACCTGCATTTTGTTGGCGCTGGTGCCACCTGTGATTTTCCTAGAATGACCAGACCTTGAGCCTGTTCGAAGCACTGTGGCTTGCCGGCCTTGGCTGCGGGGGGAGTCAAGTTTTTGGCTCAGCGACCGAATCTAAAGGGTTGGTTATAACTTTTTGAGGTGGCAGCAATGGGCTGGCCCATGAGAATGCTTGTTTTGCGGGGAGCTTGGCTAATGGGGGCATGGCTTGTCGCCATTCCGGCCTCTGCCCAGAGCCCGTCGAGTGTTCTGGGAAGCGTCTGCTCGTCTGGACCAGCCTCGTTAGAGTTGCTCAAGGCTGACCCCTTGCTGTCGGTCTTCTTTGAACAAACCTGCGGAAAGTCGGTGGAGCAGGCCCTGGCCCAGCGCCCGGCCGAACCGGTCGTCGAGGCGCCACCGGTGCTTCCCACCGACACCAATCAGAGCGCCAGCAAGGCCACCCTGAGGCCGGTCTCACCCGTGACCGTGGATGAGGCAGTGGTGCGCACGCCGCAGCCTGCCCCTGTCGATTCCACAATGGCCAAGGAGATTGAAGAAGCCAAGGGTGGCGCCGTCTTTAAGGGCTTTGTGGTGCGCGGGGTGACTGCGTTGCCGGTGGAGGACATTCGAGCTGCCCTGGCCCCATTTGTTGGGGCCAACATCGATCTGCGCAGCCTTGATCGCATCACCCAGGTGGTCAACAGCCTGTATCGAGAGCGTGGCTGGCTTGCCCGCTCAACATTGCCCCCCCAAGATCTCTCTGAGGGGCGCCTGCTCATCCAGGTGGTGGAATCCACCTTCAGTGGTGTTCGCATTGAGGACCCGCAGGGTCTCCTGAAAAACACCCAGGTGCCCCAGCGTGTCATCGAGACGGCTCAGCCCGTGGGTGAGGCGGTCTCGTTGCCGGCCCTGGAGGAGGCCAATGCCAAGCTTGCGGACTTGGCCGGTGTCCAGACGCGGCTCAATGTGGTGCAAGGTCGGGAGGAGGGCCAGACCGGAGCGGTCTTGCAGGTGGAGCAGACCAAGCCCGTGGAATTGACGGTGGGGGTCGACAACAGTGGCTCCCGATCCACAGGCCCAGAGCGTGCGCATGTGAGGGCGACCTTCAACAATCCCACCCAACGAGGAGACAGCCTCGTGGCCCAGGGGCTCGTGACCGAGGGGGTTCAGTACGCGCAAGTTCAGTACAGCGTGCCGTTTAATCAGTACGGATGGCGTGCAGGAGGGCAATGGTCGGCGATGCAGTACAAGCTGATCTCTTCGGATTTCTCAAGTGCAGACATGCGCGGGCCCACCTCGAACCAGGGCCTCTTTGTGGTGGTGCCCCTGCAGCGCAGGCCCTCTGGAAACGTCAGCTTTCAGATGATGTTTGACAACAATCGTTATCGAAATGAGGCGGCCGGCCAGGTGGTCTCGCGCTATCAGAGCCAGCTGTTCTCCATGGGCCTGGAGGGCAACGCGGCAGACGGGTGGATGGGCGGTGGCGAGAACAGTTGGTCTGCCTTCTGGAGTCGCGGGGAGTTGGACCTCTCCGATTCACCCCAGGCGCATCGCACCTCGGACGCCAGCACCACGCAAACTGCAGGCTACTTCTCGAAGGTGAGGCTCTCGGCCATGCGCCGCCAAGTCTTGGACCCATCCAACACCCTGGTGGCCATGGCACAGGGCCAGTGGGCGAGTCGAAATCTTGATGGCTCCGAGAAGTTTTTCTTGGGCGGGGCACGGGGCATTCGAGCCTACCCGACCAACGAAGGTGGCGGCTCCCTCGGCGGCCTGGCAAGCCTGGAGTGGCAGCACCGCTGGAATTCTGAGTTTCAGCGATGGACCTTGTCTGGTTTTTACGACCATGGCCGCATTCGGGTGAATAAGGAAAACGATTTTGCGGGAGCGTTCTCGCCCAACGACTACAGCCTGCGTGGCTACGGTCTGTGGCTTGGCGCCCAGACCGACTTCGGCCTTGCCGAATCGTCCGTGAGGCTCACCTGGGCCCGTCGGCTCGGTGAGAACCCCGGCCGCAGCACATTGGGTCTGGACCAAGATGGCACCCGAACCTTGAATCGTTTTCGTTTAGATGCGAACCTGCGGTTCTAAGACCGATGCCGAGACGCGACATGCGCACTGACCC
>JAGYKN010000035.1 GCA_018401615.1 Burkholderiaceae bacterium
GTGACACCGGCCTGGCGGCAGCAAAACTCATGCAGATGAGCGGGGCACAAACCGTTGGACTCTCCGCGCTGCTGGAAATTGAAGCTCTACGGGGCGCTGCTCACTGAAAAAAGCAGGACCTGATAACCCGGGCTGCCATTACGATTGATTAATCGCAACCCGGGCAACCACTTTTACATTTCCGACCCTGTGGGAATGCTCACGCTGTGGGAATCAAAAACGAGTCGACAGTGCGACCAACCGCAACTTCTTGAGTAAGCCACTTTGGCATTTTGCCCCGACCTGTCCAGGTGTTGCCTGCACCATCACGATATTTGGGTGCAACCTTAACCCCTGAGCCCGCTTTTTTGGCACGAGGCTTTCGAGCCTTTGAGGCGGCGGCCTTGCTTGCCTTCGGGCCCCGCTTGCCAGCGGCCTTCGAGGCGCCTGAAAAACCAAGCTCTTCAGCCGAGATTCCATAATCTGCGATCTGCCGCTTAATGGTTTTCAGAACGGATGAGTACTCTTCTTTACGCTGCCGCTCCGCCTGTTTACGGAGATCTTCAATCTGCGACATCATTTCTGAATACGTTGCCATATTTTCATTTCCTTAAGGTTTATGAAATTTTCGATTAGGGGATTGGAGGCTGGCATTAACTTCCGCCATAACCGAATATTAATAACGAGTTTCCAAATTTGCAAGAGCGGGGGGTAAAAAAGTCCCGTTTTTAAATGTCCGTGGATTAATTAAGCCAATTGGCCGATATTCAAGGCCGGCGGTAGCATGCAGTCATGTACTTACTAGACGACTGTCAGAGCACGCCAGAGCAACCCACCAGTCGCCTCTATGAGGGGCCCTGCGAGAGTCTCATTGCCCGAACGACAGGGGAGATATCCGAGACGCTGCTGGCCATCGAGGCGTCCACCAGAAAAGGCCGGCATGTGGTGGTGGTGTTGTCGTATGAATTGGGTGAGTGGCTCCAGGGCCTGCCGGCCAGGGCCAGGCAGCAGACTCCGTTCATCACTGCCTTGGCCTTTGAGCGCGTCACGCTCCTCTCAAGAGACGCTGTCGACATCCTTCTTGACACCGCAGAGGCAGGCTCAGAGGGTCAGGCTGCCGGCTTGGTGTCGGCTGCGCCGAGCCTCTCAGCAGAGGCCTTCGCGCAAGACATTTCTGCCATTCACGAGCAAATCAGTAAGGGCACTTTTTATCAGCTCAACCACACCTTTGCCTGGTCTGGCGGCTGGTACGGCAGTGCATTGGCGCTCTATCGGCGCCTGCGAGCCCGCCAGCCAACTCGGTTCGCTGCTTACCTGCCCATGCAAAACGAGACGCTGCTCTCGTTTTCGCCAGAGTGGTTTCTGGCCTCGCATGAGGGTGAGCTCGTGGCCAAGCCCATGAAAGGCACCCTGCCCAAAGACCAAGACCCCCAGGCCGCGCTGCAGAACGACCCGAAGAATCGGGCAGAAAACATCATGATCGTGGACCTCATCCGCAACGACATGGGCATGATCAGTGAGGTGGGCAGCGTGACCGTGCCCAAACTCTTTGAGGTCGAAGCGGTGGGCGACCTCTATCAGATGACATCGAGCATCCATTCACGGCTGCGGCCCGAGGCCAGCCTGGAGGACATCCTTCGGGCGACCTTTCCATGCGGATCGGTGACCGGCGCGCCCAAGCGAAAGACCATGGAGTGGATCCAGCGCCTTGAGCCCGAGGCCAGAGGGGTTTATTGCGGCAGTGTGGGGTGGATAGACCCGCCCCGATCCCCGGCCACGGGCGGGGCCACCCACCGGGTGGGCGACTTTGCCTGGAGCGTGGCCATTCGGTCTGTGAGCCTGGGGCAGGGTCGGTTTCGAATGGGGGTGGGGGCAGGCATCACCATCGACTCGAGCGCCGCAGCCGAGTGGGAGGAGTGCCGCATCAAGGCGGGTTTTCTCACTGGTCTGGTTGGGGCACACAGCCTCTTTGAGACCATTGCGCTGGTGAATCATCGACCCTGCCAGATCGAGGCGCACTTGGCACGCATGCAACGCTCTGCGACTGCCCTGCACCTGCCCTTTGACATCGGGCAGGCGCATGCCGCCGTTGATGCGGTCCTGGCAGGGTCGAGCAGTGGGCCTGCAGGACGCCTGCGCCTGGCCTTGTCGCCAGAGGGCCGGTGGGCTGCAACGGTGCATCAGACTGAACCCCTCCAGACCCCAGTTCGCCTGCTCTGGGCACGAGATCTGGTTCCAGCCTTGCATGCCCCGGCATCAAGCGACCCATTGCTGCTTCACAAGACCACCCGGCGGGATTTCTACGATGCCGCGTGGCGAGCCGCTGAGGCAGTGGGCGCCTTCGATGCCCTCTTTGTGAATGAACGGGGCCATGTGACTGAGGGCGGGCGCAGCACGGTCTGGATTGTCAGAGACGGGTGTTGGATCACGCCGCCACTTCAAGACGGCGTGCTGCCTGGCATTGAGAGGGCCCGCATGTTGCAGGACGCACATTTGCCCACCTTGGAGCAGTCCATCACCCCGAGCGACCTCATGCAAGCTGACGAGGTCTGGGTGGTGAGCGCCCTTCGAGGCCGTCTGCGCGCCATGCTATCGGTCACCTGATGTTTGGCGATTGGCCGCTTGGCGATCCGCCGCCAAGGGTCGCCATTGTGAGGAAACTCTGAGACACTTCGTGACCAGCTGTTCTCAGGAGTGGGCATTGCTTCAAAACACGTCATCCGCTTTGGGTAGGTCTCTTGCCGTTGGGCTGGGCCTGCTCATGCTAACTGGCTGTGCAAGCTACTCTCAGCGGGCCGTCACCCTGCTAGACGGAACCAAGCCGCAGGCTCAAACAGACGACTGCCGCACCGCGATGAAGAAGGCCGAGTTACAAGACACCCTCAAAAATACCCGCGCGGTTGCTGCCCCTGTGTTGGTGCTGCTCTCGGGCGGGGTGTTGGCCCTTCCGGTCCTTGCGGCCAATCTCGGCCTCGAGACCTACGACCAGGTTGATGCGGCCACCATTGCAAAGTCCTGCGGTGGAGAGGTAAAAAGTGTTGAACGCGTCGCACTGGAGATCGGCGGCACAGCAGCGATGGGGTTGGTTGGTGGTGGCGTTCTAGGCGGAACGGCAGGAGATGCCGGCCGTGCCTCAGTGGGCCGCTGACGCACCCTCGTTATCCACCACCGCGCTGCATGGTGAGGTCAAACCGACGCATGAAGTCCGCCCGTTCACGGTCACCCGGCCCCTGAAATTGAAATGAGACTGCAAGTCGACTGATTTCAAGCAAGGCAATCCGTCGGGCCGGCAACACCTGCCAGGTCAACTCGAGCAGTGGCGCCTGCTCCCCATCCACCGAAGGGCCAAGGGCCCTGCCCTTGGGCGCCGCAGCAAACACTGAGGCCGCGCCCTGCTGCAGGGTAAGCCGATGCGGTGAGGTGGCCTCGGGCAGCCAGCGCAGCCACTCGACCTCGGAGCAGCCCATCTCTCGATCAAAGGCCTCGGGCACGAGGCCATCAGGGAAAAACATCCGATCAGCCGCCCGCGATGGGGGGCCAGACAGCCACCACGTCGCCGTCTTTCAACTCTTCATGGGGTCGATCCTCTGGTGCCACATAGCGGCCATTGACGAGCACGAGCTTGGTGAGCTCGACCGGCAGGCCAAAAGGCGCAAGGACCGTGGCCACTGAGACGCCCTCGGGCACATCGATCGGCTGCTGATTGGTGCTGCGAGCCTCTGGAGAGAGGTGAGACGCCAGGCTCGCGTAGAGCTTGACCGTGAGCCTCAACTAGACCACCGCATGCTGCTCCTGTGCCTGCGCACAGGCCAGATAAGCCTCCATGAGCCGGGTGGGGTCCTTGAGCAGGGTTTCTTTCCAGGCGCCAAGCCGCACCTGTCCCTCGACCAGGCCGCGCATCACGCCCACATGTTCGGTCCAGCCGATGGCATTGCAGCCGATCAGTCGGTCCCCTTCGAACTGCAGGCCCAGCATGCGATGGTTGATCCAGTCGGTCATCTCCACATGGTCTCCGCCAGGAACACCCTGCCACTGACCGAAGCTCGATGAAATGAGCCCCAGGGTGTCGAGCACGTTGATCTGGGGCACCCGTTGCAACGCCGAGTGCTGACCGGCCATGTTGCGGGCCGCCACCAGGGCCTCGTCGGCAGCGTTGGGTTGAATCGCGCTCACCAGGTGAGACTGGCTGGGGCGATCGTATGCCTGGGCGCAGTCTCCTGCCGCGTAGATGCCTGCGCAGTTGGTCTGAAGGGTGGTGTCGGTGAGCACGCCCGTCTGAACCTCAATGCCACTGCCTTGAAGAAACGCCACATTGGGCTTGACACCGGTGGCGCTGATCACGAGATCGGCTTCGATCTGCGCACCGGTTGAGAGGCAGACCTTGGAAGAGAGGCCATTGGCATGGTCGATGCGCTCGACCTTGGCGCCAGTGATCACGGTGACGCCCTTGGACTCACACCAAGACTTGATCATGGCACCGGCTGTCGGCCCCATCATGCGAGGAACCATGCGGTCTCCCATCTCGACCACGGTGAGCGACACGCCGCGACTGGCCAAGGCCTCCATGATGATGCATCCGATAAAGCCAGCGCCCATCTGCACCACCTTGGCCCCGGGCTGCGCCAGCGCGACAATCTCGCGGGCATCTGCCAGTGTCCAGCAGGGGTGAACATTGGCGCCATCAAAGCCGGGGATGGGAAAGCGCACCGGCAGCGAGCCCGTGGCAATGAGCAGGCAGTCAAAGCGAATGGCCTGCCCATTGCTCAATTCCACCAGTCGTTTGCCCGCATCCACCGAGGTGGCCCTGGCCTGCACGCGCTCAATGCCCAGCGCCTCATAGTGATGCGGGTCTTTGCGCAGGAGAGTGCCACGCTCATCGATGCTGCCCATGAGCAGATAAGGAATCGCCATGCGTGAGTAGGGCAACTCCAGCTCGTCTCCCACCAGGGTGACGCGATCCTGGGGAACGAGCTTGCGCAGGCTCTCGGCCGCGATCACGCCGGCCGGGCCCGCACCAAGGATGAGGTGGTGTCGCGCCATCAGAGCCCCAGGCGAGTGCGCGTTTCTTTCTTTAACTGGCCGTCTGCATCCCAGCCCCGAATCTCGTAATACTTGGGCAGCATCTCGGGCAGCTTGCTGACCAGTCCCTTTGCGGGTCCTTGCTTGGCCGCCTCTTTGAGCAGGCGTGGTGGCAAGGAATCATCCTTGGCGGCAAAGCCTGCTCGATTGTTAAAGTCGCGCTCCATGTTCCAGATGCGTTCCCCAATTTGATTGAGGTTGTCCATGGTGAATTCGTCTCCACAGGCTGCGGCAATCTGGGGCTGAATGTCAGACAGGCTCCAGGCAAATGAGGTGAAGATGCAAATGCCTGCCGAGTCAAAGCTCGCCGTGGCATCTTGGAAGGCCATGACCAACTCGGGCTTGCCCTCTGCAGAGAGCGGATCGGTCTTCACGGGAATGCCCAAGACCTCAGAGGCCACGGTGTAACCACGCAGGTGGCAGGCGCCACGGTTCGAGGTTGCATAGGCCAGTCCCATGCCCTGGATGCCTCGGGAGTCGTAGGCTGGGAACTCCTGACCCTTGACGCTCATGGAGAGCTCTGGATGACCGTATTTGCTGCACAACCGCTTTGAGCCCTGGCCAATCTCTTTTCCAAAGCCCTCACCACGTGCCGTGAGTTCGGCCAATTCGCAGAGGGCCTTGGCCGACCCAAAGGGTGCCTCAATGCCAATCTGCTCCTTGCTGAGCACGCCCATCTCGAAGAGCTCCATGGCCGCGCCCACAGTGGCCCCAAAAGAGATTGGGTCCATGCCTTGCTCGTTACAGATGAGGTTGGCGTATTGGAGTGCCTCGAGGTCTTTGACCCCGTGGGCTGCGCCAAGGGCCCAAGCCGCCTCGTACTCGAGGCCACCAGAGGCGCCCCAGTACTGGGGCTTGTTTTGCACCGAGAAATGGGTCTCATCGATCTTACTGATGCGCCTGCAGGCGATCGTGCAGCCAAAGCAGGCCTGGTTGGTCACCAGATGTGGTTTGCCATCGGTCTTTCGGGGCTCGGCCATATTCGGCGAAATGTCGCGCGCACTCGGGAAGGCGACATCACGGTGGTTGCGTGTGGGCAAGGCGCCCATCTCGTTGATGATATCTATGAGCACCTGGGTGCCGTAGGTGGGCAGGCCTCGGCCTCGTCACGGCGTTCTCGGCGAGGATGCGCTTTTTCTCGGCGGTGACTTGCATGAAGGCCTGGCTGTGGATGTTTCCACTCCCTTGGTGCCGCGCACCGCAAATGGCCTTGAGGTTCTTGGATCTCATGACTGCACCTTTACACCTGATCGGGCCAGCTGCGCGGTGCAGATCGTTGACCACCGCTGCAACAGCACCTGATTCTCACCAGACAATCCGATCGACGAAATGCGGGGTGGAGCGGATCTTGATGAGACGTCTTGATGATACTTCGGTCTCCAGACGCTCTTGCCCCAGAGGTGGGGCAGCATCTCGGAGTTCGGCCTTCGTCGTCTCTTAATGCACAGGTAGACGGGGCTTGGGAGACTTGTTCCCCTGGAAAATCACTCATGTCCCAGCTGGCCATCTTGAGCCCAGCACCCCAGTAGCCGCCGGAGTTTGAGCAGGCAATGGCCCTGCAGGGGCCCTTTGGTGACCACCACGTAGCGGCCACCGGTTGAGGCCATGGTGCCAGTGAGCGGCCCAGGCCCAGATGATCTTGTTGTCAGTCGAGAGTGGGCTTGACCTTGACTGGATCTCTTCGGAGAGGTACTTGGACGCTGGCCCGGGAGCCCAGGTACTGGGCCGCCCAGGCCATGTTGAGGGGTTCGTTGCTGACGGTGCCTTGGTGAGGTTCACCCTGAGAATCTTGCGCCCATGCCATGATTGACTTTAAGCGCTGGCTTGCTGGTTGCTGAGTTTGTCTCGCCCTGCCTTCATGATCCAGGGGCCCGTCCAGTTGGCATCCACATAGGTAATGGCCTGAGTGGGGCAAGGTCTGCACAGGCAGGTTGACCCCTACAGAGGTCACACTTGAACCCTTCCCGTCTCGGCCACGTAATTGATGGTGCCAAACGGGCAGGAAATGCAGTAGACCTTGCAGCCCACGCAGGTGGCCTCGTTGACGACCTTGGCACCGGTGGCCTTGTCCACGGTGATGGCCTCTGGACAGGGCAGGCGTGCAGGCACCAGGGCTCTCATCGCACTGGGTGCAGGTGTGCAGGGCACCTTGCGGCCCAGGTGTGAAAATCGAAGACCTTTGATGCGAGACTTCGCGGTTGCGAAGACACCGTAATTCTCGTAAGAACAGGCCATCTCGCATTGCAGGCAGCCCAGGCACTCTTCCTCAGGGCTGATGTGCAGACTTTTGAGCATGTTATGGTCTCCTGGATGTGTTCGATGGCGCCCTATATTGCACTTTCCTAGACGCTACCGCAGCAGACTCCCCACCACAAGAGAAGGGGAAACCCTAGGGCTTCCCCCATCAACGGTTTAGCCGCTGTTTGCACCATACCCAAACTTGCTGGCTCCCTTTTCTGGAACAAAAGCACTGCACTCAGACTTGGTCTTAAAGCAGTCGGCGGTGTAGTCGCCAGATTCTTTCCACTGCGCACACCATACGGTTCTTTGGTGGACACCGCAAAGGGGGTGTCACCCAAAACGGTGGCGGCGCATAGGCTGAGAAAGATTGACAGGGTCAGTCTTGGGGTCATGAAAACCCTTTCAGGTCGGTACGATGCAAATTGACTTGCAAGAAACGCCATGTTAGGGGCAAGCACACCGCAGGCACAATGCTTGCATGAAGATATTAATTTTGGGGCAGGCGGTGGGCGGCTACTGGTGGCCGGCTGATTCAGGCGGGCACCGACGTGTGTTTTCTGGGTGCGAAAGTTCGTCGGGCGGCATCTCGCAGCCGACGGCCTGCGGGTGGAGAGCCCCATGGCAATCTCAGATGGCGGCCAGGGCGGTCACCGCTGATCAACTGCATGGCGAATGGGACCCCCACCGTGCTTCTCGCCCAAGGCCTCTCCATGATCTGGATGACGCCATCGAGACCCCTGTGGCCAGCCATGGCGGGCGAGCCTGCCCGCTGCCCTGCTCAATGGCATGGCACATGGACCGACCTGATGCGGCTGGGGCGCACCGGGTGTTGGGCGGTGGCCCATATTGCCGCCACCCTGAGCAGAGAAGGCGTGGTGCGCCAACTCAATCCGCTGCACATCCTGACCATGGGCCACCGGGAGGTATCGCAGGCAGGGGCTTAGCCCGCGCCTTCTTCGAGGCGTGACGCTGCAGCGTTTGATGCGATTTACGCGCAAGACGTCACCCAGACCCTTCCGGGACAAGTGGACCTTCTGGCCACCCTTGCAGGCTCCACCACTTTGCTCGCAGCGGCGTGGGGGCAGTGACGGCTAAGCCCGAGGGTGCGCGCCCTGATGGCCCGTATGTACGGTGTGAATGCCTGGCTGTGGCCGCAGCTGCTGGCCAGCCCAGTTGGCGAGACTGCACAAGACAAGGCTCGGGGCATTCTGATGGCGCCAGGATCAGACTTCACGGCCTCGATGCTGGGTGCGACTCGTTGGCCAATCATGCACAGAGCACGAGCACATTCTGGTGACATGGCCCGGCGTGCGGCCAAATAACAATGGCATCGATGCGCCACTGATCACCGCGGCCTACATCCACATGGTGGCTGAGACGAGCGGGGCGCCCCGAGCCGCCCAGCGCACCCGCCATCCATGCACCCCACGCGCACATGACCCCGCAGTCGTCGCGATGGCCTCTCACCGAGACTCCGGGTGCGCATCCCCGCTTTTTGGCCTCAATGATCGCGGTGTTTCGGCCTGGTGCTTTCGCGCTCCTGACCTGCTCCTTCTAGCGCGGGCGTGCCGCCCACCGCGCCGCAGACGCTCGGTGTCATGCTGGCGGGCCTGTTTCTCGCTTCAAGCAGGCGGCCTTACGCCGTGCTGTTGTTTCTGTTTGTGGTCTGCCTGTGGGCGCGCATTTTTATCTTGGCGGGCGGGGTGGTGCCTGGGCGTTGTTTGAATTCCCAGTGCAGGCTTTTATCTCGGCTGGGTGTTTGGCGCCTGGGCCCAGAGCCTGACTGCTGGGATGCTGCTTGGAAAACAACCGCCCCCAGCCCAATCCGCAGGCCCTCCATGCCCATCGGGAGGCAGATGACACCCCCACTCAGCAGAAGGCGCCCATTGCCCAGCCTGATTGGTGGCGTGCCCGGCATTTATTGCATTGGCATCCCGTGGCTGGCTGGCGCGCGGACATGACCTCGAGGCTGCGGCCAGCGGTGAGCTTGGCGTTTGTGCCTGGGGATCTCCTCAAGGCGGGCTTTGCGGCCTGGCTGGCCTGACAGTTGTCTCGGGAGATTTTGCCTGAGCGGCAGCTCTCAGCCGGCGGCCTCTTAACCCCTTGACATCGCCGCCTGGCCCAGCAGGCCATCGAGGTGGTGGGCCACGGTCTTGGCAAAGATCTCATAGACCGGGTTGGCCACAAAGCCCAGGTGTGGGCTGAGGGTGACCTGTTGCATCTGCCGAAAGGGGTGATCAACCGGCAGCGGCTCTTCATCAAAGACATCAAGCGCGGCCATGCCTGGGCGGCCCGCCTTCAGGGCCGCGGCGAGGTCTTGCTCGTGGATCAATCCCGAGCGAGAGGTGTTGACCAACACAGCGTCGGGTCGCATCTGAGGCAGGTTCTTGGCCTGCAGCAGGTGGCGCGTGGCAGCCGAGAGCACCAGGTGCAGCGAGACCACCTTCGATGTGGCGAGCAGTTCATCGAGCGAAGCGGCCATGGCCCCATGCTCGGCCGCCCGGACGGGCGTCATGTTTGGGCTCCACGCAACAACCTTCATGCCAAAGGCCTGACCCACCTTGGCCACACGGGCACCAATCTGTCCAAGCCCAATGAGGCCCAGGGTCTCGCCCTCTAAGACATCGCACAGACCCGGGTAGTGCAGGCCCGCCCGCCAGCTCAACTGAGGGTCGCGAAGCGCCAGAAAGCCCGGCTCCAGGCGCTTTAAGGCGGCCAGGATGAGTGCCCAAGTCAGCTCACAGGTGCTTGCCTTGGTGGGGCCAAACTCGGTGTTAAAGACCGGGATGTTGCGGGCCTTGCAGGCGGCTTCATCGAGCAGCGCGTTGCGCAGGCCGGTGTAGATGATGAATTTCAAATTGGGCGACATGGCGAGTTCACGCTCGCCCACGGGCGTGCGGTCTCGCATGAGCACGAGGCCCGTGGCCCGATCAAGTGCCTGTGAGAGCGCCTCGCCGCGAAGCGGTTCTGTGTGAATCTCAAGCAGTGCACGGTCCGAGAAGGCCATGACCGCTGGCGAGTGGGCAAAGAGGTGCTCGAAGTCATCGAGAAACAAAATATGGGGCTTGTGCATGCATTGATTATGCTTGGCCCGTGCAGATGATCATTCTTGCCGTGGGCGCCCGACAGCCCGCCTGGGTAGACGCGGCCGTGACCGACTACTGCCGTCGCATGCCACCCGAGTTGGCCTTGACGGTAAAGGAGGTGAAGGCCGAGTCGCGCACCACTGGCAAGGGCCCTGCACTGTGTGTCAATTTTT
>JAGYKN010000036.1 GCA_018401615.1 Burkholderiaceae bacterium
CTTGGCACCTTCTCGCCTGAAATTCACCTGCGCCCGCGCATCTGAGCCCGATCCCTCCAAGGCCATGATCACGCCCTCACCAAAGCGGCCATGGCGAACCGATTGGCCCACGGTGTAGCCGCTGTCATGAGAATGCCCCGTCAAGGCAGGGCGCTGAAAAGCAGGCGCCTGCGAACCACGATCTCCCATGCCTTGTCGCGTCCATCTGCCAGCCGTCTGGCCCCAGGCCCCTCGGTCGCTGTCATCGGCCGACTCCCATGCCGCAGAGAGGGCCGAGCGGGCGGCCAATCGCGGCGTGAGCCACTTCAGGCAGCCCTCTGGAAGCTCCTCCAAGAAACGACTGCGCATGTTGTAGCGCGTCTGGCCATGCAGCATGCGGGTCTGAGAGATGGAGAGATAGAGTCGCCGTCGGGCCCGCGTGATCGCCACATACATGAGCCTGCGCTCCTCCTCAAGGCCGTTGGGCTCGGTGACGCTGTTCTCGTGAGGAAAGAGGCCCTCCTCGAGGCCTGTTAGGAAAACCGCCGAGAACTCCAATCCCTTGGCGGAGTGGATGGTCATGAGTTGCACCGCATCCTGGCCCTCGGCGGCCTGATTGTCGCCCGCCTCGAGTGAGGCATGGCTTAGAAAGGTCGAGAGTGGGCTCATGGCTGGCAGACCATCCTCGAGCGGCACACCACCTTCGAGATCAAAGGCGGCCGCGGCATTGATCAATTCCTCGAGATTTTCCACCCGCTCCTGACCCTCGCGTTCAGCCTTGTAGTGGCGCAACAGGCCCGAGCGCTCAAGCATGACGGCCACCATCTCCTTTAAGCTCAGTCCCTGGGTCTCAAATCGAAGCGATTCGATCAACTGCACAAAGCCTCGCACCGCAGTGCCAGCCTTGCCGTCGAGCACACCCGCGGCCACGTGGAGGCTGCTGCCCTGCTGCTTGGCCTGGTCGGCCAGAAGCTCGATGCTGCGCGCGCCAATGCCCCGAGTGGGAAAGTTAATGACCCTGAGGAAGGCCGTGTCCTCGTGAGGATTTTCCATGAGCCGCAGGTAGGCCAGGGCATGCTTGACCTCGGCGCGCTCAAAAAACCGCAGGCCCCCAAAGACGCGATACGGCAGGCCGGCCTGAAAGAGGGCCTGCTCGATCACGCGGGACTGGGCGTTGCTGCGATAGAGCACGGCCATCTCACTGCGCAGCAGCCCCTCTTGAATGAGGCTGCGAACCTCCTCGACCACCCAACGGGCTTCTAGAAGGTCGCTTGCCGTTTCCATGACCCGAATCGGCTCGCCTGCCCCGGCCTCGGTCCAGAGATTCTTGCCAAGCCGCCCCGTGTTGTTGGCAATGAGTGCATTGGCGGCATCCAGAATATGGCCGTGAGAGCGGTAGTTCTGCTCGAGTTTGATGAGGTGTCGAACCCCAAACTCCGTCTCGAACCGCTTCATGTTCGCGACATCGGCCCCGCGAAACGCATAGATGCTTTGGTCATCATCGCCCACAGCAAAAATGCCACCCCCGGGGTTCGAGAGCAGCTTGAGCCATTCGTACTGCAGGGGGTTGGTGTCTTGAAACTCGTCTACCAACAGGTGCTCAAAGCGGCCTCGGTAGTGATTGCGAATGGCATCTGATCGACGCAGCAACTCCACCGATCGCAGCATGAGTTCGCCAAAATCCACCACGCCCTCACGCTGACATTGGTCGTCATAGGCCTGGTAGAGCTCAATGAACCGGCGGTTGTAACCATCGGAGTCGTCGACATCAGGGGCGCGAAGACCCTGCTCCTTGGCGCTGTTGATAAAGGACTGGACCTGCTTGGGTGGGTATTTTTCATCGTCCACACCCAGGCCTCTCATGAGCCGCTTGATGGCGGAGAGCTGATCTTGGCTGTCGAGGATCTGAAAGGTGGCCGGCAGGGCGGCGTCACGGTGGTGGGCTCGAAGGAACCGGTTGCAAAGGCCATGAAAGGTTCCAACCCACATGCCCTTGAGGTTCACATTGATCATGCCGCTGAGCCGCCCGAGCATCTCGCGAGCAGCCTTATTCGTAAAGGTGACCGCCAAGACGCCCAGGGGGCTGACCCGGCTGGTGGAGATCAGCCATGCAATTCGCGTCGTCAAGACCCTGGTCTTGCCGCTGCCAGCCCCAGCCAGGATCAGCGCTGGCTCAGGTGGAAGGGTGACCGCTTGCTCCTGCGGTGCGTTGAGGCCCTGTAAGAGGGCAGAGGAGAGGGTCGGCGTCATCCGTGCATTCTACGGTTGGCCCCCTGCCCTTTTGCGTTGACCGGCTAAAATGGGCCACCCCATCATGGCCGCCCTCTCCCCACACTACGACCCCATCTCGCTTGAACCCGCCCTGCAGGCGGAGTGGTCTCTGCGTGGCGCTCACCGGGCCCTGGAGCACGACCCACGCTTTCCCAAGGGCAAGTTCTACGCCTGCTCGATGCTGCCCTATCCATCGGGGCGACTGCACATGGGCCATGTGCGCAACTACACCATCAACGACGTGATGGCCCGGGCCCTGCGGATGCAGGGCTACAACGTGCTCATGCCCATGGGATGGGATGCCTTTGGACTGCCTGCTGAGAACGCTGCCATGGCAAACAACGTGGCACCCGCAGCCTGGACAGAAGAAAACATCGCCACCATGAAGCGCCAGATGCAGGCCATGGGGCTGGCCATTGACTGGTCTCGGGAGATCGCCACCTGCAAGCCGCAGTACTACCGGTGGAACCAGTGGCTCTTTCTCAAGATGCGTGAAAAGGGCATTGCCTATGTGAAGACCGGCAGCGTGAACTGGGATCCGATCGATCAGACCGTGCTGGCCAATGAGCAGGTGATCGATGGCCGCGGATGGCGATCTGGGGCCCTGGTGGAGAAGCGCGACATCCCGATGTACTACCTTGGCATCACCCGCCACGCCAAGGCGCTCATCGATGGGCTCGAGGGCCTGGGCTGGCCCGATCGGGTCAAGCTCATGCAAGAGAACTGGATTGGCCAGTCCAAGGGCGTGCGCTTTGCATTCCCCCACACCATTCGCGATGCATCGGGCGCCCTGGTGCAGGCTGGTCTCACCCATGTCTTTACCACCCGGGCGGACACCATCATGGGAATCAGCTTCATGGCGGTGGCCCCCGAGCACCCACTGGCAGGCCTGGCGGCCCAGGGCAACCCCGACCTGGCGGCCTTTGTTGAACGCTGCCAGTCTGGCGGCGTGGCCGAGGCAGACCTCGCCACCCGAGACAAAGAAGGCATGGACACTGGCCTGACTGTCTCCCACCCCCTGACCGGCGAGGCCGTGCCCGTCTGGGTGGGCAACTATGTGCTCATGAGCTATGGCGACGGGGCGGTCATGGGCGTGCCCGCCCACGACGAGCGCGACTTCGCCTTTGCGAAAAAATATGGCCTGCCCATTCGGCAGGTGGTTCAGAAACCTGGTCAGGCTTTTTCCGATGCGGCCTGGCAGGACTGGTATGCCGACAAACAAGGCGTGAGCTGTGTGGCCTCTGGCCCACTCAATGGCCTGGACCAGGCCACGGCGGTGGAGACCGTGGCCAAGCTACTTGCCGCCAAGGGGTTGGGGCAGACCAAGACCACCATCCGACTGCGAGACTGGGGCATCTCTCGGCAGCGCTACTGGGGCACCCCGATTCCCATCATCCACTGCCCCTCGTGTGGCGAGGTGCCCGTGCCCGAGGCGGATCTGCCCGTGGTCCTTCCAGACAACCTGGTGCCCGATGGCAGTGGCAACCCATTGCAGTCGTGCGAGGCGTTTCTAAAGGTGGCCTGCCCAACATGCGGGGCCGATGCGCGGCGTGAGACCGACACCATGGACACCTTCATCGACTCGAGCTGGTACCACATGCGCTACTGCAGCCCCGATGCAGCAGAAGCCATGGTCGATGAGCGGGTCGCCTACTGGATGCCCATGGACCAGTACATCGGCGGCATTGAGCATGCGGTGCTCCACCTGCTCTATGCTCGCTTTTGGACCAAGGTCATGCACGAGATTGGCCTGGTCTCCTTCGATGAGCCTTTCTCTAACCTGCTCACCCAGGGCATGGTGCTCAACGAGACCTACTACCGAGAAGCCGACAACGGCCGCAAAACCTGGTTCAACCCCGCTGATGTCGAGCTTCAAACCGACGAGCGCGGCAGGCCACAGTCTGCTGTGCTGCGCTCCGATGGCCAGCCGGTCTCGATTGGCGGGACCGAGAAGATGTCAAAGTCCAAAAACAATGGCATCGACCCGCAGGCCCTGATCGACCGCTACGGTGCCGACACGGCCCGGCTCTTTACCATGTTTGCCTCACCGCCCGAGCAGACCTTAGAGTGGTCTGATGCTGGGGTGGAGGGCGCTCACCGCTTCTTGCGCCGCGTCTGGGGATTTGCCCAGGCTCATCAGGCCGCACTCTCAGTGGTGGCAACCCCATCGACACCCGCTGTGCGAGACGCTGTTCAGGGCGATGCTGCTGCAGAGGAGTTGCGCCGACAGGTGCACGAACTGCTTCGGCAGGCCGACTTCGATCTGAGCCGACGCCAATACAACACCGTGGTCTCGGCCGCCATGAAGATGCTCAATGTGCTCGAGGAGGCCGCAAAGGCGCAAGAGCAGCCCGGTGCGCCGATGAAGGCTGCCCTTCAAGAAGGCATGGGTGTGCTGCTGCGGGTGCTCTACCCCATCGTGCCCCACCTGACCACCGAGCTCTGGATGGCCTTGGGTCACGGCCCAGACCGCATGAGCCTGCTTGATGCGGCCTGGCCGCAGGTCGATGAGGCCGCCTTGCTGCGCGACACGGTCGAACTCATGCTGCAGGTCAATGGAAAGCTGCGCGGCAGCCTCTGGGTGCCGGCTCAGGCGAGCGAGGACGACATCATCGCGCTGGCCACGGCCCAAGAGGCTTTCCTGAAATTTAGCGACGGCAAGCCGCTGCGCAGAGCCATTGTGGTGGCCGGCAGGCTGGTCAACCTTGTCGTCTGATTCGGCACCTCGGGGTGTTAACCTCAGGCCCATGCAACCAGCGTGCTCAACACCGTTTGCCCACCCTGCCCATGCTGGCGAACGGCGATCCGTGCTCCTTCGACTCGCCGGCCTGGCAGGCGCTGCAACAGTGGTCTCGGGCTGTGGCTGGCGAATTCGTGGTGCCCTCGACTTCCCATTTCAAAGCATCATGATCGTGGCCCCAGGCCAGGGTCCCCAGATCGACCGTGGTCGAAACACAGAGGCCGCAGGGGCTACAGGGGCTGCAGGGGCCAAAGGGGCCTTGAGCGATGATCCGGCTCGTCAGCCCGAGATCGCCCAGGCCACCTCTGGTGGTGGCTTTACCGAGAGGCTGCGTCGGGAATTGGGTGCTCGATACCGCAGGCGCCTGGTTGGCCGTGCCAACGAGGCAGAGGTGGTGCTGCGAATTGTGAACCTACAGCAGCAACGGGTGGTGGTTGGTTTCTCCGGCACCGGGCGCCCACGAGAGATTGAGATCAAGAGCAGCCTGGAGTTTCGGATTGAAGATGCCCTGGGTCGGCCCCTGATCCCGACGGACGTCCTCGAGTTGCGACGGACCATCAGCATCAATGAGACCGATGTCCTGTCATCTGATGACGGGGAGCGCTTTCAGACCACCGCCATGGAAGAAGAGTTGATCCAGCAGATCCTTCGCAGGCTCTCGGGATTGAGCCGCCGTGCAACTCCGGTTCGACCCCCTCCGGCCTGAGGCTGCACGGCCCAAGATTGCGGCGGCCATTGGGCATGCCCGGGGCCGAATTTTTGCCATCTGTGGGCAAGATCCCCTGCTGCAGACCGAGGCAGCCGATCTCACCCGGGCGGCACTTCGAGACGCAGGGTTTGACGAGCGCACGCTTGATGTGCCCGACCGAGGTTTCAACTGGCAGGAATGGCTGAGCAACGCCAACACGCCCTCCCTCTTCTCAGCGCGTCGATTAACAGAGTGTCGTCTCGCCACCGGCAAGCCAGGAATAGAAGGCGGCAAGGTTCTGACGGCCTGGTCACAATCGCCCCCACCCGACAACACCCTGCTCATCTTGCTGCCCCGCCTCGATCGTCAACTTGCCAGCGCGGCCTGGTTCAAAGAGATCGATGCGGCAGGCACTGTCGTCACCGTGTCGGATATCCAGGCCGCAGACCTCCCGACCTGGTTGAGGACGCGTCTCTCGCGGCACGGTCTTGAGGTCACGCCGGAAGCCCTGCGCTGGCTGGCCAACCGCTGCGAGGGCAACCTCTCGGCTGCCGAGCAGGAGATTCTCAAGCTCACACACCTGCCCCCGTCGAGGGCCGGACGCATTGCCATTGATTTAGAGGACATGCAGGCGGCGGTCACGGACCATGCCCGTTTTAATCCTTTCCAGGTGGGCGACACGCTCGTGGCCGGCGATGCAGCCCGCAGCCTGCGGGTCCTTCGAGGCCTGCGTGAGGAGGGCGAGGCACTGCCCCTGCTGATCTGGAGCGTGGCCCAGTCCTGCAGGCGATTGCCCATTGACCGGGCCGCTGTGGCCCTGCGCAGCCTCGGCCGCATCGATACAATGGTCAAAGGCCTCTGCGCGGAAGACCCATGGGTGGCCCTTGAACAACTGGCCATGCAACTCGCTCAGCAAACGGTGACCAATAAGCGATGACCGATAAACGATAACCAATAAGCGATGACCGATCTCTCTGCCACCTCGGTGGCCCTTGCCATGAAGACGCTTGGCCATGCGGCCCGGGAGGCCTCACGGCCCATGGCTGCTGCTGCAACCCGTCAGAAGAACCAGGCCCTCATGCTCCTGGCAGAGGCCATCGATCGGCAACGGGGCAGCCTCCTGTCGGCCAATCAGCAAGACCTCTCCAGCGGCAGCAGCAGCCGGGCCATGATGCTGCCTTCGTTGATCGCCTCACCCCTGACTGACGAGACGGTCGTGATGGTCCAAGGGATCCAACAGATCATTCAGCTTGAGGACCCCATTGGCGAGATCACCCATCTGCGTCCTCAGCCATCTGGCATCTGAGTCGGTCAGATGCGTGTTCCGCTTGGGGTGATCGGCATCATCTACGAGTCTCGGCCCAACGTCACCATCGATGCAGCTGCTCCTGTGCATTAAATCGGGCAACGCCACCGTGCTGCGCGGCGGGTCGGAGGCCCTCCAGCACCAACCAGGCACTCGCAAGCCTCATCGGCCCTGCGCTCGGCAAGGCTGGTCTGCCGGCTCAGGCGGTGCAGGTTGTTCCCACCACCGATCGCGCCGCCGTCGGGGCGATGATCACCATGCCCGAGTTCATTGATGTGATTGTGCCGCGTGGCGGCAAGTCCTTGATCGAGC
Source organism: Burkholderiaceae bacterium (assembly GCA_018401615.1). GTDB lineage: Bacteria > Pseudomonadota > Gammaproteobacteria > Burkholderiales > Burkholderiaceae_A > Hahnella. The sequence goes on from JAGYKN010000036.1 coordinate 7,297, forward strand.
GCATCAGCCGTGATGCCACCGTGCCCGTTATCAAACACCTCGACGGTGTCTGTCATGTCTATATCGACGATGAGGCAGATGTCGCCAAGGCCATTCGGGTGGCCGACAATGCCAAGACCCAGCGGTATTCGCCGTGCAACACCATGGAGACCCTGCTGGTCCATGAGGCCATGGTGGCGTCAGTGCTGGTGCCGCTGACCCGCATCTACCTTGACAAGAACGTGGAGCTTCGGGTCTGCAGCAAGACCCGGTCTGGCCTGATCGCTGCAGGGCTAGAGGCCAACCTGCTGAAAGACGCCACGGAAGATGACTGGCGGGCGGAGTACCTGGCACCGATTTTGTCGGTGAAGTTGGTTGCTGGGCTCGATGAGGCCATTGGCCACATCAACCACTTCGGGTCACAACACACCGACAGCATCCTCACCGAAAACCATGGTCGGGCCATGCGATTTCTGCGCGAGATCGACTCCGCATCGGTGATGATCAACGCATCCACACGCTTTGCCGATGGCTTTGAATACGGGCTGGGTGCTGAAATTGGCATCAGCACCAACAAGCTCCATGCCCGTGGCCCAGTCGGGCTCGAGGGCCTGACCACCTACAAGTGGGTGGTCTTCGGAAACGGTGAAATCAGGGGTTAGGGCGCATGACACTCCCCTGGGTCGAGGCCCTCCAATGGGTAAAGGCCCTCCACATCATCTTTGTGACCAGCTGGTTTGCTGGGCTCTTCTACCTTCCCCGCATCTTTGTGAACCTTGCGATGGTCCCCAGTGGTGAGTCTGCCGAGCGCGATCGATTGCTCCTGATGTCTGGCAAGCTCTACCGCTTCATGCTGCCGCTCATGATTGGCAGCCTGGTCTTTGGACTCTGGCTATGGCTGGGCTACGGCATCGGAATGGGGCCAGGCAATGGCTGGATGCATGCCAAGCTGGCCATCGTGCTGATTCTGCTGGCCTACCACCACCTCTGCGGCGCAATGCTGCGCAAGTTCAGATCGGGCCAGATGCACAAATCGCACATCTGGTTTAGGTGGTTCAACGAGGTCCCCGTGCTGATGCTATTTGGAGCAGTGGTCCTCGTGGTGGTCAAGCCCTTTTGAGCCTGGCCAACCAGCCCCTCACGGGCTTTGCGGTCTGCCCATCCGGTCTAGAAGCCCTGCTTGCAAAAGAGTGTGAGGCCATCGAGGGCCTCTCTGAGGTGCAGGCCGCAAGAGGGGGTGTGCACTTTAGGTCGGATGCCAACGGCATGGCCCGAGCAAACCTATGGCTGCGCACTGCAACCCGAGTGCTACTGCTGCTCGATCAGTGCCGCCTGCAAAAGGCGGACGACATCCTCGCGGCAGCTCGGCGGATTCCGTGGGAGCAATACATGGGGCCGCAGCAGACCTTTCGAGTCGATGTAAACCAGGGCCGCAGCCCCACCTTTCAGCTGGCGTTGCCCTTTGCCGGCCTTCGGGTAAAGGACGGGCTCTGCGACCGGATGCGCGAGCACTTCGGGGACCGCCCCTCTGTGGACACACGCAGCCCAGACATTCGCATCTGGCTTTTCATCGATGGTGAGAAGGCCACCCTCTCGATCGACACCACTGGCGAGCCGCTCTTTAAGCGAGGATGGCGGCAGGCCAAGGGGGAGGCCCCGCTGCGAGAGAACCTTGCCGCCGCGCTCATTCAGGAGGCCAACTGGGATGGTCAACGCCCATTGCTCGATCCCATGTGCGGCAGTGGCACCCTCATCATTGAGACAGTCTCGCGCTGGGCGGGGCTGGCGCCGGGTTTTCACCCGGAGGAGCCCAGGCGGTTTGGCTTTGAGAACTTTGGGTCGCAGTCTCCCTTTGGACACATCAACATGAGCAGCCTGCGACAGGCCTGCGCAAGACAATGGCAGGCTGCCAGCGAGATGGTCCTGCCCGAGAGGGTGGTCGCCCGAGACCTCTCCGAGGCCCTCGCACAGACCACCAGACGAAATGTCGATCGGGCCCTGCCCAGGCATCTCGCAAGGCATATTGAAGTCTCTGCGGCTGATTTTTTTGAGGCCACAGCGCCTGCCCAGACCGGCCTTCTGATCACCAACCCACCCTATGGCAAGCGAATCGACCTGGACCAGGATGTGCGCCGACTCAGCGAGGTGCTCAAGCGTCATTACGCCGGCTGGACCGCATGGCTGCTCACGGATGACCCAAAATTCGATTCCGCCCTTCGACTAAAGGCAGCCCGACGCATGCCCGTCTTCAATGGCGACATTGAGTGCCGCTGGATGCGATTTGACATGGTCTCGGGATCTGCGCGTGGCTGACCCCCTGCTTCGCCAGAGGCTTGCCGCCCTCAAGGCAGAGATTGCAGCCTCTCAGATCGAGTTGGGCCTGCCGCCTGAGTCAGTGGGCCTGGTGGCTGTTAGCAAGACGCACCCAGCCAACGCCGTGCTCGAGGCCAAAGCCACTGGGCACCATGACTTTGGCGAAAACTACGTGCAAGAGGGCGTGGCAAAAGTCCAGGCCGTGGCAGCCGCAGACGCCAATGCCCATCTGCTGACGGGCTGGCATTTCATCGGCCCCCTTCAGAGCAACAAGACCCGAGAGGTCGCCACCCACTTTGAATGGGTCCACAGCATCGACCGGCCCAAGATCGCGCAACGCCTGGCCGATCAGCGCCCAGACGGCCTGCCCCCCCTGCAGGTGTGTCTGCAGGTCAACATCAGCGCGCAGCCCAGTAAGTCTGGGGTGGCGGCGGCCGACACCCTCGAGACCTTCTTGGCCATTGCCGCCATCTCTCGGGCGTTTCCTGAGCGCATCCAGCTCCGCGGCCTGATGGCCATTCCCTCGCCTCAGCGGCTCGCGGACCCCAACGACCCCAGCGACCCAAACCACCCCTCCAATTCATTTGACCGACTCCTCAACCTGCTCATGACCTGCTGGTCAGCCTTGGACGCCAAGCAGCAGGACGCAGCCGGCCCTCCCGTGGCATCGATTGGGATGTCAGATGATTGGTTGTTGGCCCTTGCCGCCCAGGCCAGGGCCAGGCGTGA
>JAGYKN010000037.1 GCA_018401615.1 Burkholderiaceae bacterium
GATCAGGCCCACCACTGGGCCCACCCGCTGCGCATCCATCAGCGCCACCAGGGCCGCGCAGACCATGAGCTTGTCGGCAACAGGGTCGAGGAATGCTCCAAAGGCGGTGGTCTGATTCCAACGTCGAGCCAGCCAGCCGTCCACCCAGTCGGTGATCGCAGCAAGTGCAAAGATTAGGGTTGCCAGGGCGTTGCGCTCCTGCTCGCCAAGGCCCAGCGGCAGGTAGAACACACCCATGAAGACGGGTATGGCAATCACCCGCGCCCAGGTGAGGAGATTCGGGAGTTGGAGGTTCAAGGTGAAACACTTTACATGCTGATGTGTTGACGCAGGGGCCCCGACCTCGGCATGGCTTCAGGCCATCGGACCAATGTTTTAAACAGTTAAGAAAATCTTTTAATTAACGAAAGAAAACTAAATCCTTACAAGCAGTAGATTCAAGGGTTTTCCCGATAAAGAGAAAGGAGCTTTGGGAGCAATGATCCGCTATGGCCAAGAACAACATTTTTCGATGTTCTTGGGTTTTTCAACAGTCTCTAGGAGTTTTAAATGTCGAAAAAAGACAATGTCCAGAATAGCAGCAAAAGGGAGTTCCTTGGCGTAACAGGCAAGGCGGGTCTCTCCACTTTTGTGGCCTCTGCAGCCGGTATAAACCTTGGTCTGGTCGACTTGGTTCATGCTCAAAACAAAAGCGTTCAGCCCTTTCGGTTCGCAATGATCAGCGACTCGCATCTCTTTAGCCACAAGAACCACAAGTTCGATACACAGCTGTCTGATGCCATCGAGCAGGTCAACAACCTTCCAGTTAAGCCCGATTTTGTCCTCTACGGTGGCGACATCGCCCAAGACGGCACGATGGACCAGCTCGAGAAGGGTCAAAAGATTCTCTCGAAGATCAACACCAAGATGGTCATCATCCCCGGTGAGCATGACTGGTATGTCGACATGGGAACCGGCTGGAACGGCCTCTATGGTAAGAACAACCCTGAGTCAGGTCAGCGCAAAGGACGCAAAGAGTATTGGTCCTTCGACCACAAGGGTGTGCACTTTGTCGGCGTGAACAACATTCTCGTTGACGATTTCTGGACCGTCCAGAAGATGACTGGCGTCGAGCGTCAGACACATATGTCCATGCTTGAAGGCCCATGGGGTGGGTTGTGGGGAGTCAAGGCTGAGCAGCTCGAATGGCTCAAGAAAGATCTCGCCAAGCAGCCTACCGACAAGCCGATTGTCATCTTCAGCCATGCACCGCTCTGGGATTACTATCCTCGCTGGGGCTTTGGCACGTCCGATGGCGAGCAGGTTCGTGGATTGCTCTCAAAGTTCGAGAACGTGTTTTCCTTCCACGGTCACGTTCACCAGACGATTTACAACAAGATCGGCAACATGTCGTCGGTTGGTGCAATGAGCACCTCCTGGCCCTGGCCGTATCCTGCTGTGGATCTGGCCTTCCCCCAGAGCAGGCAGAATCGGGCAGACCCAGGCAATGAAGAAGACGGCATGGGTTCGCTCTACGCAGACTTCGGGACCACAGGCGTTCGCGTTCAGCACCAGCCTTTCGCTGACACACTGACACCCTGGATGAAGAACGGCTTCGTAGCCTAGTCGAAATGAAACCGAGGCCGCGCTGTCTGGCGGCCTCACCCTTGGAGACAACGATGAAAAACTCAAAACAAATTTTTCGCGGTCTTATCGCGGCATTAACCGTTTCTGGGCTGGCCCTTGGGACTGTCCAGGCGCGTGAGCCTTACACTCCAGCCGAAATAAAGAAACAACAGGACGCACGCTACAAGGTATCGGAAGAGGGCTATAACCTCTGGCACGGGAGCAAGCCGACCATGCAGTCAAACGGGCTTGCATGTGGCAACTGTCATCCGGATGCCGCCGCCTCTAATCCGCAGACCTTTCCAAAATTCATTCCTGCCTTCAATCGGGTGGCGAGTTTTGCAGAGATGGTCAACTGGTGCATCGAGAACCCTCAGGCAGGTAAGGCCCTGGACATTCAAGGGCCAGAGATGAATGCCATGGCAGCCTATGCATTTGAGCTTCATCGCGGAAGGGCTGTGGAGCCTGGTCTGGCGACTCGGCAGACTGCCCCAGTCGTTGTTGAGTACGGCAAGGGTTTTCCGTCAAAGCCATCCATGATTGGCCAAGACACGAGGTACTGATCTGAGACGTCATCACCTTCTGCTCCTTGCACTTTAGGAATGGATCGGTGTTTGAGGTCCTTCAGATCAACAGTAGCGGGGTTCCTCTGGGTGGTCGGATCGTGGGGTGTTGTCGCCCACGCTCAGCAAGTCTGCTCAGAGGATTCCTCAAGCCGGTCTTTTTCCGCTGATCAGTTTCACGACAATGGAGATGGCACCGTCACAGACAGAAGGTCTCAAAAGACGTGGATGCGTTGTGTGGCCGGTCAGCAGTGGGATGCAAAACAGCGTGCCTGCTTGGGTGAGGGTCTATTGCTCAACTGGATGGACGCTCGGTCGTATGCAGAGCAGGTTAACCAGGATGGGGTCTTTTTTTTCGACAATTGGCGGTTACCGAATATTGTTGAACTTGCAAGCATCGTGGAACGTTCGTGCAGAAATCCTCGCACCAACCTCACAATCTTTCCCGGAACGCCTGCCGCGTTTTTCTGGTCCGGCACCAGCGCTCGCGCTCCGGGAGGTTTTGAGCCCGATGCGTTCGCAATGGATTTCGGTCCCAAGGGCCTGCGGTCTGCGTCTACAGCAACCCCAATGCTTGTCAGACTCGTTCGCACTGGGCTTTGAGAAAGTAATCTAAAATCTTGCAATTGCTTTTACAGTCAACCCCTTAAAAGGAGAAGCACGGAATGAAAACCAACAGACGTGTGTTTATGATGCAGATTGCGCTTGGATCGTCGGCGCTGGCCATGGCAAGCGTGGCCGCTCGAGCCGCAGTGACAAAACTCGACGCCAACGACAGCTATGCAAGGTCAATGGGGTTCGTAAAGAACGTTAAAGACGTCGACACCAAGAAGTGGGCGCGCAAGTACAAGGTGGGCCAACAGTGCACCAAGTGCCAGCTCTGGGATGGCAAGGAGACAGACGCCTACGCTTCCTGCTCATTTTTTGGAGACCAGCACACCCCCGCAGCCGGGTGGTGTAAGAACTTTAAGGCGCACGGTGCTGCTTAGTGCCAATGCCATCGGTGGTCTCGGCCCAGGGCTTAAGGTGTTCCCGTGGTGGGAGGGTCTTATTCTCTGGGCTGAGTTTTGATGTTTTCCAAGGGCAGCTGATCCTTGTCACTGGGCCAAACGGCTCGGGCAAATCCACACTCTTGCGCATACTTGCGGGCCTCATGCAGCCCGACGTTGGAGAGGTCTACCTAGAGGGGCGCTCGCCGCGGTATTTTGGCCACCTACCGGGCGTTAAGAACGACCTTACGCTGCAGGAAAATCTCCGTTTTTCAGCCAATCTGATGGGTGTTAGACCCACCTCGAAGGACCTCTCAGAGGTGCTTGAGGTGGCGGGGCTCGCGTCGTTTGCACATCGATTGGCCCGAACGCTCTCAAAGGGGCAGCAGCAGAGATTGGGCCTTTGTAGACTCCTCCTGGGTAACACCTCGGGGGACACCTGGCTCTTGGATGAGCCCCACAACGCACTCGACCAGAGCGGTCAGGCTTGGCTTGACCGCCTTCTGGTAAACCATCTGAGGGGGGGCGGGGTCGCTCTCCTCAGCAGCCATCAGACCGTCAACCTTGGACCGTCCATTGAGCATCTGAGGCTCGAACTCGACACCCGAGTCAGTTTGGCCACATGAACACCCTCTCGGCCCAAGCCCTTCGCAATGCAACACCTGACTTATTTCCCATCTGGCGAGCCGTCGTCGCACAGGAACTGAAAAAAGCGTTTCGACGCAAGGAGGACAGCCTGTCGGCGGTTTTCTTTTTCGTTGTGGTGACCAGCCTATTCCCCTTGGGCATTGGGCCAGACACGAACCTGCTTGCGGCCATTGGTCCAAGCGTCGTCTGGGTTGCCGCCCTGCTCTCGATGCTCTTGTCCCTTCACCGGCTCTTTCAAGACGATCAGCAAGACGGCAGCCTCGATTCACTCTTCACAAGCCCGCTGCCCCTTGGCTTTTCAATACACGCCAAAGCAACCGCTCACTGGCTAAAGACAGGTTTTTTGCTAAGCCTTGTGTCACCCGTAATAGCCCTGCAGTTCGGCCTCACAACAGGCCAAGCGGGGTTGCTGATGGCATCGTTGCTACTGGGGACTCCCATCCTCAGTTTGCTCGGAGCGGTTGGGGCTGCCCTGACCTTGGGCAGTCGAGGGGGCGGATTGCTCCTCTCGCTTTTGCTGTTGCCCCTGCTCACACCCGTGCTAATCTTTGGAAGTGGTGCAGTGACAGCTGAGACATCGGGATCGTCAGGCAGCGGTCACTTTTTTGTAATTGGGGCACTTTTGTCGCTGGCGCTCTTTTTTGCCCCCTGGGCCGCTGCAGTCAGCCTGCGCATTGCAGCAGATTAGAGTGATATGAACCTCTTTTATTACGCCTCCCCTCATACCTTTGCACCTCTGGCTGCGCAGTTGGTGCCATGGTGCTTTCGCCTCGCGGTTCTCCTGACATTGGTGGGGCTCTTTATTGGCCTGGTAATGGCACCCACGGATTTTCAGCAGGGCGACGCCTACAGGATCATTTTTATTCATGTGCCGGCCGCATGGATGTCCATGATTATTTATCTCGTCATGGCCTTCTGGGCGGCCGTGGGTCTGGCCTTCCGGGCCCGTCTAGCAAGCATGCTCGCCCTGGCGCTTGCACCCACTGGCGCCCTGATGACGCTCATCGCACTCTTTACAGGGGCCATCTGGGGCAAGCCCACCTGGGGAACCTATTGGGTCTGGGATGCACGACTCACCTCCGAATTGATTCTCCTCTTTCTGTACCTGGGGTTTCTATCTCTGCATGGGGCCATCGAAGACACTCGTCGAGCCGATCGCAGCGCAGCGGTTCTTGCCATCGTGGGCGTTGTCAATGTGCCCATCATTTACTTTTCTGTGCGCTGGTGGAACACCCTACACCAGGGGGCCTCAGTGACCTTGACACAAGCCCCCAGCATGGCCACGATCATGTTTGCGGCCATGATGATCATGACCTTCGCCTTCTGGGCCTACTGCATCGGAGCCGCCCTCTTGCGCTGCCTCCACCTCATTAGGCTGCGTGAACTCGAGGCGGGTTCCAGTGTGAATCCTTTGCCGCCTGTTCTGGTGAGGGAATTAAGATGATTTATTGGTCGAGTCTGTCAGACTTCATTGCAATGGGTGGGTATGGTGGATTCGTCTGGAGTGCATTCGGCCTGACCGCCCTGACGATCATTCTTGAAATTGGCCAGTTATGGTGGCAACGAAAACAGCTTGAAGAGGCAGAACGAGGGCAGAGATGAATTTCAAACAAAGAGTTAATCGACAGGGCGTGCCTCACGCCACACTGGGCGGGCCGCAATGAAGCCTCGGACGCGCAGAACGCTCTTCGTTCTCTCGGGCTTGACGAGCCTTGGCATTGCAACGGCTCTCATCTTGCAGGCATTCGAGTCAAACCTCGTCTTCTTCTTTAGCCCCTCCCAGATTGCAGCCAAAGAGGCGCCGCAGGATCGACTATTTCGAGTTGGTGGATTGGTCAAGGAGGGAAGTGTCGAGCGTGACCCCGCCGGACTCTCCGTCAGATTCATGGTCACTGACACGGTTGAACAGGTTCAGGTGAGCTATGTGGGGCTTTTGCCTGACCTGTTTCAAGAGGGCAAGGGCGTGGTTGCACAAGGACGACTCGATGACAAAGGCGTTTTTTACGCCCAACAAGTCCTGGCAAAGCATGATGAAAACTACATGCCGCCAGAGGCCGCTGAGGCTCTGTCAAAAGCTGGGGCATCTGGCTCCATCACGAACCGCACACTTCAGAAAGGCCCATCGTTGTGATCGCTGAACTTGCTCAGGTGTCCCTGCTGCTTGCCCTGCTCTCCTCGTTGCTTCTGGGGGTCCTTCCTCTCTGGGGCGCACAGGCGAACCGTCAGCAACTCATGGACCTGGCTCGCCCGGCGGCTCAGGCCGTTTTTTTCTGGGTCGCAGTCTCGTTTTTACTGCTGGTGACCCTGTTTTTGCAGGATGACTTCTCGGTTGCATACGTCGCCGCTCACTCCAACCTCAGGCTGCCGTCCGAGTTTAAGGTCGCTGGAGCATGGGGGGGTCATGAGGGATCGATGTTGCTCTCTACCCTCATGCTCGCAGGCTGGACCGTTGCAGTGGCCATGTTCTCAAAGAGCCTGCCAGAAAAAATAGTGGCTCACCCTCGGGGTCCTCGGCCTGCTTTGCTTTGGGTTCCTGCTCTTCACAGCCCTGACATCAAATCCCTTTGAGCGTCTCTGGCCTGCCGCGGCCGATGGCAAAGACCTCAACCCCCTGCTGCAAGACCCCGGCATGATCTTCCACCCACCACTATTGTTCATGGGCTACGTTGGCACCGCAGTGGCCTTTGCACTGGCCATGGCTGCGCTCATGGCTGGCCGACTTGATGCAAGTTGGGCGCGTTGGATGCGGCCCTGGGTGACGGCCTCCTGGTGCGCCCTCACGCTTGGCATCGCATTGGGTAGCTTCTGGGCTTACTACGAATTGGGCTGGGGAGGCTGGTGGTTTTGGGACCCAGTCGAAAACGCCTCTTTTATGCCGTGGCTTGTGAGCACCGCCCTCATGCACTCCCTGGCGGTCACTGAAAAGCGCGGTGCCTTCCGAATGTGGACTGCCCTGCTGGCAATTCTAGCCTTTGCGCTCTCCCTGCTCGGTGCGTTTCTGGTGCGCTCCGGCGTCATCACCTCGGTCCATGCCTTTGCAACAGATCCCTCTAGAGGAATTTTCATACTGGCATTTCTCGTGATTGTCGTGGGCAGTGCCTTGACCCTTTTTGCCCTAAAAGCCCCGAAGTCAAGTGTTGGAGCAGACTTTCATGTCGTCTCTCGAGAGGGCGCCCTACTGGCCAACAACTTGCTCCTGCTGGTCTCCACGGCCGCTGTTCTTCTCGGAACCCTCTACCCGCTTTTCATCGATGCGCTGGGCCTGGGAAAGATCTCCGTGGGCGAGCCCTACTTTAATGCCGTCTTTGCCCCACTCATGGCACCCGCCTTGGTCCTCATGGGCATCGGCCCCATTGCCAGATGGCGTCGGGCGCCATTGCCTGAGCTTTTGCCACGGCTTCGGTGGGCCCTGCTGGCGAGCATCTTGGTTGCCGTCCTGGGCCCCCTCCTCATGGGTGAACTCAAGCTGGGAACCGCCCTGGGCTTTCTGTTGGGCGCGTGGATCATCTTCACCAGCCTGTCAACGCTCATCGCTCGCGCCATCGGCAATCGCGACCGAAGCCCCTGGCGCAATCTGATGCTGCAGCCTGCCGGCACCTACGGCATGCTCCTTGCCCATGTTGGGGTCGCCGCATTCGTCATCGGTGTCACGGGCGTTCGGGGCTATCAGGTCGAGCAAGACCTCAAGCTCGACATTGGGCAGTCGGTCGAGGTAGGCGGCTATCAGTTTCTGTTTTCCGACCTCCGCACATTGCAAGGCCCGAACTATCAGGGGGTCCAGGGCACCTTTGAGGTCAGTCGCAACGGCAAGCTGATCGATACCCTCAGACCCGAGAAGCGTCTTTACAACTCCAGTCAGATGCCCATGACAGAGGCCGCCATCAGGCCCCGCCTCAACGGAGACATCTACATTTCGCTTGCCGAACCGGTGAACCCCCTGTCTTGGGGTGTGCGAATTTACGTCAAACCTTTTGTGAGCTGGATCTGGCTAGGCTGTCTGCTGATGGCCCTCGGAGGATTCTGGTCCATGGCTGATCGCCGCTACCGATCAGCCCGTGAGCCAGCCCAGGTCCCGAGGATCTCCGGGCAATTGCCCGCCTGATGAAGGCTCGACACCTCATACCCCTGGCCGTATTTTTGGCCATCGTGGTGTTCCTGGCAATCGGCCTTGGGCTCGATCCGCGTGTCCTGCCCTCGCCCCTCATCGGCAAGCCTGTTCCCGAGTTTAGCCTCGCCGCAATGGGCCCCCAGGATTCACGCCTTAAGGGCGCGGCTGGCCCAGCTCCTGCAACATTTTCGCCGTCCTCACTCTCTGGCCGACCATGGGTTCTGAACATCTGGGCCTCTTGGTGCGCCGAATGCATCAATGAACATCCAGTGCTCATGCAATGGCAACGCGAACCGAGACTTGCAGACATTCCCCTGGTCGGCATCGGCTACAAGGACAAGCCCACGGCAGGCCTTGAATGGCTCCAGCGACACGGAAATCCATTCTGGGTGGTTGCCTCCGACGAAAACGGCCAGGCGGGAATGAACCTGGGCGTCTACGGCGTTCCTGAGACACTCATCATGGACGCCCGTGGTGTGGTGCGCTACAGGCACGTTGGCCCCCTAACAATGCAGATCCTTAACAACAAGCTTGTTCCCTTGCTTGAACAGCTTGAACGAGAAACCAAATCGTGAAAGCCACAATGCACCATTGGTTGATCACAATGCCAAGCGCTGGCCTCTTGTCGCTCTGCATCGTGTTTGGCTTCCAACACGTGGCCGCTGCCAATGAGATTGCCTCTCTCTCAACCAGTCAGCAGGAACGCTTTCAACGATTGGTGACTGAAATTCGATGTGTGGTCTGCCAGAATCAGTCCATTGCAGACTCCAATGCCGATCTGGCCAAGGACTTGCGCCGTGAGGTCCAACTCATGATTGCCGCAGACAAGACAGATGCTCAGATCCTCGAGTTCATGGTTGTTCGCTACGGCGACTTCGTGCTCTACAGCCCTCCCCTTGATCACCGAACCGCTGTGCTCTGGTTTGGGCCCTTTCTCGGGCTTGCCTTGGCGGCTGGCTCCCTCTGGTTGTTGCTGATCCGACGGCGTCGAGCCGTTGTGGCAACGCGGACCAGCCTAGCAGAGGCCTACGGTGAGGATCGGCTCAAGGAGGCTCGGGATCGCCTCGAGGGCAGAGTGTAGTGATAAGTACCCCTGCATAACTGATGGATTCAAGGCTCTGGTGGTTTCTGGCTGTGGCGAGCCTCATGGGCTTGGCCACCACGCTCTGGCTGGTGTTCCCTTTGTTAAAGGGACATCGGACGGCATCGGTTCGGGATCGAGGCGAGACCAACATTCGGATTCTGCAGGAGGAACTTGCCGCGCTTGAACTCGACCTGCGAGAGGGTCGGCTCTCACCCGATGAGGTTGCAGTGAACCGTCGAGACCTTGAACTGCGTCTGCTCGAGGAGGAAAGAGCGATCGCAGCCGACAGCCTGCCCGAGGTGATCGCCTCTCAATCTCGTCAAAAATCCCATCAGACAGTCGCGCCAGACGATGTGGCCGTAATTCGTTGGGGCGTTGCGTTGGGCCTTCCTGCAACGCTGGTGGCACTCTACCTTGCCGTTGGCATGCCAACGACAGTCGATCCAGCCAATGCTCAAGTAAGCGCAGAGGCTGTGGGCATTGAACAAATTCAGCAGATGGTGGTTCGTCTGGAGACCCGTCTGGCCGAGCAGCCAGAGGATGCGCAGGGATGGCATATGCTGGCTCGCTCGTACTCGGTGTTGCAACGACTTCCCGAGGCGATACGAGCGTATTCGAATGCGAGGCGTTTGGATCCCAAGAATGCAACGCTACTGGCCGACTTTGCAGACCTGCTGGCATTTCAGAATCAATCTGCCAAAGGGGAGCCAATGGTCATGATCGAAGAGGCCCTTAAGGCTGAACCCGAGCACCTCAAAGCCCTCTTTCTAGGTGGAACGGCCTACTTCGAGCAGGCCGACTATGCCACGGCAGTCAAGCACTGGTCCAAGGCACTCTCATTGGTTGCGCCCGAGAGCCAGGAGGCACAGGGGCTTCGAGCCAACATCGCTGAGGCGCAAGCCAAGGCTGGCTTGGCGCCTTCAGGCGGAGGAATGCCCCCTAGGTAGTTGGTGGGGCTGCGGGTGGCCCAATCGGCATCGGCAGGGGTGCCAGAAGCGGATCTGGGGTGGGCACCCAGA
>JAGYKN010000038.1 GCA_018401615.1 Burkholderiaceae bacterium
GCAGGAGGTGGCCATTGATCGTGTTCGCATGCAGTGGATAGAGACCAATGCCCACTATCCCGGGGATTCCATGATTTATTTCCCCGACACTGCCGTCATATTTGCGGGCGACTTGGTTTATGTTGATCGAATCTTGGGTGTTCTGCCCCAGTCAAATGTTCGCAAGGCTCAAGCAGCCTTTCGGCGCTTGATGGCGTTGAACTCGAAACATGTTGTCCCCGGTCACGGTCGGGTTACCGATCTGGCGCAGGCAAAACGAGAAGCAGGTGACTATTACGATTTCTTGATTGCTAATGTGGGCACTGCCGCGCGCAATATGGATTCGATCACTGAGACCTTAGATAAGTTTGCAATGCCGGCTCAGTTTGTGGGCCTGGAGAATTTCGCAGACTTACACCGAGCAAATATGAATCGGGTATTCGTCGATTTCGAGGCGAATCCCTGAGGTCTGATGCGTCTGTGGTGCCGATGCCCTACATTGCATCATCCCCAACACAGACGGAGGGCTATATAGATCGCATTCGGAGACTGTCCGTTCAGCAGGCGTTTCTAAAGCAGAGCGCGTGAGCGGGCCTCACCATCACAGTGCCTATGACGGCACGTTTGGCCATCAGCGTCTTCGGCCCGTGGGTGTCCGAACGCTGGGAATGGCCATATTGCTAACGGGCGGTTATGCAGTTGTGGAGCTGGTTGGCGGAATACTCTCCGGCTCGCTTGCGCTGGTCTCTGACGCCGGGCATATGGCTACCGACGCAACAGCATTGATGATTGCGCTGGTTGCTCAGGTGGTGGCAAGGCGACCAGCCACGGCAACATACACCTATGGATATGGGCGAATTGAGGCGTTGGCAGCGTTTGTAAACGGCTTGGTGCTCTTGGGTCTCACTGGGTGGATTGTCTTTGAGGCATTAGCAAGGTTGCGCTCCCCAACCAGCATCGACAGCGCCACCTTATTGGTCGTCGCTGGCATTGGACTCCTTGTGAATCTATTGGTTGTCTGGGTGCTGTCTCGGGATCGGCACGACTTAAATACACGTGCGGCGCTCTCACATGTCTGGGGCGACCTTCTTGGCTCTCTGGCGGCGCTTCTCGCCGGTGTTGCAATATTGTTTGGGGCGCCCTACTGGGTAGATTCTTTGCTGTCTCTGCTAATTTGTATTCTGATTGCGCGATCGGCCTTGGCGGTGTGTCGAGCCGCACTGGTTGTGCTCATGGAGCGCGTTCCAGAGCACCTAGACCTCATGAAGATCTTTTCTGCAATGGCTGCTGTAAGTGGCGTACGGGGCGTGCACAATCTTCACGTCTGGGAGTTAGCGCCTGGTCAGGTTGCGCTGTCTGCGCATCTAGATCTGTCAGACCTTCAACAATGGCCAAGTGTCTTGGCACAGACCGTTGCATTGCTCACGGAACTGGGCGTGGACCACATCACACTCCAGCCCGAGGTGAGTGAGAATTCCATTTGGCGTGACAAAGCCTCGCGATTCAGACATGGTGACTGACCTCTCTTTCAAAAGGAACCCTGTCATGCGACGCGTTTCACTTCTAGGTGCTTCTTTTTCGCCTGTTGCACACCTCGAGGCGTCGAACCAATCGGTGTGGTGGGGGCGAGGCTGGCTGTCGGGCCCACGATGCCAGCGGCGTCTCCTGGCAATGGCCCTGGTGTGGCTGCTGATGGGCCTGGCTGGCCTTTCCTCGGCGCAGGCATTTACGCTGGGGGAGCGGGTTCGCATTGGGTCCCTGGAATGGGATCGTCATGAATTCACCGTAGGTCAGTTGCGGCCGCTGGCCAAGCAGCATGGGTTTGTGAGCCGGGCCGAACGCGAGGGAGGCGGCACCATTTATGAAATGGGATGGACCCACAAGCCTGACTGGACCTGGCAGGCACCATTTGGTTCACCGGCCAAGGACACCGAGCCGGCCGTGCACATCACCTTCGATGAGGCCGCACAGATCTGCCGATGGTCTGGTGGCCGACTGCCCACCGATGCAGAATGGCGCGATGCAGCCTACCTGGAGCAGCGCAGCAGTCCAGCCCCAGGCTTTGCCCGAGGCACCCGCTACAACTATCCGAATGGGGCCTCGGCCCAGGGCAGCCATTGCCTGAAAGGCTGTGCGAACCATGCAGGCCTTGCGCCCGCGGGCCGCCTTACCCGAGGCGTGGGCCATGTCGCAGCGGGCACCACAGAGCCAGGCGTCAACGGCCTCTTCGACATGGGGGGCAATGTCTGGGAGTGGGTCGACACAGGCTCGGGCCAAGAGCGCATCACCCGCGGGGCCTCCTGGTGGTATGGCCCTGAGCGGCAGGTGGAGTCTGACGTGGCCACCAAGCCAAAAGACACACGGGTGGCGTACATCGGTTTTCGCTGTGTTCGTGATGCCGTCGCCCTCAGGCGCTGAGTCAGCGAAGAAAAACCTCGATGACCCATTTGGCAGCCAGTTGCTCTTGACGAGGTCTGGTTTTGAGCGAGACTGTCACTCTGATGTACAAAATAGTGTGAATAATCGATGAGAGCTATGTAATGACGTCGTTTCTGGTTGCTCAGATCTGGTCGTGCCAGCGCCATGATGCACTCTTGGAAAAGGCAAAGCCCTAGCCATGTATTCATTTCTTCAACTGTCTGACACCCACATTCAGGAGCCTGACAGGACATTGAAGACCGGGGTTGTGGGAGCCGATGCCTTTCTCTGCGCGATTGAGAAGGCGAAACGTGTGCAGCCCTCTTTTGATGCAATCTTGATCAGCGGCGATCTGGTGGACTCAGGCGGCGAGGCACAGTACCAAGAGTTGCTTGCGCTTCTGGAGCACCTCCCGAGCGGCGTGCCGGTTTTCTTGTGCCTCGGTAACCACGACGCACGCACTCCATTTCGCAAAGTCTTCACGGGTCGTCTTCAGAGCACGGGTCTGAGCGATCTGCATTCGCATTTTCTTCAGTACACCGCCCCCTTGTTTCAAAGCGATGGGCGGACCGTTCGCATGGTGGTGATGGACACACTAGAGCCCCGTCGTGATGAGGGGCATCTCTGTGCCGACCGAATCGATTGGCTTTGCGAGGTGATTAAACGCTACCCCCATGATCGCCTTCTGCTGGTGATGCATCACCTGCCATTTCTCACTGGCAGTGCATTGTTCGACGCCATGGTGCTGCAAGAGCGCGATGCCCTGCTTGACTGCCTTCGTGGGCATTCAAACATCGAGCGAGTACTCTGCGGGCACTTTCATCGCGCCTGCGTGGCGGACCTCTTGGGCATCCCCGTGATCGTGTGCCCGAGCTCAGCCCATGCCTATCCGCTCCAGTACCAGGGCGGGGCCAAGGAACCCCTGGTCATTGATGAACCTGCGGGGTTCGCGATCCACCGCTTCATTCATGAAGCAGGGTCAGCAGGAGGCTGGACAAGCCACTTCGTCTTCCAGGCGGCTGCCTAAAAAGCCTCGCTGCCCGATCTAAGGTTTACGCCCGTCGATCACCCGTGAGAGTCTTTTTACGAGGTGGCTTTGCTGTCCTATCTCTGGACACCTCGTGGGCAGGACGTGATCACCGAAAAGACGTCCAGCAGCGTTTCGCAGGCACTAAAGACAACAAGCTTTAGTATGGGCTTGTCGGTCTGGTGACGTTTAACCAACGTCCCAAAAAAGGAGACAACATGAAGCAAAAGGAAGTGTATGCCGAGGCCCTTCATCAACTTCAGATCGAGTTGGTCAAGCTTCAGCAGTGGGTGGTGGCCACGGATGCCCGTGTGGTGGTGGTCTTCGAGGGGCGCGACGCGGCCGGCAAGGGTGGCGCCATCAAGCGCATCACCGAGGTGCTCAACCCCCGCGTGTGTCGGGTGGCGGCCTTATCAAAGCCCACGGAGCGCGAGCGCGGCCAGTGGTATTTCCAGCGTTATGTGGCGCACCTGCCCTCGCCGGGCGAGATCGTCTTGTTCGACCGGTCTTGGTATAACCGCGCTGGGGTGGAACGCGTGATGGGTTTTTGCACGCAGGAAGAGGTCGCCGAATTTATGCGCTCCTGTCCAGAGTTCGAACGCATGCTCGTGCGCTCGGGCATTCATCTGGTGAAGTATTGGTTCTCCGTGAGCCAGCCGGTCCAAGAGGCTCGCTTTCAGGAGCGGGCCCGAAACCCCTTAAAGCAGTGGAAGTTAAGCCCCATCGACTTCGTCTCTCGCCGCCGTTGGGTGGAGTACTCGGAGGCCAAGGACGACATGTTTCGACACACCGACATCCCTGAGGCCCCGTGGCATGGCGTGCCTGCCGACAAAAAGAAGCGCGCACGACTCAATTGCATTGCGCACCTGCTGGGCCAGATTCCTTACAAGGCGGTGCGAAAGGGACGCATTCGGCTGCCCAAGCTGGAAGTACCCAAACGCCGCCTGCGCCGCCCACCCCTTCAAGAACAGCGTTTGGTACCAGACGTCTACGAAAGTTTATATCCGCCTCCTGCAATAGGTGAACGATCGTCTCGTTCGTAAACCTCGCGGTCGCAAGGAAAGCCTCTAAACTCACTCCATGAGTTGGCTCTACCTCCTCCTTGCGGGACTCTTTGAGATCGGCTGGCCGGTTGGCTTGAAGATTTCTCAGAATCCTGAGACACGCTGGGTTGGAATTGCGCTTGCGGTCTTTTTCATGATCCTCAGCGGCATGCTCCTCTGGCTTGCCCAGCGCGAGATTCCAATTGGCACCGCCTACGCCGTGTGGACGGGCATCGGCGCTGCAGGCACCTTTTTAGTGGGCATTTTCTTTTTTGGGGACCCAGCCTCGTTGATGCGTTACTTCGGCGTGGCACTCATCATCGCTGGCGTTGCGACCCTCAAGCTTGCCAGCCACTGACGAGCGGTGAACCTTGACATTGAACCCATTGAGAAACCCGAGCGGGTGCTCTGGATAGACCCACTAAACACCTGGGCAAGCCTGCGCGACACGTTGGCCACGCCCACTGGGTCACGCCCGAGGCGAGTGCAGATGCGGTCTACCTGCAATTGCTGTCAGGCGCCATTAAATCCTAGCTTGCGTGCCGCCCGCCGCATCCGTCACCAAACTGTCATGTTGATCGTTCACGCTTCCGGACATACCAAAACAGTGTTGGCGGGAGGTTCAAGAGAGCGTGGCAACCAATTCCATTGCGGTCGATGCCGTACTAAGCGATTCCCCCTCTGAGCAAGGCCTGCGACTGTCAGATCGTCTCTTTGCGTCCTTGTTTAATCATCTTGTCTATCCCCAGATCTGGGAGGACCCCGAGGTAGACATCGAGGCGCTTGGCCTCCAAGACGGTGAACATGTCCTCGCAATTGCTTCGGGAGGCTGCAACCTTCTGAACATGCTCACCGCTGCAGATGTCCGCATCTCCGCGCTCGATCTGAGCCCCGCACACATTGCCCTTAACCGCCTCAAGCACGCATCCCTTAAGGCATTTGAATCGCATGACGAGTTCTTTAACTTCTTCGGCCATGCAGACAAGCAGAGCAACCTGAAGGTCTACTTGGAGAAGGTGACCCCGCACCTGGATGCAGCCAGCCGAGCCTACTGGGAGAAGCGGGCACCGTTTCGGCCTCGCATCCATGCCTTCACCAGAAACTTCTACGCCCATGGCGTGCTTGGCCGCTTCATTGGCGTGAGTCACTTCTTTGCCCGACTCTTTGGGGTGAATCCGCAGGACATCCTCTCGGCCAAGAGCCGGCAGGAGCAGGTGGAAATTTTTGATGCCACGATGGGCCGCCTTCTCAAACGCCCCATGGTTCGTTGGGCACTGCAGACACCGTTGGCCCTCTACGGGCTTGGCATCCCGGCAGCCCAGTTCAAAAAGCTTCAGGGTGATGCCCCGTCGATGGCGCATGTCTTACACGATCGGCTGCGCCGGCTTGCCTGCGATTTCGACCTGGCCACCAACTACTTTGCATGGCAGGGGTTTGGGAGACGCTATGACACCGAGACGAGGCAGGCGGTGCCACGCTACCTGCAGCACCAGCACCATGCGACCCTGCGTGATCGCGTGGACAACGTGACCATCCATCGAAAGATCGCCACCACATTTCTGGCCGAGCAGGCAAATGCGAGTGTGGACGCCTTTGTTTTACTCGATGCCCAAGACTGGATGAACGACCAGCAGCTCAATGCCCTGTGGTCAGAGGTTGACCGAACGGCAGGTGCCGGCGCAAGGGTGATCTTCCGAACGGCCGGGCAGGAGAACATTCTCCTGAGCCGTGTGAGTCCGACCGTCCTTCAGCATTGGCATTACGAAGAGGAGTTGTCCAAACGGTTGCATCAGCAGGATCGATCCGCCATATACGGTGGCTTTCACCTCATGCGACACACGTCGACCTGATGGCTCTGCAGGAGCTGGAGCAGCATGGTGAAAAGATGGACGAGGTCTACCGATGGACCCGCCATGTCTACGACTGGACGAGGCCCCTCTTCCTGTTTGGTCGAGACACATTGGTCGATGGGCTCGATCCTCCCCAAGGGGGACGGGTCTGCGAATTGGGCTGCGGAACCGCCCACAATCTGATTCGTCTGGCCCGTCGCCGACCAGATCTAAAGATCATTGGAGTCGATGCCTCTCAGGCCATGTTGGAGGTGGCCCAACGAAACATCCTGCGGGCGGGGCTGAGAGATCAGGTTGCGTTGGTCCACGGCTATGCCGAGTCCTATCAGCCACCGGATGCTGTGGATGCGGTCTTGTTTCCGTATTCGCTCTCGATGATGCCCGAGCCGGCTCTGGCGATTCAAAATGCCAGTGGCTGGCTGCGGGAGGGCGGGGCAATTCACCTGGTGGATTTCGGGGACATGCGGGGCTGGCCAGCCGGTGCCCGCAAGGCACTGCTGGGATTTCTCAACCGATTCGAGGTGTATCCGAGGCCGGAACTCTTTGAATCGATTCCCGATGGAATTGAACTGGCCGCCAGATGGCGGCTTGGTGGTTACTGCGTTAGCGCAACGCTGGTGCCAGCAGAAGCGGCTGCCTTCACACGGCGGTAACAGAACCGTGTCAGAAACACGGTTATGAACCAACACACCTCACCAGACCTTCAGACCACGCCCGAGAATGACCCACCTGTGCGCATGCGCCGACAGGTGCTGGTGGGCGGAGCGGGCCTCGTCAGCCTAGCCTCGGCCATGTGCTGGCCTCACAGAGCATGGTCGGCCCATAGAAGCCTCGCCACACCCAATGCCCTGTCCTTTCAACCCGTCTCCAAGCAACTCACCGATGACGTCACCCTGCCCCCGGGCTACCGCTATCAAGTCATTCACGCCACGGGCGATGCCCTGAACTTTGAGGTGCCTGGCTTTACCGGCCTGGGCCTCGAGACCGACGACTTCAGCCAGCGAGTGGGCGATCAGCACGACGGCCTGGACATATTCTTCATCACCGAGGCGGGACGCTACACAACCGACAACACCGGCCGCGCGCTGTTGGTCGTCAATCACGAGAGCTCCGCTGAGGCTGCATTCTTGCATCGAAACGGCCAGACCAGCGGCAGTAAGACGGGCTTGAAGTTTCACCAATTTGGGCAGTGGGACGGTGGCGCTCGCCCCGTGGCAGAAGTCCTCAAGGAGATCAATCTGCATGGCGTCTCGATCGTCGAGGTTCGCCACGGACCCTCGGGCTGGCGAATGGTGCGCGGTTCCTTGTTCAACCGCCGCATCACCCCCGAGACACCGGCCTTGGTGTCGGGACCAAGGGCGGAGATGCCCGCCATTGGCCGCCTCCTTGCCACCCGCTACGATCCAACGGGCCAACGCTGCCGGGGCACCATCAACAATTGCGGCATGGGCCGCACCCCATGGGGCACCTACCTGACCTGCGAGGAAAACTTCTACCCCTACTTCAGCATGACCGAGGGCGGCGAGCCGCCAGACCCCCGCAGTCAACATGCCCTGCAGCGCTATGGCGTGGTCACTGCGCACCTTAAAGAGGGGACACGACACCGCTCGCAGGGCTGGCACACCGCCGACCCCAAGGACAGCCGATTTGCCCGTTGGGACACCGCCCGCAAGGGTGCCACCCCAGCCCACGATTATCGGCAAGAGCCCAATACCTTTGGCTACGTAATGGAGATCGATCCAACCCAGGCCGACAAGCCCCCCATCAAACGAGTGTCGCTTGGCCGTTTCGTCCACGAGGCAGCCCTCTTTAGCGAGCCCATCAAGGGCGAGCCGCTGTCGGTCTACATGGGCTGCGATGGACGCAATGAGTACATCTACAAGTACGTCTCAAAGGCGCGTTGGAATCCTGCAGATTCCGCCGGCGGCCTTGAGTCAGGACACCGCTACCTCAACGACGGTAGCCTCTATGCTGCCCGCTTCTTGCCCGATGGCACTGGAGAGTGGTTGGCGCTGCAGATCGATAACCCAGCCATTCAGTCTGAGAAGACCTTTGGCTTTCAGAGCCAGGCAGAAGTCCTTGTCTACGCGAGGCTCGCGGCCGACGCCGTGGGGGCCACGCCAATGGATCGCCCGGAATGGGCTGCACGGCACCCCACCAGTGGCGAGATATTTTTCTCCATGACAAACAACAACGAGCGCAACCGAACACCGGGGAAAACCAACGCTGCCAACCCTCGGGCCTACCGGGATGCGGATGGCAAGAGGCGGGCAGGTAATCCCAACGGACACATCCTTCGGTTTAAGGAAGAACAAGGCCGATCCGATTCCATGCGCTTCTCGTGGGATATTTTTCTATTCGGGGCAGAGGAGGATGCAGGCCCCGCCAACCTCTCAGGCCTGACGGCCGACAACAGCTTTTCATCGCCCGATGGCATCTGGTTTAGTCAGGCCACGGGCATCTGCTGGATACAAACCGATGACGGCGCCATGACCGATGAGACCAATTGCATGATGGTGGCTGCCCTGCCCGGGAAACTGGGCGACGGCCGCTTCCTCACCATTCAAAATGAACTCGATGGCCAGACATCTGAGCAGGTCACCCGAATCGGCGCCTCGTTAAGTGAGCATCGGCTCAGACGATTCCTCGTTGGGCCAAAGGGAGCCGAAATCACCGGCTTGTGTGAGACCCCGGATGGCAAGACCCTCTTTGTAAACATCCAGCATCCGGGAGAAAACACCACCGCCCCCGACCTGCTTGAGGAGCGCTACGAGAGTCATTGGCCAGGCAACCATGGCCATGGCAAAGCCGGCCGGCCCCGCTCTGCCACCATTGCCATCACTCGCGACGATGGAGGCGTGATCGGCCTCTAGCGCTAGACGCACTGCCGGGGCTGCAGTGCGCGTCGAATCACGTCATCCCGAGTCTAAAAATGATGCGCCACCAATGATTGCCACCTTTATGAAGGCAATGATGCCTATTGCGATGAGAACAACCTTGAGGAATTTTCTGAGGATCAGGAAAAAGAGTTTCACCGACTGCAGAAAAGAAAACGGGATTGCGATCCTTGATCTGATGAATAGAACACCAGAGGTCCACACCCCGCCATACAGAATCAACAACCACCAGGCGTTCAATTTCAAAGCATAGACAATGTAAAACGGTATGTGCACGCTTATTGAAATCAAAAATGCAAGACCAACTCGGTCCGTTCGCTCGAGAACAGAGTCTTTCACCACTCGCTGAACACTCTGATAACCCAGACCCAGCATGAGTAAGAAAATTATTAAAACAATTACAAAGGTATTGATGCCACCCCCCACGTACTGAATTAATTGGTCGGACTTTTCTTTCCCACGTCATCCTCAATGGCCAGAAAATACATCAAAGACAGGTCAGCGCTGTGATCGAGGCGCGGTCAAGCCTTCGGAAAGGTACCGGGCAGCAAGATGTTGGTGTTGACGTTCTGAATGTCCGTGTGGCCACAAAAGGCCATGGTCACGTCGAGC
>JAGYKN010000039.1 GCA_018401615.1 Burkholderiaceae bacterium
GGCGCCAGTGCCACCGTGATCAGTGCGCAGGAGCCCTGGCCTGCCAGGCTGTCGCTTTGCTTTGATACGGACCCCTCTGCCAATGGCAAGACACGCCTCTTGTCACGTCATCAGGGGCCCCTTCGGATTCAAAAGGCACTCTACCCTGAGGGTGGCACCCCCTGCCATGCCATCATTGTCCATCCGCCGGGTGGCATCGCGGGGGGTGATCAACTCGATCTCGATATCAATTGCTCAATTGGTGCAGGGGCACTGATCACAACGCCAGGTGCGACCAAGTGGTACGGCTCGAGCGGCTCACAGGCCACACAGTCCATTCATATGAGAGTGGCCGGCGCACTCGAGTGGATGCCGCAGGAGGCGATTATTTTCGATCATGCAGACATCGCGTCGACCTGGAGGGTGGCGGTCGAGGCCACGGGTCGATTCTTTGGCTGGGATATCTTTGTCTTTGGTCGAAAGGCGTCTGGAGAGTCGTTCCGAAACGGGCGCCTGCGTCAGTTGCTAGAGATCGAGTTAGATGAGCAGCTCGTCTGGAGTGATCGACTTCACCTAAGGGGCGCAGATGCCCTGTTCAACTCCCCCATCGGACTTCGCGGTCACCATGCAATGGCCACCTGCTGGGCAGTCAGCAGTGCCTCGTCGCCCTGGTCTGAAACCGATGTCCATGACCTTCGCCATGCAAATCCGGGTGTTGCCTGGACAATGCTTCACACGAGACTCTTAGTGGGGCGAGTGCTAGGGTCACCCACTTTCCTGCGTGCCCAACTTCTTGTAGGCTGGTCGCAGTTGCGTCCCCGATTGTTTGACCGCAGCGCAATCTCGCCAAGAATATGGGCAACCTGATGCCTATTAGAGTGACTGAAACACGGAGCCTGAGATGGATTTGACCCCAAGAGAGAAGGATAAGCTGCTCATCTTCACAGCGGCACTGCTGGCTGAGAGACGAATGGCGCGCGGCGTAAAACTAAACGTACCCGAGGCGATTGCGCTCATCAGCGCAGCAATCATGGAAGGCGCCCGAGACGGCAAGACTGTGGCCGATCTCATGTACTTTGGCAAGACATTGCTGACTCGCAAGGACGTGATGGAGGGGGTGCCGGAGATGGTTGCAGACATTCAGGTAGAGGCCACCTTTCCTGATGGCACCAAGCTCGTGACTGTTCATCAACCCATTCAATGAGGAATCAACCATGAGACACACCCTTATTGCACTCGCCTACCTTGCCTGCATCAATGCGTCCGTCTACGCACACGATGGCCACGGTAATACAGTTGTCCACGCTCTATTACACCTGCTTGAGAGCCATGCTCTGACATTGAGCTCTCTTTGTGCTGGCGTGCTGGTGTTTGCGTTTCTGATTCGACGCGCTGTTGCAAGGGGGCGGTCGCAATGATTCCGGGTGAGACACAGGTCTGTGCTGGCGATATTGAAATGAACGTCGGTCGCGAGACCCTGAGACTAAAGGTCTGCAACACGGGAGATCGACCCATCCAGGTTGGCTCGCATTATCACTTTGCTGAGACCAACGAATTTTTATCCTTCGATCGTCTGGCTGCACGGGGTTTTCGCCTAAACATCACCGCTGGCACGGCTGTCCGGTTTGAACCAGGCCAAGAGCGTGAGGTGGAACTTGTTGCCTTGGCAGGCGATCGCATTGTGATGGGCTTTAACGCAAAGGTCATGGGAAGGTTAGACCAATGAAAATCTCCCGCCAGGCCTACGCCGAGATGTTTGGACCAACCGTCGGAGATCGGGTTCGACTTGCCGACACAGATCTCTTTGCCTGCGTCGAGAAGGACTTCACGGTCTACGGTGAGGAGGTGAAATTTGGCGGCGGCAAGGTCATCCGTGACGGAATGGGTCAGTCCCAGAGGATGAGCGCAGACTGCGCTGACACCGTCATCACAAATGCCCTGATCATTGATTGGTGGGGCATTGTTAAGGCTGATATTGGCCTGAAGGACGGACGCATCAGCGGCATCGGAAAGGCGGGGAATCCCGATATTCAACCTGCCGTGACGATCGTCATCGGCCCTGGCACGGAGATCATCGCTGGTGAGGGCATGATTGTCACGGCTGGCGGCGTAGACAGTCATATTCACTTCATCTGTCCACAGCAGATTGAGGAGGCACTCTGCTCTGGTGTGACCACCATGCTTGGTGGTGGCACCGGGCCTGCCACGGGCACATTTGCCACCACTGTCACACCTGGGCCCTGGCACCTGGCCCGCATGCTGCAGGCAGCCGAGGCCTACCCGATGAATCTGGGTTTTCTGGGCAAAGGCAATGCCTCACAGAAGGAGCCGCTGACGGAACAGATCTGTGCGGGCGCCATTGGCCTTAAGCTCCACGAGGACTGGGGCTCGACGCCCGCGGCAATCGATACCTGTCTGAGCGTTGCGGATGAGACAGACACGCAGGTTGCCATTCACACAGACACCCTAAATGAGTCCGGTTTTGTTGAGGCCACGATCGCTGCGATCAAGGGCCGAGTGATTCACACCTATCACACCGAAGGCGCTGGCGGTGGCCATGCGCCTGACATCATTCGAATCTGCGGGGAGGCCAACGTGCTGCCGTCCTCAACGAACCCCACTCGTCCTTACACGGTCAACACCATTGATGAGCACCTGGACATGCTGATGGTCTGTCATCACCTTGACGCCTCAATAGCAGAAGACATTGCATTTGCAGAGAGCCGCATTCGTAAAGAAACCATTGCCGCTGAGGATATCCTGCACGATATGGGGGCGTTTTCCATGATCGCCTCTGATAGTCAGGCGATGGGCCGGGTGGGAGAGGTCATTCTGCGCACCTGGCAGACAGCCCACAAGATGAAGGTTCAGAGAGGCGCGTTGAGCGAGCCAGGTGCATCAGACCCGCGTGAACATGACAATGCAAGAATCAAGCGCTACATCGCCAAGTACACCATCAACCCAGCCATCACCCACGGTATTGCCACTGAGGTTGGCTCCATCGAGGTGGGCAAGTGGGCTGACCTTGTCATCTGGAAGCCAGCCTACTTCGGGGTCAAGCCCTTTACAGTTCTCAAGGGCGGCATGATTGCCATGGCAGCAATGGGCGACCCGAATGCCTCCATCCCCACCCCGCAACCCGTCCACTTTAGGCCCCAATTTGGAGCGGCCCACTCGGCCATCGCAGCAACGTCTCTTACCTTTTTGCCGCAGCTGGCAATTGACGGGCAACTTGCCGACAGGCTTGGGCTAAAACGATGCATCAGTCCGGTTCGCGGCGTGCGACAACTCAGCAAGGCCGACATGAAGCTCAACACCGCTCTGCCGGTGATCACCGTGAGCCCGGAGAACTACAGGGTCTATGCCGACGGCGTGCTGCTCGATTGCCCACCCGCCCAGGTGCTGCCGATGGCGCAGCGTTATTTTCTCTTTTAGGTTTTGCTTGAAATGTCCATTCGACTCGTCTCATCACGCCTTTACCCATTAGGGCCGCGTCACGACTGATGTCCTTACAACTCACCAGCAGGCAATCTTCCAGTACCGTCTCTGGCCCCGCCCTTGCCGCCCTGCCGTGCGTCGTGCTCACCTGGCGTGAACGGCAGCGGTCAAGACTCCCCATCGTGATGGACAACGGCCAAGCCGCGGTTATTTTGCTGCCACGTGGAACCACTCTTGCCAACGGCGATGTTCTGGCGAGCGACGCAGGCGAGCAGGTCCTGATTCGGGCGGCAGCAGAATCTCTATTGGAGATCACAGCCGACACCCCATTTCAACTGCTCCGCCTGGTCTATCACCTCGCCAATCGGCATGTCAGCGCAATGCTCACCACCCATGCCATCTATATTGAGTCCGACCCAGTGCTGGCCGATATGGTGGTGCGACTTGGAGGCGCCATTAAGCTGACCGAGCAGCCCTTCGAGCCAGAAAAAGGTGCCTACCATGGCGCATCAACGCACGCCCCATCGCACTCCCACCATGGAGCGATGGCACCGAGTGGCGACGGCCACGTTCACAGCCACGGACACAGCCACATACACAGCCACGGCCACGGCCACGGCCATGGTGGGGTTGACGACATCGACCGCAAAATGGGCAACATCGGTGAAGAGCTCTCTCGCCAAGCGCATGACAAATCCTGAGATCCACGCAGCCCTCACAGCGCTTCACCTGGCCAGCCCTGCTCTTCCGGTTGGCGCCTTTGCCTACTCGCAAGGCCTAGAGCAGGCCATTGAGGAGGGCCTTGTCAGAGACCAGCCGTCGGCACAAGGTTGGATTGAAGATGTGCTCTTGTTAAGCCTTGCTCAGCAGGAATTGGTGCTCTGGCGTGAAGTCTATCGGGCGGTCAATGCCCAAGATACTGATCGGCTTGTGGCTGCTAACCAGCTCTTGATTGCAACGCGTGAGACAGCAGAATTCCGACTGGAGACCATTCAGATGGGTCAATCGATGAGTCGGCTCTTTGATCAGTGGCCAGGGGCTGACTCACTGACGCATCTGAGGAACACAATTAAGCATTGGGCCTATCCTGCTGCGGTGGCTGCCTGCTCTGCAGCAACCAAGACACCTGAGGACCTCGCTCTGGCCGCCTACGCCTGGTCATGGGTGGAGAATCAGGTGTTGGCCGCTGTCAACATATTCCACTGGGACACAGCAGCGGTCAGGTGGTCCTGCACAACTTGAAGCCATTAATTGAGAAGGCTCTTGTGCTGTCTGCTGCATGCAGCGTCCATGACATTGGCTCTGCCGCCTCTGGTCTTGCAATCACCTCATGCCGGCATGAAACGCAGTACAGCAGGCTCTTTAGAAGCTGACGTTTTTCGCAACTGAGCAGAAACAACTTAAGAGAGGTCTTCAATGTTCATCCCTAGCAAGACACCGCTTCGCGTCGGCATTGGCGGGCCCGTCGGATCTGGAAAAACAACCTTGGTTGAAATGCTGTGCAAGGCCATGCGCGCCAAGTATCAGTTGGCTGTTGTGACCAACGACATTTTTACCAAGGAAGATGAGCGTCTGTTGGTGGCCGCAAAAGCCTTGCCCGCCGATCGAATCATGGGAGTTGAGACTGGCGGTTGTCCACACACCGCCATTCGGGAGGATGCGTCCATTAACCTGGAGGCGATCGACAGGATGCAGGCGCGATTTCCAGATCTCGACGTGATCTTCATTGAGTCCGGGGGAGACAATCTTGCCGCTACCTTTAGCCCAGAGCTCTCCGACCTCACCATCTATGTGATTGATGTGGCTGGTGGGGAAAAGATTCCCCGCAAAGGTGGGCCTGGGATCACCCGCAGCGATTTACTCGTGATCAATAAATCTGACCTTGCGCCTTACGTGGGTGCCAGCTTAGATGTGATGCGACACGATACGGCCCGAATGCGACCCGATAAACGCTGGGTGATGACCAATCTCAAGGAGGGTGCAGGTGTTGCCGAGATTGTTTCTTTTATTGAAGAAAAAGGTGGTCTGTCGCAACGCGACGCACCGTCGGTCGCCGAACTGCCGAAATGAGTTGAATCGCTAGGGTCGAGCGCTTCTTAAAGACCCGACAGGCGCCCTGCTCGGCGCATTTCGAACTCTTGCAATGTGTAACAGGTGGGGTTGACCGAACGGCGCCCGGGTATCCCCCCATAACAGTCGAGCCGACTGGCCCTGGGACGAGAAAGCGAGCTCGCACAAACAGGGCAACGCAACTGCTATGACATCGGCTTTTTTCAGCAACTCGGTCGCCACCTTGGCCTGCCTGGGGTCATCAGACACCACCGCGCGAACAAGAACGTTGGTGTCGACCGATACCTTCACGGCTCGCCAGCCCAACTCCTCTGGCTGGCAGCATTCATTTCTTCAATGGTGGCGACTTTACTGGTCTGCCCGGAAAGTAGTCCCACAAAGCCCTCGATCGACCCGGTCGGACGCGCAGCCATTAGCAGCCCACGGCCATCTGGCAACAAATCGAGTTCGATCTTGCCTCCTGGCTCAATGCCCAGATGCTGAAGCACATCCTTTCTGAATGTCACCTGCCCTCGAGTGGTCACCGTTAATGTCGCCATGGTCTTGTCTTTGTTGATATTGAGACAATCATATTAGTAATGCAAAATAACCTTACTCTCAACCCTGGGCCTTTGGCGCTGGCTCAGATGGCTCTCAATGCCCACCCAAGACAAGCTGCGAAGCTTGCAGGCCACCCACACCTTGGTTTAACTCAGAGGAAGCTGACCGCGCGCACTGCCCAAGAAGTCCTCAGACCAAGCCCTCACGCCATAGCTGAGCACTCGCTCCTGGAGTTGCCGCATCTTGTAATGTGCCTCTTCTGCGCTGAGAGACAGGGCCGATTCAAGCACTTGAACCAGGTTGTTCTCGTCGTGCGGGTTGGTCAAGATGGCGCCCTTTAGTTCCACCGCTGCGCCTGCAAATTCAGACAACACCAAGACCCCTGGCGTCTGGTCGACTGCTTTGGCCGATACGTACTCTTTGCAAACAAGATTCAGACCGTCGCGCAAGGGCGTTATCCATGCAACATCGGAGGCCAGATAAAAGGCCATTAACTCTTCGAACGGCAAGCTTCGGTAGAAGTAGCGCACGGGTGTCCAGTTCATACTGGCAAAGCGGCCGTTGATGCGACCCACAATACGGTCTAACTGCTGACGTGTCTCTTCGTAGATCACCATACCAGTGGCGGCAGGGGTGACGATGTTGAGCATGATTACCTTTTCATGCCATTGCGGATACTCTTCCAAAAACCGCTCAAAGGCTTGCATTTTTTCGATCGGGCCTTTGACATAATCGAGCCGTTCCACCGACAACACAATTTTTCGACCACGGGCCTCTGCGAGCAGATCGCGCATGCCTTTTTGCGTGTATTCGGTTTTCACCAGCTGCGCAATTCTCTCGTTGTCAATTCCCACCGGGTGCGCCCCAACACCAACCAGTCCATAGGGCGAACTGAGTTGAAGCGTCATCTCCTCGACGCCCAAGGCGCAACCATAGGTGAGCCAGTCTGGTGCGCAAGAGGTCTTGCTGACAACATTGCAGCTGACGTTTGAGCGGACTACATCGACAAAATTTTCGACATAGCGGGGAATGTGAAAACCGACGTAGTCACACTTGAGCAGACTGGCCACGATCTGCCCTTTCCAAGGGAGTATGTTGAAGATGTCAGCACCCGGAAAGGCTGTATGGTGAAAAAAGCAGATGTGTAAATCTGGCCTGAGCGCACGCAGATACGAAGGCACCATCCAGAGGTTGTAGTCGTGTATCCAAACCGTCGCTCCCTCCTGTGTGGCAGCGGCAGTTCGCTCAGCGAATAGGCGGTTAATCTCACAGAAATGCTGCCAATGAGACTCATTGAAAGTCACACGTTCTGGAAAAGAAAACAGCACCGGCCACAAGGCCTCTTTGGAAAACTGCTTGTAAAACAAGTCCACGTCATCTGCCGTTAGGGCAACCCGACTGGCCATTAAATTGGGGTAAAGGTCTCGGTCAACCCAGACGTTTTGTTCGAAGACGCTGGCCTCGGGCGCTCGACTTGACTGCAGAGACCAGGCCACCCAGGCGCCTTCACGACCATCGGCAAAACAGCCCAATAAGGTGGGCAAGATGCCGTTGGGGCTTTTGGGCAGGCTACGCATGATTCCGGTGTCGGTAGAGGTTTCATCAAAGGGTTGGCGGTGGTAGACCATCACCAATTCGGCATCGCCTTGCAGAGGAATGGTTTCAGCCGGCGCGAGGCCCAGCAGGCGGTGAAAGGCGTGGTGCCGTATGGCCTCAAGGATTCCCAATGGGCCAGCAGCGCGAGCCAGGTGCACGGGCCGGACGGCACCATCCTGCCGATCCTGCAGCACTGCCTCCTTTAAACCCGTCTCAGCATTGCCAACCACCACGCCCTTGAGGCCAGTGCGCATAAGCGACAAGTCATTGAGCGTGTCTCCTGCGGTCAGGACCTTATCGGGTGAGAGCCCCTCGGTGCTCAGCAGGCGCATCAGGCTATTGCCTTTAGACACGCCACGGGGCAAGAAGTCAAAGTACCTGTTGGCCGACACCAGATGGTCAAGGCCAAGGGACTGAGCCAACGCCTGTGCCTGAATCCTCACAGCGTCGCTGTCATAGGTAAACGAGCAGCGGTACTCCTGCGGCACTTCTTGAAAATGAAGGCCCTCAATTTGACGTGCTGTTGCCAAAATCTGCTCACGCCCTTGCCAGCCTTGGGTGATCTCGTCTTGAAGAGGCAAGATGGGCGAAAAACCATCTCCCTGCCGTCGCAATAAGGTACCGCCCACATCGGCAATGATGTAATCAGGTATCGGAATAGACGGATCGTCGAGCAGCGTCAGGATACTTTCAAAGCCTCGGCCGGTAACAAAAATCAGTGCGATGCGCTCGCGATGTTCGCGGATGAGGCGGTAGAGTCGCGCCCCCTCATACATGTTCTCTGGAGGTAAAAACGTACCGTCTAGATCGGTTGCCAGAATGAGTTCAAGACCTGAGCGAGGGGCGATAGAGGCGTCCAATTAGGCGGTGTGTAGGTGAAGTGTGCGTGTGGGAAAGGCGAAGGCGATACCATCTTGTTCAAAGCGTCGAACGAGCAAGAGGTTAATGGCGTGTTGCACATCCATATATAGGTCGTAATCAGCACTGAGCACAAAATAAACGACTTCAAAATCAAGTGAAGACTCGCCGAATGATTTGAAATGCGCGCGCCCAAATGTCACCTGCGGCTGACTCTTTATGATGGATTCAACGGTGGCAGGAATCTGCTCTAGCTGGTCGGCTGTGGTCGCATAGTTCACACCAAAGTGAAAGCTGCAGCGCCGTTGGCTCATCCGCTTAAAGTTACGAACCCTACTCTGCAGCAGGTCATTGTTGGCAAAGATGATCTGCTCGCCGTGGAGGCTACGCAGTCGTGTGGTCTTGAGTCCAACATGTTCCACGGTTCCCATTAGGTCATCTACGATGACAAAGTCGCCAATTACAAAGGGCTTGTCGATTGCGATCGACAGAGAGGCAAACAAATCGCTCAAGATGTTTTGCACTGCCAGCGCCACTGCGACACCACCAATACCTAGGCTGGCCACCAGAGCCGTGATGTTGATGCCCAGGTTATCGAGGGCCATCAGCACCACGATGACCCACACGAGCAACTTACCCAGAAAAGATAAGAGGCCCAGTGTTATGCGACTAGCGCCTTCACGCGCATCGTCTGCCTGGGCAAATCGCCATTTCAGACCCGCCTCTATGCCTCTGTGTGCCCACAGGCCTGACTGAAGAATCAGCAAAATCAGCATCACATCGACAGTGATCTCTTCCGCCCGGTCTGAGAGTTGCAACACCTGCAGTGCTGCCAGCATGCCCAGGACCGTCACCAGCAGCGTGTTGTTCGCTCTGAGCACCTCTAACAAAAAACCATGCACCTTCCAATCGGATCTATCAGCCAGTTTTTGCAGTTCTCTGAGGCCTAGGCGACATAAAAGTTTCCCGCCCAACACCACACATAGGAACAACGCAAGTGCTGTTAGCCAGGAGAAAAGGGAGTGATCAAGAATGGACTGATGCCACATGGTGTAGTGCTGGTGAGCCCTAAATGATTAATTCGAAACCAGGCCGGCCATCGGACGATACGAGGGGTAACCGGTGTACCCCTTCTTAGCGTCGCCATAGAGGGTCTCAGCATCTGGCGCAT